>JBFMBT010000064.1:0-24825 GCA_040754875.1 Verrucomicrobiota bacterium | reverse complement strand
CCCGCCGGCTTCGCGAAGTTCTTCCTGAAACTGCCGCTGTATCCCAAGCAGGAGGAGATTCTCAACGCGATGGCGCCGGACCGCTCGTTTGGCTGCCTGCGCACGTGCAACGAGAGCGGCAAGACGACGGTGATCATCGCGTCGTTTATCCTCTGGCACGTGGCGATGATCCCGAACGGGTTTTGCCTGAGCACGGCGGGCGTGGGGCGGCAGGTGACGCATCAGTTGTTGCCGGCGCTGCACCGGCATTCGGGGAAATTTCCCAGTTGGAAGTTTCTGGCCGACGGCATCGAGGTGAAGGGGACCAAGCGTTACCTCGGATTCACGACGAAGCAGGTGGGCTACTTCGAAGGGTTTCACGAGCACGGGCCGGACGCGCCGCTGGCGATCGTCCTGGACGAGGCCAAGACGGTGCCCAAGCTGGTGTATGACGAAGTGGAACGGTGCAACCCGAGCCGGCTGCTCCTGGCCAGTTCGACCGGCGGACCGGTGGGCGGGTTTTACGACGCGTGCACGAAACACGCGAAGTTGTATCAGCAATGGAAGCTCACGGTGGACGACTGCCCGCACATCGACCGCAAGAGCATCGAGCGGCGCGTGGAGAAGTTTGGCAGGGAGCATCCGTTGCTCCAGTCGATTTTGTGGGCGGAATTCATGGGGCAGGAGGAGGGGGCGATATTCAACCTGGCGGCGGTGGAGCGGGCGATGTTTGACCCGCCGGACTGGAACCAGGAGGCGGCGGACCGGCATTGCTTCTGCGATTTTGCGGCGGGGCGCGACGAGAACGTGATCGCGCTGCGCGTGGGCAACCGGGTGACGATCGAGGACGCCTGGCGCGACAAGAACACGATGAGCGCGGTGGGACGTTTTGTGATGAATTTCAACCGGCTGGCCAAGCAGGTGGGGCTGCGGCCGGAGGAGATCGAGGGGGACGCCGACGGGTTGGGCAAGCCGATGTGTGACCGGCTGGCGGAGGTGGGCTGGCCGGTGACGGAGTTTCACGGGGGCGGGCCGGCGCGGTATGAGCCACACTACTTCAATTTGTGGAGCGAGGTGTGGTGTGAGGGCAACGTGGATCTCGAAAAGGGCCGGATGGTGTTGCCGGATGACGAGGATCTGCGGGCGCAACTGGTGGCGCGCAAAAAGAAGGTGCGCAGCGACGGTTTGTTTCAGTGCGAGCTGAAGGAGGACATGGCCAAGCGCGGATTGTGCAGCCCGGACCGGGCGGATGCGGTGCTGGGGGCGATGCGGCCGGGGCTCAGAGTCAGAGCCAACTTTTTCGATCGGACGACGGCGGAGTTGCCGGATGAATTTTTGGCGAACGCCGAGGTGGACGTGGACGTGGTGCCGGGAATGCAGGTTTAAATGAGCCAGCAGTTACATCAGAATCTTTTGCAGTGTCTGACCGACCGGGCGATCTGGGAGCAGCGCCAGCGGGTGTGGTACCAGATGCGTCATGACGGGCTGCGCCGGCGCAACAAGCCGTTCCCGGCGGCGGCGGACCTGCATTTTCCGCTGGTGGACACGGTGATCGAGAAGCTCAAGCCGTTTTACTTCAACCAGCTTTTCAACGACGAGTTGCTGGCGGAATTTGTCTCGCTCCAGGACCAGGTGAAGGACGCCGGCGACGCGGCGGCGGAGTGGATGGATTACAAGCTCAAGCAGGAGACGGATCTGGAGGAGGAAGTGTTGAGCATGACGGACACGATGCTGCTGCGCGGGCGGGGCATCCTGAAATTTTACTGGCACGCCGACGGGCCACAGGGGCGGCTGGTGTTCGAGAGCGTGGATCCGTTGTTCATCATCATGCCGCGGCGGGCGGTGGGGTTCGACACGACGGATTTCTTCGCGCACATCAAGCAGCTCACGATCGGGGAGTTTCGGCGGGGGCCCTACATGCAGGACGAGGCGCTGCTGCAGATGATCCGCGGGAACATCGAGGACGCGGACGCCGGGCAGAACGAACAGGAGCGGGCGGTGCGCGAGGGGCTGACGTACTCGAATGATCCGGACACGGTGATTGTGTGGGAGGCGTATGAGAAAACCAGCGAGGGCTGGCGGGTGCGCACGTACAGCCCCCGCAAGCCCGACGTGGACCTGCGCCCGGCGCACGGGCTGCCGTTGAAGTTCCAGGGCAAACCGTTCCTGCCGTTCGTGAGTTTTGTGGCGGAGGTGAAGGACAAGGGGTGGTACAGCCCGCGGGGGATCGCGGAGCGGCTGGGGGCGTTTGAAAAATCGTTGTGCGCGCTGTGGAACCAGAAGCACGACACGATGACGTTCTACAACAAGCCGCTGTTCACGAGCGGCACGGAGATCAAGAACACGGCGAACCTGCGGTTTTTGCCGGGGGAGATTCTGCCCCCGGGCGTGCAGCCGGTGGAGATGCCGCAGCCGCCGATCTCCTTTGACCAGGAAATGCTCAATACGCGCGCGGTGGCGGAGCAGAGCATCATGATGCCGGACTTCGGCCTGGGCGATTCGCGCGCCGGCGGGAAGGATCCGAAGACGGCCACCGAGGTGGATTACATCCGCAGCCTGTCCGCCACGGGCGTGGATCTGAAGGGCAAGCTGTTTAAGAAGGCGTTTGCGAAAGTTTTGCGCGGGGCGTGGGCGATGTTGATCCAGCACGCGAAGGACAGCCTGACGTATTACAGCGCGCAGTCCCGCAAGGTGCTGCCGCTGCAGGCGCTGCATGACAATTATCTGATTGCTCCAGACGCCTCGCCGGACCAGTGGAATCGCCAGTGGAAATTGCAGCGGGCGGTGGGGCGTTTCCAGTTGCTCAAGGGACATCCGAACGTGGACCAGGAGGAGTTGGTGAAGAGCGTGCTGGCGGCCGAGGACGCGCGGCTGGTCAACAAACTGTTCATCCCGACCAACGCGCGCGCGGCGAGCGAGATGGAGGATGAGGCGGTGGAGATCACGCTGTTGCTGGGCGGATATCCGGCGGCGGTGCAGCCGGGCGAGAACCATGAGCTGCGGATCCGCGTTTTGCTCGGGAAGCTGCAGCAACTGGCGGCGTTGGGCGAGCCGGTGGACCCGATCGCGTTGCAACGGATGCAGCAGCACCTGGCGTTGCACCTGCAATTTTTGGCGGAACAAAATCCGGCGCTGGCCAAGCAGATCACCGCGGGCCTCAAGGCGGTGGCGAAAGCCGCCGGCCTGGACGACGGCGCACCGGTGCCAGGTGGGCCACGTGTGATGGAGGAGGCGGCATGAGGCTGCTGGCGTTCATGCGGGCGATGTGGATTTACGCGGCGTGGATGCCGATCGCGCGGGGGGAGCCGCAGTGGACGCCCGCGGACACGGCGGCGCTCAAGCATTTTTTGCAGACGCCGGCGGGGGCGAAGCTGGCGCGGATGCTGGCGGCCAAATCGGCGGCGTGCAACGCCAACGCGGTGCTGCGCGCGGACCGGCACGAGTATGCGGCCGGCTACGCGGCGGGGTTCCGCGCGTTTGGCGGGTTGATTGAAGCTTTTGCGGTGGACGTCTCACCGAAAGAAGACGAAGCCGCGCAGGACGGCCCGATGGGCGAGGCCGATCTGCGCGAACATTTATCGCCCTAAAGGAGCGGAGCGTTATGACTGACGCAGTGATCGAAACAGCGGACATGGAGCTGGGAGAACTGAGCGGGGAGCAAGCCGCCGAACTGAACGCGCGACTGGATGCAGCGGAAGCGGCCGAGGCCGGCACGGCCACGGCAACCGCGGCGCCACCGGCGGATAGCGCGCCCACACAGCCACCTCCTGGAACCGCTGGCAAGCCGGGCACCCCGGCTGCCTCTCAACCACCTAACGGTGGGGCCCCAGGAACGGAACCGGCGAAACCGGTGGAAGGTGATGCGAAGCCTGCGGCAACAGAGGCGGCCAAACCCGGAGACCAGCCACCTGGCGGTGGGGCCAAAGGTGGGGATGCCAAGGGCGCGCCTTCGAAGTACGAGAAGGAGCGCCAGAGGCAGCAGAGCACGTGGGAAAAAATCAACGAGCGCAAGACGGAGCTGGACCGGCGCGAGCAGGAGCTGGCCGAACGCGAGAAGCGGGCCGCGGGCGAGCAGTTCACGGCCGAGGATTACGAGCAGTACGCCAGGAAGTGCGAGGCGGAGGGCAAGCTCGACCTGGCCGAACTGGCGCGCGCGGAAGCCAAGCGCGTCCGCGAGGCCGCAGCCGGCCAGGCCGGTGATGGCCAGGGCGGCGGCGCGCGCGGGCGCACTGAGGCCGAGGAGGCCGAGCTGGTGCGCAAGCAGACCGAATACTGGAACCAGGCGAAGGCGGAAATGCCGGACCTGGTGGTGAAGGATTCGGAGCTGAACAAGGGCGTGCGCGAGTTGATCAAAAAAAATCCCCACGTGCTGGAGTATCCGGACGGCCCGTACATGGTCGCGCAGTTTGTGAAGCGCGGCATCGAGGCGGCCCGGGTGCCTGGCTTGCAGAAGTCGGTGGACGATCTCACCGCGAAGGTCACGGCGCTGGAAGCGCGGAACAAGGAACTGGAAAAACTGACGAGCGTGGCGCCGGGGGGCAGCCCGCCGAACATCGCGCAAGGGGAGAAGTCGTTTGACGAGCTGACCCCGGCCGAGCAGGAGGCGTGGTTGAACCGGACGTACGCGGAGAGCACCTAGCGGTGCGGCCACCAGGCGGCGCGTCAGGATGGACAAGGAGACGTAAACCGGGCGGGCCCCAAGGGGCGAGCCCAAGGAGGTAGTTATGGCAATGCAGACAACGACCAATCCGGCCGATGTGGCCAACCGGCTGCAGACGTACTTCAGCAAGAAGTTGCTGACGCACGCGGTCAACGAGCTTCGGCTCAATGAATTCGGCATGCAGGCGGACCTGCCGCAGAAGGCGGGCAGCAAGACGATGCGTTTTTACCGGCCGGCGCAGGCCAGCCGCACGGGCATCGAGACGCTGACCGAAGGGGTGCCGCAGACGACGTACAGCGAGCTCACGACCGATTACGTGGACGTGACGCTGTTGCAGCGCGGCAAGATCACCAAACTCAGCGACGTGCTGCAGATGATCGACATCCTGCCGTTCTTGCAGATGAACATCCAGAACATGGGTGAATCGGCGGCGCTGGACGCGGATTCGATCACGCGCGACGCAATCATCGCGGGCATGCTCAACAGCGACGGGTACAACGAACGCTTTGCGGGCGTGGCGGCCACGGGCGATTCGAGCGACGACTTCGCGACGTTCAACGGGTTGTCCAACGAGGCGGGCCGGATATCGCGCGCGTTCGCGCTGGGCTGCGCCACGCAGCTCAAGGTGAACAAGGCGCCGAAGCTCAAGGGCCAGTACGTGGGGATCATTCCGCCGCAGGTGGTGCATGACTTCGTGCAGGACCAGGACGTGCTGCGGGCGTTCCAGAACGTGAACACCGAGAAACTGTGGAAGGGGCAGCTCGGCATGGTGGACGGCATCAATTACGTGGAGGCCACGAATCCGTTCATCGAGGCGGCCGTGTATGGCACCGAAAACACGGCGGGCTCCAACTATTCGACGATCATCACCGGGCGCGACGCGTACGGCGTGGCGAAGCTGGCGGGGACGACGAGCCCCTGGCGGCCGCGGGTGACGATCCTGAACAAGGCGGACAAATCGGATCCGCACAACCAGTTCACGCTGGCGGGTTACAAGGTGTTCTTCAATGCGCTGTTGCTCAACGAGAATTTCCTCGTGGTGGCGCGCACCAAGAGCACGTTCCAAAACTAACACCTAGCGGTGTGGCCACAGGGGCCACTGGCTGAACAAGGCGGCTGCCGGGTGTTAGAGCATCCGGCAGCCGTGAACGACAACGAGGTTTTTATGAACAAGGAAGTGTGTGTGAAGCGGGCGGCGCTGGGCCTGGCCGCCGAGACGGCGGGCGAAAGCGTGATGCCCGAGGAGGGCGACGTGGTGCAGCTCCAGGGCAAGGTGACGCGCATCGACGGCGAAAAGGCCTACGTGGCGGTGGACGGCGCCGTGGGCGAGGACGCGCCGAAGCCGCGCACGGATGACGAGGAGGAGGCGGACCTGCAACGCATGGCCGCGGAATCCAATTACTAAAGCAACGGGCGGCTGTCCCTCGAGGGCGGCCGCCCTAGCAAGCGAATGAGGGCAAGCGAATGAAGACGAAACTGATTTTGGTGCTGGCGCTGGCGGTCACTCTGTTCTGTGGCCGGCACGCTAGTGCCCAGGCGTGGGACACGGTGCGGATCCAGACCGGGGCAACGGCGACAACCAACGGGCAGCCGGCGCGCGTGAACGGGCGGGCGATCGCCGCGTTTCAGATCACGGGCATCACGACGGCAACGATTACGTTCGAGGGCACGGTCAACGGCACGGATTATGTCGCGTTGCCGGCGGAGAACGTGGCGAGCGGCACGGTGGCCACCACGGCCACGGCCAACGGAATTTATCGGGCGCGCGTGGCGGGCCTGCTGTATGTGCGCGCACGGGTGAGCGCGTACACGAGCGGCACGATCGTGGTGGACTGCGTGCTCACCGGCGCGGGCGATGTGAACGGGGTGAGCAGCGGCGGTGGGGCGGTGACGATCGCCGACGGCGCCGACTCGGCGCTGGGGGCGACAACCGACGCGGCGGCCACGGCCGGAAGCACGGGGACGGTGAGCGCCAAGATGCGGCTGCAAACATCGCAGTTGGACAGCATCAAAACGGCGGTGGAAACGATCGATAATGCCGTGAGCGGCAGTGGCGTGAACGTTTCCCAGATGAACGGCGTGGCGGTGACGATGGGCAACGGCGTGTCCGGGACCGGCGTGCAACGGGTGACGCTGGCGAGTGATTCCACCGGGCAGGTGGCGGTGTCCAGCATCGCGGCCGGCAACAACAACATCGGCGACGTGGACGTGGCGACAATCGCGGCCGGGGACAACAATATCGGCAACGTGGACGTGGTGACGGTGCCGGCCGATCCGTTTGGCGCGAATGCGGACGCGGCGGCGACCGCGGGCAGCACGGGCTCGATGCAGGCAAAACTGCGGCTGATCACCAGCCAGCTCGACGCGGTCCAGACGGCGGTGCAGCTCATTGACAACACGGTGTCCGGCACCGGCGTGAACGTCTCGCAGATGAATGGCGTGAACGTGACGATGGGCAACGGCGTCTCGGGCACGGGCGTGCAGCGGGTGACGATCGCCAGCGACAGCACGGGCGTGGTGGGGCTTTCCGCGGGCGAGAATCATGTGGGGCAGGTGGGCACGCCAGGGATCGCGGTGACGAGCCGGCCGACGATTTCCACCAGCGCTTATACCGCGGGGGACAACATCGGCGGGAAGATCACGCTCTCCAGCGCGGTGCGCGTGAGCGCGGGCAAGGTGCGGCTGGACTCGATCACAATCGTGGACCAGGACAACGAGAAGGCGGCGCTGGAAATCTTCCTTTTCGACCGGGACCCGACGGCGGCGACGTTGACGGACAATGCGGCGCTGGCCTTTTCCACGAACGACATTCACGTGATCGGCCGCATTTCGGTGACGGCGGGGGATTACGTGACGCTGGATTCGAAGGCGTTTGCGACGCTCTCCAACCTGGGGATTTTTTTGCAGGCGAATGCGGGCACGTCGTTGTATGCGGCGGTGGCGGTGACGGGCACGCCGACGTACACGGGCACGGACGACTTGCAGTTTGTCTTCGGCTTTACTCAGTACTGATGAGACCGGCGATGACATTGGGGCCGCGGCCGCTGCATCCGGACACGAAGGACTGGAAGCGGCGGGTGACGGCGAATAACGGCTGGGCGAGCGGGCACGAACTGGCGTGCGTGGACCAGTTGATCCGGGGCATCCACAACAACGGCCTGCGCAGCAAGATGCTGAGTGTTATCCCGCTGGTGGCCGGCAGCATCGTGGCCGCCACAACGCCGATCTTCAAAGATTACGGCAGCGACCCATGGAACGCGGTCAACTTCGTGCAGGCGGACCTGTCGATTAATGGCCTGGTGGGGGACGGCAGCACGAAATATTTAAACACGGGCCTGGTGCCGAGCACGGCGTTTGCGAGCGACAACGACGGGGGCATCACGCTTTACAACACCCTGGCGGACAATGCGGCCACGGCGGACGCGGTGGTGAGTGAGGGGGGTGGGTTAATCATGGGTCTCCTGGTTTCGTACGACCCGGGCGACGCCTATTGGGATTGCTACGATGGATCCGGCGGCGGCCGCATCACCGCCTCGAACGCGTCGTGGACCGGCTATCTCTCGGGCAACCGGGTGAGCGCGACGGACACCAAGCTTTACCGGGCGAACTCGACTACGGCGCACGCGCAACTGGCCACGGGGGCAAGCAACGCCGGGGCGCGGCCGGGTGACAACGTGTTTGTGTTTTGCCAGAACACGCTGGGTTGGCCGGTGGCGCATTGCGTGCGGCGGTTCTCGTTCGTGGCGTTTCATAAGGGGCTGACGAGCGCGGAAAGCGCGTTGTTTTACCAGGTCATCCAGAGTTACCGGCAGAAGCTGGGGGGAGGCTGGGTATGATGCTGATCCTGACAGCCAAGCAGCATGAGCAACTGGAGCGGTGCAACCGGGCGAGCGGGCATACCGATCGCCGGCTGGAATGTGTGCCGCTGCGGGACGGCACGTTTGCGCTGCCGGCGGCGTGTGCCACGGACGGGCATTGGACGAAGTGGCACGGGTTTTTGGCGACGCTGCCGCGGCGGGCGGTGGCGCGTGGTGAAATGATTTTGGGCCGGGTGGACACCGGGGCGGACGACGAGCGGGTGGTGAAGATGCAGGCGGAAAAGGAGCGCATCGAGGCGGCGATCGCGGCCAAGCCCGATGAAGCGGTGCCAGGCACGGCCAAGGAGGCGGAGGGTGTGTGAGCAAGGAGAGCGTCAAGGAATTGGTGGCCAGTGTGACGGAGGATACGCGGGTGCAGTTGGGCCTGGCGGTGGGGTGTGTCGTGTTTGCGTTCTGGCTGGGGGCGATGGTGTCGGACATCCGCCGCGATGTGCGCGAGCTGCGGGCGGACGTGGCCAAGGCCTGGACGGTGGCGGAGATGCAGGAGTGGAGTTTGAGTCTCAAGAGTCAGAATCCCGGGCTGGTGGTCCCCGATGCCCGGGTGCTCGCCGCCCGGGCCAGTGCCCGGCGCACGGGCCACAGCGAGGGGGACCCATAAGGAGGAGAACATGAACGGATTGAATCGACGTTGGGCCAGGGGCGTGCTGCTCGTGGCGTTATTCACCGCGGTGGCGGGGTTGTTCACACTGGATCTATTGGCCCTAGCGGAGGGGCCACAGGTGGGAGTGGCGCAACCGATCGATCCGGCGGCGGCTGGTCCGGAGGCCTCGGCGCCGGGGTGGGTGCTCGAGTTGGTGACCAAGCTGCCGTGGCTTTCGACGGTGCTCTTGGTGATCGGCGTGCTGCGCGTGGCGGTGAAGCCGGCGATGGCGCTGTTTTACACGATCGTGAAGGCGACGCCGACGGATTGGGATGACAAGCTGTATGAGCGGGTGGAGTCCAGCAAGGTGTACAAGGCGATCTGTTTCGCCCTGGACTGGCTGGCTTCGGTCAAACTGGTCCACCCAAAGACGAAATGACGACGGCGGCGATCCTGGGGTTGTTGGGCGTGCTGGCCCCGCTGTTGGTGCGGTGGATTTACCGGCGTTGGGCCCGCAAGGATGATCCGGTGGCGCAAAAGGAGGTGCGCAGTGAAAAAATCAATGAAGCGATCGGGCGCGGTTCTGAGCGCGGCGTTAATCTGTTGCTCGATGATCTGGTGCAGCGGGTGCCGCCCGCGGCTGGTGGTGATCAGCGCGGACAAGCAGGTGCACCGGATGCCGGCGGGCCAGGCGTTCACGCCGGCAAGTAACGGCTACTTCGTGCCGGACGCGCGGATGAAGGAGATCCTCGATCGTCTCAACGAGCGCACGGTTGAGCCACCACCTAGCGGTGGGGCCACAGGGTCAAAGGAGTGAGTATGCCGCTTTACGAATACGTGGATACGCGGACGGGGAACACGGTGGAGTTGATCAAGCCGGTGGCGCAGCGGGACCAGGTGCCGAGTCATTTGCGGCGGGTGACGGTGCCGCGGCGGTTGCACGTGACCTTTGGCGCGCCCTGGGAAATGGACGTGGATGTGCAGATGCCCAAGGGGCTGCGGCAGATGGAGGAACGCATCGGCGTGGGGCGCATGGAACGGGAGAGTGGTTTCACGGCCAAGCAGCTCAAGCAAATCTGGGCGGAGGACCAGCGCCGGCCGATCACGAGCAAAACACGGGATAGAGACGTATGAACGAGGAGGATAATAAGAAGGCGGCGTGGGTGGGGTTCATCCCGTTGCTCGCGGTGCTGGGAATGATGGCGTGGGCGTGGTGGGCGACCGCGGCGGACATCACGCCGGGCTACACGTTCACGACGGGGGAGCAGAACATCACGCACTCGAAGCTCAACAGCGCGACGGCGGGGAGCATCAACACGACGTTCTTTACCGACAAGACGGCGGACACGGCGCCGGAGGCCTCGGACTTGGTGTTGATCTACGACAACGGCAGCGGGGTGTTCAAAAAGGTGACGCTGGCCAATTTGATTTTCGACAACGGCCTGCTCATTTCCAACCGGACGGAGGAGGCGGCGGCGAACACGAATGATTTCCTGCTGTTCTTCGACACGAGCGCGAGCGCGTATCGCAAGGGGACGCTCAACAGCCTGGTGTTCACCAACGCGAATTTGATCGCCGCGGCGAGCACGGCGACCAGCGCGGCCTCGGGCAGCCACCTGGCGGTGCACGATGGCAGCAAGGTGGTGAAGGTGACCAAGGCCAACTATTTCGCCGACGCCGGCGGGCTGATTTTGTTCACGAACCTGTCTCTGCCGGGCTCGACGATGAGCACCAATTTTTATGTGATGATGACCAGCAACGGGGTGAACTACCGCGTGTCCCTGGACAACGCGCTGATGAACTGGGGCGGGGAGGTCAACGTGCTGGACACCGATTATTTCGTGCTCAAGCGCGCGGCGGACCTGATCCCGCGCATTGTGGAAGGGAGCACGATCAAGGATTACGTGCTGGCGGACCGCAACGTGATCCAGACGGTGACGAATGTGACGGCGACGTACACGGCCACGACGTCGGTGATCCCGGTGGACGACACGATCCCCCAGAACACTGAGGGCACTGAGATCCTCACGCTCGCGATCACGCCGACGGCGACGACGAACGAGCTGTGGATCCGGGCGACGGTGCCGGTGGCCAATGCGAACAACGGCGGGCAGACGGTTGTGGCGCTGTTCCAGGACACCACGGCCAACGCGCTGGCGGCGACGATGAAGGAGAGCGCCAGCTCGAGCGCCCACGTGAACCCGTGTGTGATCGAGCATGTGATGCCGGCGGGCACGACCAGCGCGACGACGTTCAAGCTGCGGGTGGGCACGTACAACGCCACGTACAACGCGTATGTGAACGGGCACGGGGCGCGGCTCTTTGGCGGGGTGAGCCGTGTGGTGTTCACGATCATGGAGGTGAAGCCGTGAACCTGGCGGACATGGCGGCGCATGTGTGCGGGAAGGTGCGCAAGACGGACAGCGCGGCGCTGGCGAAGTGCAAGGGCTTCATCCGCCAGCGCAACGAGCTGATCTATAACGACCAGCTTTGGCGCGATTCGTTGTACCAATTCGATTTCACTTTCAGCACCACGGCGCTGGCAGACCCGAACACGGCGACGGTGGCCGAGGAGGGCATCTGGCTGTTGCCGCGGGTGGTGGACCGGGTGGTGGCGCTGCGCACGAGCGACCGGGGCCTGGCGCCGGTGGCGCAGGAAATTTTGTTCCGGCAGGATCCGGACCGGTTCGCTGAGTCGGGCAATCCCGTGGAGTTTTACAAAATGTCTCCGGTGGTGTGGCAGTTCGGCGTGGCGGGGGCGGACGCGGTGGCGCTTTACGTGGAGGCGGAGAATGCGGCGGACGCTGGGTCGCCGGTGCATGTGCGCTACATCTCGGTGCTCGATGAGTTGATTCAGGAAACGATCAACGCGGTGGTCACGGCCGGGCTGGGCGGGTTCAGCGGGTTGCTGTCCGCCAGTGTGAAGGAGATCGTGAGTTTCAGCAAAGGGGCGACGGCGGGCTACATCTGGCTGAACAACGGCACGGGGACTCGTTACACCGCGCTGGGGGCGGCGGAGACCAGCCACCAGCGGTATCCGCGGCTGCGCATCATGACCAAGCCGAACCAGGACACGGCCATGAAGGCGCTGGTGAAGAAACGGCACCAGCCGCTCACCTACGATTACGACGAGCCGGACTTGCTCGGCATCGAGAACACGCTGCTGGCGTTTGCGCAGGGGGACATGCTGGAGTGGATGCGCCAGTACTCGAAGGCGAACCTGAAATTTCAGGAGGCGCTCGGGCTGTTGGAGGCTTACAAGATCAAAGAGGTGGCACAGGAGGCGGCGCTGCGGCGGTTCATCCCGGAAGGCGAGGCGGCCGATTACGAACTGAGCAAGGCGGATTTCTAGTTATGGCGCGGTTGCACATCGATGAGTTGGACGACGTGCTGGAGTACGACGGCATGAAGAGTTTTGCCGGCGGCATGGACGGATACACGCCGCCGGAGGAACTGGGGCTGGATGTGTGCGCGGTGCTGGAGAATTGCCTGGTGCAGCGCAACGGCCGGGTGAAAAGCCGTTACGGGGCGGACGCGCTCAGCGGCGCGGCGGTGGCCGCGAGCAAGGTGCAAGGCCTGTGCTATTTCGACACGCCGAGCCTGGAGCTGCTGGTGGCCGCGGTGAATGCGGCGCTCTACAAGTGGGACGGGGCGGCCTGGGCGGCGATCGCCGGGTACGCGGCGACGGACGCGAGCACGGCGGTGACGATCGTGCAAGGCATCGACAAGGTGTATATCGCCGACGGGACGAAAAACCTGCATTCCTGGGACGGGGCGGCGGCGCCGGTGGACCTGGGCAGCGGGCTGGGCAATCCGCCGGCCGGGGCGAGCATTTTGTTGTGGCACCAGACCAACCGGTTGTTTGCCGCCGGCATCGCGACGGAGCCGGACACGATTTACGCGAGTGACATCCTCGATGCGGGGCCCGGCGCGTGGAACCATGCCACGTTCAAGTTCCGCGTGGGGGCGGGGGAGGGCGATCCGATCATCGGCCTGGTGCGCCTGCCGGGCTATTGGCTGGGCGTGATCAAGCGCAACTCGATTTACCTGGTGAACGCGGATCCGGCGGCGGCGACGGCGGCGGACTGGCAGATCCCGTTCCAGACGCAGGGCGTGGGGTGCGTGGGCAAGCGGGCCTTCGTGCAGTTCGGCAACGAGGCGCTGTTGCTGGCGCGCGACGGGATCCGCAGCGTGCGCCGGATGGCGGCGGCGGAGCAGCAATTTGAGATCGTGCCGCCGATCAGCGACGCGGTGAAGCAGTACATCGACCGGATCAACTGGGCGCAGGCCTCGAAGGTGGCCGCGTGGCGGTACAAGGAGCTGGCGTTTTTCGCTCTGCCGCTGGACAGCGCCACGGAGCCGAGCCACGTGATTGTGTGGAACGAGCAGTTGCAGCGCTGGCTGGGGGTGTGGAATGGGTGGACGCCGACGTGCTTTGCCACCACGCGCTTCAACGACCAGGACCGGCTGGTGATCGGCGACACGACGGGCCGCGTGAACCAGTGGAAGGATTACGCCGACGAAGGCCTGGAGAGCACCTACCAGGACAACGGCGCGAATTTCACGACGAAGCTGCGCACGCGCACGCTCAATTTTCGCGATAAGATTTCCACGAAGGACGGGGAGTTTGTGGAGATCGAATTCATCGAAAGCAGCGGCACGGCCACGGTGACGGCGTACTATGATGACGAGGAGGCGGCCGAGTGGATCGTGAACATGGAGGAGACGACCAACCAGTTGCCGCTGGCGCTGCCGTTTGACCTGGCCACGACCCAGCCGACGGACGCGCGCCGCAGCCAGAGCGATCTCTCCGCGTTCAAGGAGATGTATCTGGAGATCGAAAAGGACGACGGCAAGCTGGCGGTCAAAGCTGTCACGGCCGCGGCGTTCCTCAATACCGTCGAAGGAGACCAAAACGCATGAGGCCGGACGGGCCACAGGAGAAAAAAATTATGACGCCACTGGATTCGAGCAATTTGAAGGGGTGCGAGTACGACGCGGAGAACGAGGTGCTCACGGTTCATTTCCGGAACGGGAGCACCTACCAATACCAGGGCGTGCCGCCGGAGATTCACGAGCAACTGTGCAACGCGGATTCGCCGGGGAGCTTTTTCCACCGGGCGATCCGCGGGCGCTACGCGCATACCTACGCATGAGCCCTAGCGGGGCGGCCACAAAGGAGACATGAGAAGCGAGGCGGAAAAGGAGGAGTTTTACCAGGCCGTGGGGCACGGCGACGAGCACGCGGTGCGCTTTGTGCGGACCTTCGTGGCGTATTGCCATTTGCTGGACGACGTGGTGGATCGGGACCAGCCGGTGGACGACGAGCGCCTGGCGCGCGAAAGCCTGGGCATGATGGTGGAGCTGGCGCACAACCCGTTCTTTGTCGCGCATCGTTTCAGCCTGATGCCGCTGGTCATCGCCGGGTTCAACGCCTGGCTGGACGCCAACCGGTGGGAGAAGAGCGAGGACGATAACACGGCGCGCGCGGCCGACGTGGTGAAGGGGTTTTACCACGAGGTGGTCTGGCACGTGGCGTACCTGACGGGCGGCTGGCCGAACCTGCGGGCGGTGACGGCCAAGTGGCGCGGGTATGATTTTGACGTGGCGGCCGCACTGCACCGGCGCAACGGCATCGTCGTCCGGAGCGGTGGGGGACCGATCACCCCCGAAGATGTCAACGGAGGGAAGGACTGACGTATGGGTTGCTGTTTGGAAAACGATCCGCCGCCACCACCGAATTTTGCGGCGGCGACGCGCGAGGCGGTGATCGCCGACATGGAGACGCTGGGCGACCGGCGCCGGCTGGACGCGGCGGCGCGCCTGGGCACGACGGGCCGCGTGCAGGTGGGCAGCACCGGCGGCGTGCCCGATTACAAGGAATACGATTTCACCGGGCTGGGCGACGCGGACATTGCGGCGGTGAACGCGGACAAGTTTGCCAGCGCCATTCTGGACATCCAAAAGAAGTATGGCGCGGAGTTCACGGCGGAGGCGCTCAAGCAACTCGAGCAAGCGGACCCGGAGGGCGTGGCGGCGCGCAAACAGTTGTTCGAAAAAATCCAGACGCAGATCGGCGAGGACCGGGAGCGGCCGCTGGCCGACGAATTGCAGCGGCAGATCCAGGCGGAGCTGGAGGCGGGCGGCAAGCTCGATGAGCAAAGCGCCCGGGAATTCACGCAGGCGGTCCGGCGGGGGCAGGCGGCGCGCGGCAACATGCTGGGCGACGCGGCGACGTTCCAGGAGGCGGCCGAGGTGGGCAACCAGGCGGAGGCGCGGCGGACGGCGCGCCAGCAAAAGGCGCTGGCGTTTCTGACGAGCGGCGCGACGCCGGAGGACGTCACTTACCGCAAGGACCAGCAGGACATGGCCAACCTGGGCGCGTTTCTCTCGGGCGCCACGCCGCAGGCGCAGTTCTCGCAATTGAGCGGCGCGCAGAACGGCGCGGCGCCGTTTGTGGCGGGACCGGCCGGGCCGACGGTGAACCCGAATGCGCAGAACCTGGGCTATGGGGCCGAGGCGCAGCGTTACGGCGCGTTCACGAACTGGTACAGCCAGCAGGTCAACCCGTGGGTGGCGGGCATCACGTTGGTCAACAATACCATCTCGGCGGTGCGGGGTGGCGGGCAGACAAGCGCGAGCGGGGGTGGATCCAGCGGCGGTGGCGGCGGTGGTTGTTGCTAAAGGAGGCATTATGGCGAGCGTGGCGGAAATGCAGTTGTTGAACGATTCGTTTGCGAATTTGACGCGATCGCTCGTGAACCGGCGCATGCGCCAGGAGCAGGCGGCGGAGGCGCAGCGGCGGGAGGAGCTGCAGAAGAAAATGCACGACGATAAACTGGCGTCCGATAGGGCGGCGGCCGAGGAGGGTGTGAAGCAGGCTTGGGCGTCATATCACTTACGGGAGAAGATGCACAACGACCAGTTGGAGCATTCCCGCAATGAACTGGCCTTTCGGCAAGCGCAGGCTAATCAGGCGGTGGTGGACGACATCGCCAAGCGCGACGCGGCGAAAATGCAAATCGATTTTGATTCAGGGACCGGAGTGCGAGCCTCTGTAAGCGGGCCACCGGGGCCGGTGATGGATGCCATGGGCACGGTGACGACTCAATATCCCAAGGCTCCTGAAGGAGCAGTGCCTAACGGATACGTGCGCGGACCTCGAGGTGAGACATTGCAGGATCGCACGTTTGTGCCGCCGCAACCCGACAAGCCGGAGTATGTGGAGGTGACGACGAAAAGTAGCGATGGGCACACGGAAACACGGAGGCGCGTTCCGTCCGCGCAGTTCGGCTTGGATGAGGAAGTCAAAAGACTGGAGGACGCGCGCGCGCGACTGCTCGGCAGCATGGTGCCCAAGGAGGCGAAGGACCGGATGGACAAGCTACGCATCGACATTGCGATGCACGAGGGGGAGGTCGCGCGCGGGGACAAGCGCCACGGCTGGTTCGCTTGGAACAGCCGCGCGGATACTTTGAATGGACTCAAGGCGGAACTGGCATCGCTCCAGGAGAAATTCGGCACGCCAGAACAAGACCCTCAAATCCGACGACTGGACGAGGCGCTGACTGCGCTGCGTGGCACAGCGCCAGCCGCGGCCGCGCCCCCGGCGGCGGCATCAGCGGCGGCTGAGCCGAAACAGATCACGACCAAAGAGCAATTTGACGCGCTGCCTTCCGGTGCGGAATACATCGGCAAGGATGGGAAACTATATCGAAAGCCATGACTAACCGGGATGAGTTTGGCGGCGTGCTGGTGACGCCGGCAGTGAACGCCACCGATGAATTCGGTGGCGTTTTAGTTCACGATGATTTTGGTGGGATTGCCGTTGGCGATCCCATCTCAACCGCCGGGGCAAAGCCCGCCTTTACTCCCCAGCCCGGCGTGACCGACCCACGTCCCACTTCGGGACACCTTTCCTCACCTCCAGGCGGGCCAGCTTTCGTTCCCGAATCGGGAACACCACCACCGCCCACGCTGGGCCAGTTCGAGGGACTGGTGGCGTCCGGACGCCAGGCGTTCAAGGGCACGATGCAGGGCTATGACGCGGGCGTGCGCCTGCCGGCGGCCGCGCGCGACGCCAAAGAGGCCGAACGATTGCGCGAGTATCACGCCACCAGCCCGCGCGTGGCCGCCGCGCCGGTCCAGCCCCAAAACCGAGTCGCACCTCCCAGTGGCCCCTCCGGCGAGGAGTGGCCGCCGCGGGCGCGGGAAATCCAGCCGCCGGCCCGCGGGCTGGGCACGGTGGCGGATGCCGTGCGCCGGGATCCCAACGTAGCGGCAGCGCTGGAACGCATTGGCACGCGCGAAAAGGAGCTGAAGCAAATCGGCTCGTCCGAAGCCATGCAGCGCTGGGACGGGGCCCGGGGATGGGACGCGGCCAAGGTGTTCATGCGCGACCCATTCGAGATCACGGCCAACATCGTGGTGAAAGGTTTGTTCGGCAGCGTGCCGGCCGTCGTGATGGGCGCGGTGGGCGGCAGCGCGGCCGGTCCGGGCGGGACCGCCGCGGGGGCCGGTTACGGTTCCCTGGGCGTGGAGTATTCGAGCAAGATCCTCGAATTGCTGCGCGAGGAAGGCGTGGATCCGCAGAATCCCGAGCAGTTGCTGCGCGCGGTGATGGACGAGCAGGCGATGCAGCGCCGGAAGGAAAAGGCAGTGTTGCGCGGCCTGCCGGTGGCGGCCCTGGATGCTTTCAGCGGCGCGATCGCGGGCAAGTTTCTGGCGGGCGCGAAAGGCACGAAGGAAGTCATCAAGGCCGGCGCGAAAGAAGCGGGCGCGCAGGGCGCGTCTGGCGCAATCGGCGAGCTGGCCGGACAACAGGCGGCCGGCGAGCCGTTGAATCTGAAAGCGGCGTTTGAAGAGGCGGTGGGCGAGCTGGGGCCCGGCGCGGTGGAAACGGCGGTGAACGTCGGGCGCGAGCGCCTCGGCAAGGCACCCAGCGGCGCGGCCACAGGGGACACGCCAGTTAGACAAGATTTGTCTAAGCCGACCGACAGCAAAATCCTCATTCAGGAAATTCGTGCTCCGTCTAACGAGGAAATCCTGGAGCAGGTGCGCGGGGATCTGCCGGCGGAGGCGGCGCGGCAGCTCGAGGCGAAGATGGACGCGGCTCGCGCGACCGGGCGCGAGCCGGTAAATCTCCAGTTCAAGGCCAACGCCGGCGCGGACCAGGCGGAGGGCAACCAGATGACAATCCGCCCGCTCAACCAGGCGGATTACACGGCGCACGTCCGGAAAGAGGGTGATCCGGAGCAGGTGACGGATTACTGGCGACGGCACGCGGGGCACACGCACGTGCGGCTGGTGCGCCGCGGGGTCCCCGCCGGACAGGCCACACGAGGGGAGTGGCAGTTCGCCGGCGTGGGGCAGTTCGCGGCGCTCTTGCCTTCGCGCGAGGCGGGCGACTGGAAATTTGTGACGTCGTTTGAAAGCGAGGACGCGCGCGCGATCGCACGCACGCCGGACCAGTCCGCCGCGGCGCCAACGACCGCGCCGCCTGTGGCCCCACCGCAAGGTGGTCAAGGGCAATCATTGTCCCCAAACACTGCCCCTTCGCCGGATACCGTAAGCCCGTACGGTAACGCACCGGCTGACACAAAGGCGTCATCCAGCGTCGCAAATGCGACAGTAAAACCTGACAAGGAGGGAGCGGCCCGGATCCAGTTCAAGGCGGATGCGGCGGCCGGGCAGGAGTTTGGCAGCCAGATGATCGTGCGGCCGTTGACGTCCGGGGATTTTGGCCAGTACATCGCGCCACGGTTGATTGGCCAGGCGGACGCCCCGCGCACGTGGAAGGAATGGCAGCGGCAAAATAAAGAGGCCACGCATCTCAGCCTGGTGAAGGCCAATCCCAACTCCTCGTGGCAGCTCAGCGGCACGGGCACGCTCGAATCGCTCACTCCTCCGGGCGCCGCCGGCAACTGGCGGCAGGTCGATCGGTTTGGGAGTGAAGAGGCGCGGGCGTTTGGCCTGGAGAAAGACACCAGCGGCGTGAAGCCGCCGAAGTTGCGCAAGAGCAAATGGGCGTTGCCCGCGCGGGCCGACGGGCAGCTCGACGTGCTGGATGCGATCAACGAGCTGGGCGGCATCCGCCCGCCGGTGGAAGGGCGCACGAGCAAATACGCGGGCGAGTATGACGGTTACGCCGAGGCGTTCCGGCGCGGCCTGGCGCGCATGCTGCGGCGCACCACGGGCCTGCCGCCGGATGAGCTGATCGAAAACCTGCCGACGTACGGGTTCAATTTTGAAACGGCGGATGAAATGTACGCCGCGGTGGACCGCGCGGCCGCGGTGCGGGAGAAAATGCGCGAGCCTTCGCGTGAGGAATTGGAGACGCAGTTTCTCTCGGCGGCGTTGGACAACCAAGGCAAGAGCGCCACGCAAAAGGGCGCGCGCCGGCTGCCGGTGGACTTGCTGCAGGAGAACGATGAGTTCCGCGTGAAGGGCGAGCCGGTGAAGTTTGTGCGGCGCGACGCGGAAAGCGGCGCGGTGACAGTGGATGCCGGCAAGTATGGGCGCATCGATCTGCCGCGGGGCATCGAGGTGTATCCGGACCAGGGGAGTTACCAGTGGACGGACGCGCCGGTGGCGGGCGTGGCCCCCTGGGAGGATCCAACGAAGACGCGGGACCAGAAGATTGCCGCGGCGTTGCACGCGATCGGCAATCGGGAGATGCGCGAGTGGACGGACGAGGAGGTGGCGCGCCTGGCAAAGCTGGGCTACCGCCCGGCCTGGCGCGAGCAGGACCGGCGGTCCTCGCCGGACGGGCCACAGGGGCGGCGCGAATACAGCTTGGCACCGGAGGAACCGCGGCCGCCAAGTCTGAATCTCGCGGAAGTCGAGGAGCGTTTGCAGGAATTGCTCCGCGACATCAACCAGATCCAAGCCGAGTTCGCTCTTCCAAACGACCGCCGGCATGTGGATAAGTTGCGAGCCCAGGCCGATCGGTTGGCTCAGATTCTGGCGGAGGCAAACGCAGTGGGGCAGCAAGAGCGAGCCGCGGCGGCGGCCGACCAGGCGCAAGAGCAGACACGCTACCATTCGGCGCAATACAGTCTGGACAGCGGCGAGCCGGGACGCGATGATGCCACCAATGCCCGCTACACCGAAAGCGAACTTGACGAGGCCGGCCAGCGGCTCGCGGCCGGCCTTGTTGAAGATTTCCCCATACTCCGAGAGCGAACGGGAAGCATTGTGCGCGTCCACCCTGATCTCGGGGACCCCGTTTCTCGCCAGGCGGTCGGCATCTCGGCGCCCATCCTCCAAGCCTTCGAAGCCGCCTTCGGCGTAAGACTCGTTTTCCTTCGCCACACCGATGGGCGCGCGCTACCCATCAACGGCGTGCGCGATCCGCGCTATCCCGGCGTTTTGTTTATCGACGCCCGCTCCCCGCGCCCGGCCTTGCTGATCGCCGGCCACGAACTCATTCACGAGATCGCGGCGGACCGCGTGCTCTACCGGCGGTTAATGGGCGGACTGTTCCGGCTGATGACCGACCTTCCGGGCTGGCAGCAAAAGCTCAACGACCTGCTGCGCGAGCGCAACGCCGGCCTGCAATACAGCCCGATCGAGGCGTTGAACGAACTGGCGGGCGATTTCCTGGGCGAACAGATGGCGGAGCCGAAATTTTGGGCGCGCCTCCAGGAGCGCGAGCCGTCCTTGTTCCGTGCGCTGGCCAAAGCAGTGGCGGATTTTCTCAACGAGGTCGGGTCCCGCATTCAACGATTGCTGACCCGCGCGCCCGGTCTGGAGACGCACGCGTGGATCCGCGACATCGATGCCGCCCGTGAGCTGGTGGCCGACGTGGTGGCGGACTTTGCGCGCGGACGACAAGGGGGACGTCCGGGGACGTCCGGCGAGCGCGATTTTTCGCTGGACGCTCGCAGCGTGGGTGAGGCTGAGCGCATGGCGGCCGCGTCGGAACAAAACCTCGAAAACACGCGGTATCATTCGCGGCGCGATTATTCGTTGAACTCGGCGGAGGACCGCGACGCTCTGCGCGCGCGCCTGGCCGGGCTGCAAAGCGAATTGTCCCGGCTCAACGATCAGCTCGAGGTGTATGTGGCGCGCAAGGAGCAGGCCCCGCGCGAGCTGCTGGCGCGCCGGGCGGACCTGCGCAGCCAGGTGGAGGACCTCCAAGCGGAAATTGACGGCCAGGCGGACGCGCCGGCGACGACGGACGAACGGGCGGCCGCGAGCCAGGCGATCGCGCGGGATGTCATTCGCCAGGTCGAGACTGCTTCAGCCAAAGGGAAAGGCTGGCGTGATGTGCTCAATGAAGTGAAGGCGTTTTTCGGACGCTTCTCCAGTTCTTTGCCTGAACTGCCGGTCACCGGGGACAAGGCCCGCTTCTTCATGCCGGTCCGTGAATGGTACCGGTACACCAAGTCCGCCACCAAAGAGGTGCGGCGCCGGGCCGAGGAGGATCTCGCCCACGTGCTGAAACCATTGATGGAGACCAAAAGCCTGCGCCCGGAAAAGTTGCGGCTCTATCAGAAGCTGCAGGCTCGGCTGGATTTTCTCCAGCGCAAAGATCCGAACTCGGCAAGCATTGGTCCGTTGCGCGAGCGGCTTGAGGCGCTGGACCAGGAGTTGATGGGTGAGCCGTATTATTTGTTCCAAACAGCCGTGGTCTGGCGCGACCTCTGGTACCGAACATTTCTTACGCGGCCCAACGGCGAGCCCGTGGCACTGCCCAATAATCTGACGCCGGAGTTGGTTCGCGGACGCCTGGCGGAGATCCACGCGGCGATTCGCGAGCATCCGGAGCGCGCGGCCATCGAGGAGAGCCTGCGGCGGCATTACAAATGGATGCACCAGTTGCAGGCAGAGCTGCTGGACCACGGGCAGATCATTGCCGAGGAGCAGCGCAACCCGCTGTACTTCCCGCACCATGTCATCGAGCATTTCACCGGCAATCTGGACCGCGTGAGGCCGCGCACGGATGATGAGTTTCGCAGCTACCTGGTCGCGCCGGTGGGGACCGCAAAATTGCACCTCACAAATTACCTGCAAGCGCTCTACGTTCATGCCGCCGACGTGCGATCGCACAACGCCCAGCAGGATTTGAACGAAAAATATCTGCGGCCCTTCGATGTGAGCGAGCAGGCCAAACGCAGCGCGCAGGCGTTGGCGGAAAGGGAAGGCCGGCTGCCGGGCTTTTACGATTGGAAACAACCACGGTTCCACCCGCCGGGTTACAGGCTCTACGATGCGGCCAAAAAACTCGCGCTGCGTTTGGATTACATCGTGGATCGTGAAACCCTTGCAAAGGCGATCGGCGTGGCCGTGGGTGACGGTGATTTGCGTGAGCGCATGCGCGAGTTGGGCGTGGATCTGAATGTGACGGCAGACCAATTACACGCCGCGCTGGTTGCCAGCGACAAAAACCAATGGCTGCTGCCAAACGAGCTGGTGGACGCGCTGGAGGCAATCGCTGACCGTGAACAGCGTGAATCGTTGGACGCGAAAGAGGCGACCATTCTGTTGCGGTCGTGGCGGTTCTATTTGAAGGCGTGGAAATGGAACACCTTGTTCAACTATCTACACACGCTGCGTTACTCGTTTAACAACTTTGTCAGTGATGGGGAAAAGGTGCTGGTGTGGGATCCCGGCATGATCCGTTACTTCCCGCAGGCCGCCAAGGAGGTGCTGGCGATGATGAGGGGCAGGGGCCTCTCCAAGGACATCCACGAGGCCATGAAACGCGGCGTCCTGGATTCGGTCACAATGGGAGAGGTTGGGGAAATTCACCGCTTCGAGCGCTTCGCCGCGCTGCTGACCGCGAAGGAGAAGAGCATCAACCGCTTTCTAAAATTCCTGCGCTTCCCTGGGACGGCCAACGCGTACCGCGAGGGGGTCTTTCGCTACGCGAAATTTCTGGCGGATGTGAATCGCATCCGCAGCGGCGAAGCGCCCGTGTACGGAGGCGCCTACTGGCGCGATGTCGAGGCGATCGATGGCGCCTACAGCAAGGCCGCTTACATCAGCCGCCGGACGTTTGTGGATTACGAAGATATCTCCGCCTCGGGCCAGTGGGCGCGGCGCAATCTGATTCCGTTTTACTCGTGGATCGAAGGTAACCTGCGTTCCCATGTAAACCTGTTCCGCAATTTTCGCGACGTGGTTTTTCTGGGACAGCAGGTCCGCGGCGCGCGGCGCGTCGCGGCGATCGCGCTAATGACGCGCATGGCGTTCCTGTGGGGTGCAGTGCAACTCTGGAACCATGGCATTGGCGCTTTGGCGGGCGCGTGGGGTGATGACGACGATCTGGAAGCAGAGTTGTCCGCGGAAGACCGCCGGCGGTTCCATATTGTGGTAGGCCGGAACTCCAAAGGAGAGCCGGGGGTAATTTACACGCCGACGGCATTCAGTGACGCCCTGGACTGGCTCGGCGGAAACAACCTGGGACGCCTGATCGGTGAGTACGCGCGGGGCGAGATCACGTTTGACCAGGTCGTGAGCGATTGGGCCAAGCAGTGGCCGCGCGACGTGGCGAACAAGGTTGTCGGCGGAGTCAATCCAGCAATTTCAGCCGGATACACGGCGCTCTCCGGCCGGGACACCTTCCCGGATGTGACAAATCAGCGCCGGGTTGTGGGCAAGGAAAAGTGGTGGCTGGTTCTTTCGAAGATGACGGACCGTGATGCGGTGATGTGGTTGCGGTCGGTCGTCGATGACGACTTCTACACGCCGGACCTGAGCAACTGGTGGCAACAAAAGATTTTGCAGATTCGCCGCCGGGACCCAGAGCAATGGGCCTATTACGAGATCCGGGAAATGGCTGCGGACTGGAAAGAGGAAAAGCGAGGCAAACGAAACGATGGTTCGGACTACACCTCCAACGACCTTCAAGTGCTTCGAAACTTTCGGCGGGCTGTCTATCGTGGCGACGTGGAGGAGGCCGCCCGGTTCTACGACCGTTTGCTTGAGTTTGGTTACACAGCGGAACAGTTCCGCCAAAGCATCGACAACCAAGACCCGCTGTCCGACTTGGGTAAGAAGAACGGCGATCGCGCGGCGTTCGTCGAAAGCCTGTCCAAAGCCGAGCGGGAGCTGCTCACCCGGGCGATGCGTTACTACGCGAAGATCCAAGCGGCCAAGGGCGAGGAGCGGGATTTGTTCCCGCGTGAGGGCCGGGGCGGGTTCACGCCGCGGCCGGACATCCTGGAGCAAATCATCACCGGGCGCGAACGGTTGACGGATCCGGAAGCGGACGAACTGGCCCAGCGGCTGATCGAAGCGAGCTTGAAGCCGGCGCGGCGGTAGCCCGGCGCGTTTTATTTTGGCTACAACGAGCCGGGACGCGCAGCGGCGTGTGTTGCCAGTCCTACAGTCCTCAAGCGGCTACAGCGCCACGCAGCGCGCAGCGGTGGCCAGAATTTTCGGCGACCTGGTCGTGACGCTCTGTCGTAAAACCGGAACAATTGTTCCGCTCTTGGGCAACCCGGCCGCATACTACTCGGCATACTAGAAAGTTTCCAACCCTCGGCAAACCTCTCCAACTCCGTGCTGCCCGGAAAAGCTGCAACCGCCCCCAAAGCAGACACTTTGCAAAAGTCTCCAAATGGCGGCAATCGGCACGGGTAGCCCGTTAAATGACTCATAATCGCTTGGTCGCAGGTTCGATCCCTGCTGGGCCCACCACTTTACGAAAACCACGGGGAGGCGTCGGTCTATGGGGCATACTACTTTTTGGGAAACCGGAACAATTGTTCCGGTTTCCC
>JBFMBT010000063.1:0-24950 GCA_040754875.1 Verrucomicrobiota bacterium | reverse complement strand
GGCTCTTGAATCCAAAACGCCTTACTTCATCAACTCCGCCAGCTTCGGCGCGATGGCATCGGCCCAGATTTGATAGCCCTGCGCGGAGAGATGCAGAAAGTCCGGCATGATGTCTTTCGTCAACGTGCCGTCCGGTTGCAGGAATTTGTCGCCGATATCAAGGTAATGAACGTTCTTCCCGTCGTGCAGTTTGGCGATGATGGAATTGACCTGCTTGAGTTTTTCGCGCGTCGGGTTCGGTTTCTCGCCGCGCGGAAACACCGCCAGCAACAGGATCTTCGTGCCCGGCGTTTTCTGGCGGATGGTTTCGACGATCTTCTTGACGCCGCTGGCAATGCCCTCCGCCGGGTCGGTGCCCGAATTGTTGGTGCCGATCATCACCACGGCGGCCTTGGGCTTGATGCCGTCCAGCTCGCCATTCTCGATGCGCCAGAGCACGTGCTGCGTGCGATCGCCGCCGATGCCGAAATTCGCCGGCTTGTAAGCGCCGAAGGCCTTCTCCCAGATGTCCTTCTTTCCGTTCCAGCCCGCCGTGATGGAATCGCCCAGAAACACCAGTTGCGCCTCGCCCTTCTTCGCAATCGCCACGAAACTTTCGTGCGCCTTAACGAATCCCCCCTGCGGCTGGCCATCGGGCCCAAGCTTCGGCGCGGCGACATCCGGCGCTTGCGGCGGCAGTTTGACGGCGGGTGCTTTGGGCGCGGCTGGTGTTTTTGGCGCGGCCGTTTGCGCGGAGACGGAGACCGCGCACAACGAAGTGGCAAGAACAGTGGTTACGAAGAGGTTTATTTTCATGAGTGTGATGTTTGCCTTTCCCTTGTTCCGGCAAATCAATTCGGAACGGCGGGAAAATGCGTGCGCGCAATTAATCATCTTCCGCACCGGCTGTCCACGCGATTAGACAGGTTGCCGCACCATAGACATTTCCAATGGATTGAATAAGAAAATAATCTTTTTCTTATCGTTCCACAACACCTACGCTGACGTTCAACGATGGCCGAACCATTCAAACTCACACGCATTCCGTCGCTCAAGACGGTTGAAGATTTCCGCAAACACATCGCGTCACTCGGCGTCGAACTGCCGTGCGAAGACGCCATCGCCACCGGCGCGGATTCGCCGCTGGCGCGCCCCATCGACGCCCCGCTCGTCAACGGCAAGCGCATCAGCAACCGTTACGTGATTCATCCGATGGAAGGCTGGGACGGTACGACGACCGGCGGCGTCACCGACGAGATGCGCCGCCGCTGGCAGCGTTTCGGCGAGAGCGGTTCCAAGATGATTTGCGGGGGCGAAGCGATGGCCGTGCGCCCCGATGGCCGCGCCAATCCCAACCAGCTCATCATCATCGACCAGAACAAGGCGGGCCTGGCCGAACTCGTCCAACTCCTCAAGCAATCGCACAAGGAACGCTACGGCACCACCGACGATCTCGTCATCGGCTTTCAACTCACGCACTCCGGCCGTTTCTGCAAGCCAAACGACAAGTTCCGCATGGAGCCGCGCGTGGCCTTCCGCCATCCCATCCTCGACAAACGCTTCAAGGTCACCAGCGACGGCCAGGTTTTCACCGACAGCGAGATCGAGGAACTCATCCAGTGCTACATCCGCGCGGCCCAAATCGCCTGGGACGTGGGCGCGGACTTCGTCGATCTCAAGCATTGCCACGGTTATCTCCTGCACGAATTTCTCGGCGCGCATACGCGCCCCGGCAAATACGGCGGCTCGTTCGAAAACCGCACGCGCATCCTGCGCGAAATCGTCGAAGGCATCCGCGCCAGCGGCAACAAGATCGAACTCGGCGTGCGCCTCAGTTGTTTCGACAAGGTCCCCTATCGTCCGGACCCCGCGCTCTCGCAACCCGGCAAGCTTGGCCCCGGCATCCCTGACGATTTCTCGCACTGCCTGCCATATCGGTATGGCTTCGGCGTCAATGAATCCAACCCGGACGAAATCGATCTGAAAGAAACCTTCCAGTTCATCGACCTCTGCGTGCAGCTCGGCATCAAGATCCTTAACACCACCGCCGGCTCGCCTTACTACACGCCGCACTTACAGCGTCCCGCCGCCTATCCGCCCAGCGACGGCTACCAACCCGCCTACGACCCGTTGATTGATGTTGCCCGTCAAATACAAGTTGTCCGCCAACTCAAGCAACACGCGCAAAAACTGTCTCACCCTTCAACTCTTCAACTCTTCAACCCTTCAACTCCCCTCATCATCATCGGCTCGGGCTACAGTTACCTTCAGGAATATCTCCCGCACGTCGCGCAATACGTCGTGCGCCACGGCTGGGCCGACGCCATCGGCCTGGGCCGCGTGGTCTTGAGTTATCCCACGATGATTGCCGACGCCGTCGAGAAAGGCGCGCTCACGCCGCGGCTCATCTGCCGCACTTTCAGCGATTGCACCACCGCCCCGCGCAACGGCCTCATCAGCGGCTGTTATCCGCTCGACAAATTCTACACCGCCAAACCTGAGTCCGCGCAACTCAAGGACATCAAGAAGAAGGTCGGAGCGTAGTCCTTGTGGTTCGGAGTCCCGGCTTCAGCCGGCCGCGGCGTGGCAGTTCGAAGAGCGTGGAGGCTTTCGTTTGTTTGTTTACGTGGCGACGCCCCGCCGCGCGGGGCGGAACGCCAACCTGACGCTTCAATACCCGCTTCTCATCAACCCCTTCCCGGCATTGCAACCCTTCATTCGCTGCTGTAAGAACTCGCCCTACAGCCATGAAAAATCCGGCCCTTCCCTGGCGCTTCGCGCTCCTTCTGTTTTTCGCGTCTCCTGTTTTGTTGCGCGCGGCGGATTTCGCCCCGCTCGAACAACTCATCAACGACGAACTCCAGCGCAACAATGTCCCCGGCTGCGCCGTCGCCATCGTGTCCGGAGACAAAGTAATCTTCTCGAAAGGCTTCGGCATCGCCAATGTGGACACGCGCCAGCCCGTGACCGACGACATGCTTTTCCGCTTGGGCTCGACCACAAAGATGTTCACCGCCGCCGCGCTCGTGTCGCTGGCGGATGAAGGCAAAGTGAAGCTCGATGCGCCCATTGGCGATTACGTCCCCGGCCTTGCGCCGAAACTCGCGCGCGTCAATTCGCATCAATTGCTCACCCACACGGCGGGCCTCGCCGACCTGACGTTCATGGAAGGGCCGCACGACGAATCGGCGCTGGGAAACAACGTGCGCTCGTTGCAGGACTCGCTCGCTTTCACCGGGCCGGGCGCCATCTATTCGTATTCGAATCCGGGCTACTGGCTGGCCGGTTATGTGAGCGAGGCCGTGTCAGGCAAGTCCTACGCGGATGTGGTCACCGAGCGCGTGTTGAAACCGTGCGGCATGACGCGCAGCACGTTTCGCCCGACCGCCGCCATGACCTGGCCCCTCGCCGTCGGCCACGGTCCCGAAGGCCGCGCGGAGCCGAAGGTCATTCGCCCGCTCGCCGACAACGCCGCCGGCTGGCCGGCCGGCCAACTCTTCGCCACCGCGCCGGAGTTCGCGCGCTTCTGTGTTGCCTTCATGCACGGCGGCAAGCTCGACGGCCAGACCGCGCTTTCTCCGTTCCTCATCGAAAAACTTTCCGCGCCGCACGTCGAGACGCCCGGCGGCGAACGCCACTACGGTTACGGCCTCAGCGTGAAGGATGAAAACGGCGTGCGCTGGCTGTCGCACGGCGGCAGCCGCACCGGTTACGGCAGCCACATGCGGATGTGTCCGGAAAAGAAATTTGCCGTCATCATTTTGTGCAATAAAACGGGCGCGAGTCTTATGCGCGTTGCCGATAAAGCCGTCGAACTCGTGCTCGGCATCGCACCGGAAAGACCCGCGCCCCCGCAAAAGCTGGCCACCACCGCCGAGGAAGCCGCCACACTCGCCGGAGTTTATACCAATGGCCGCACCACGATTCCCCTCACCGCCAAGGATGGCAAACTCACAACCCCGCGTGGCGAAGTAAAACGCCTTGGCAAAAATCGTTTTCAACTTCCCAACGCTCCCGGTTCTCCCGGCGCGAGCGAGACCACGGAGTTCATGGTCGTCACCGGCACGGACGGCGCGCAATATTTAATTCGCGGCGGGCGGGCGTTCAAAAAACGCTGAGTTCAAAGGAACTGCGGCGGACTTGGTTGGTGCGGCAGATTCATCCGGCTTAATCGCACATCTGGACCGCGTGTTTCGTTCGCCCGCACGCCTTCGTTAACGTTCACTTCGCCTCCTTCGCCGAAAAGTGCTTGCGCCTGTGGGGCGTCCACCCGACTTCAATCACGGCCGACTCCAGCCAATCGGGGAGTATTTTTCTCGGCGCGTATCAGGTGTTCGCCCAACTACTCCCTTCGGCGTCCGCGCTTAGACTCTCGGGTGGTAAAAACCAGTGAACTGCGGTGCGGTTGCCTTGAGCCATTTGCGACGAGTGTTCTCGCACGAGGCGTGTACCACTGCAGTTCACGCATTGAGGGAATACTGCCATGACTAGAAAGATCATCTTGGGGCTGTTGCTTGCCTTGGGTTCCTTTTGGCCGACCCCTTTCGGTGGGACTGCCAGCCTCAACGCCCAGGCGGCCCAACTGTCCCCGCAATCGCTGGTGGGCATCATGGCCCTCGCCCGCGCCGACCGCATCATCGTCAAACCGGTTGCGGGAGTAAACCTCAGCGCACTCCACCTCATTCTTGGCACCCAGACCGTGCGGACATTTCCGGCGATTGGAAACCTCCAAATCATCCAGCTCCCGCCCTTGCTTTCCGCCCACGATGCCATCGCCTTCTATCGAACCAGCGGTCTCGTCGCGTACGCCGAGCAGGATTTCTTCGTTCACTTGCTGGCCACGCCAAACGACCCCGGCTTCGCCAACGGCTCGCTGTGGGCGTTGCACAACACCGGGCAGTTGGGCGGCGTTAACGACGCCGACATCGACGCGCCCGAGGCTTGGGAATTCCAAACCAGCGCCAACAACATCATCATCGCCTTGACCGATACCGGCATTCGCACCACGCACGAAGACCTCGCGCCCAACCTCTGGGTCAACCCCGGCGAAATCCCCGGCAACGGCATCGACGACGACGGAAACGGCTTCGTGGACGATGTGCATGGCGCAAATTTTGTCACCGGAACCGGTGACCCCACCGATGACCACGGCCATGGCACGCACCTTTCCGGTCTTACCGGGGCTGCGGGCGACAACGCGCTGGGCATCGCCGGCGTCGCCTGGCAGGTCAAACTCATGGCTTGCAAGTTCCTCGACTCCGCCGGCAACGGCACCATCTCCGACGCCATCGCCGCCATCGATTATGCCCGCGCCAAAGGCGCGCATATCATCAACGCCAGTTGGGGCAACACCTCCTTCACGTCGCAGGCCCTGTTCGATTCCATCGCCAGCGCGCGCGATGCCGGCATCCTCTTCGTCGCCGCCGCGGGCAATGCCGGTGCCGACAACGATGCCAGTCCACTTTTGCCCGCCAGCTACGACCTCGACAACATCATCGCCGTCACCGCCACGGATCGCCAGGACATCCTCACCTTCTTCGGGAATTTCGGCGCCACCACCGTGGATCTCGCCGCACCGGGCCACGAGATCTTCTCCAGTTGGCACTCCAGCGACAACGCGTACCAATCCTTCAGTGGTTCATCCATGGCGGCTGGTTTTGTCTCCGGCACGGCCGCGTTGCTCAAAGCCCATTTCCCCGGAGAGAATTATACCGCCACCAAACAGCGCATCCTGTCCACCACGGACCCGCTGCCAACTCTGCAAGGCAAATGCGTCAGTGGCGGCCGTTTGAATCTCGCCAACGCCCTGTCTGACGGCCAGCCGCCGCCACCAACTGCGACCGTCACCGCCACCGCCACCGATGCCAACGCCTCCGAGGCCGGCGACACCGGAACCTTTGCCATCAATCGCACCGGCAGCACCGATGCGGCCCTGACCGTCAACTACTCGCTCAGCGGCACCGCGGGCAACGGCGCCGACTACCAGACTTTGCCCGCCTCTGTGACGATTCCCGCCGGCTCCGCTTCCGCCGTGATCACCGTGACCCCGATCAATGACACAACGGTTGAAGGCGATGAAACCGTTGTCCTCACGCTTGCCGCCGGGTCCGGCTACACCATCGGTTCGCCCGACTCGGCCACCGTCACCATCGCCGACAACGACTCCGTCGCTCCCACCGAGCCTGTGGTCACGCTCTCCCAATTTGACCCCGACGCCTCCGAAACCGGTTCTGACATCGGCGTGGTTCGTTTCCATCGCACCGGCGACATCTCCCAGCCGCTGGATGTCAGTTGGACCTTCTCGGGCACCGCCGCCAATGGTTCCGATTACCAGCAACTGCCCACCAGCGGCGCGTTCCTCGCCGGCCAGGCCGAAGCCGATCTCCCCATCACGCCCATCGATGACTCGGAGGTCGAGGGCGAGGAAACGGTCATCGTCACGCTGGTGGATGGCCCGGGCTATGCCGTCGGCTCCGCCAACACCGCCACCGTCACCATTGCCGACAACGACACTGCGCCGCCAACCGAACCCGTCGTCACCCTCTCGCTGGTCGATGCCGACGCCTCCGAAACCGGTTCAGACATTGGGGTGGTTCGTTTCCATCGCACCGGCGACATTTCCCAGCCGCTGGATGTCAGTTGGACCTTTTCCGGCTCGGCCAGCAACGGCGCCGATTACCAGCAACTGCCCACCAGCGGCGCGTTCCTCGCCGGCCAGGCCGAAGCGGATCTTCCCATCACGCCCATCGATGACTCGGAGGTCGAGGGCGAGGAAACGGTCATCGTCACGTTGGTGGATGGCCCGGGCTATGCCGTCGGCTCCGCCAACTCCGCCACCGTAACCATTGCCGACAACGACACTGCGCCGCCAACCGAACCCGTCGTCACCCTCTCGCTGGTCGATGCCAACGCCTCCGAAACCGGTTCAGACATTGGGGTGGTTCGTTTCCATCGCACCGGCGACATTTCCCAGCCGCTGGATGTCAGTTGGACCTTTTCCGGCTCGGCCAGCAACGGCGCCGATTACCAGCAACTGCCCACCAGCGGCGCGTTCCTCGCCGGCCAGGCCGAAGCGGATCTTCCCATCACGCCCATCGATGACTCGGAGGTCGAGGGCGAGGAAACGGTCATCGTCACCCTGGTGGATGGCCCGGGCTATGCCGTTGGCTCCGCCAACTCCGCCACCGTCACCATCGCCGACAACGACACTGCGCCGCCAACCGAACCCGTCGTCACCCTCTCGCTCGTCGATGCCAACGCTTCGGAAACCGGCCCAGACGGCGGCGTGGTTCGTTTCCATCGCACCGGCGACATTTCCCAGCCGCTGGATGTTAGTTGGACCTTTTCCGGCTCGGCCAGCAACGGCGCCGATTACCAGCAACTGCCCACCAGCGGCGCGTTCCTCGTCGGCCAGGCCGAAGCGGATCTTCCCATCACGCCCGTTGATGACTCGGAGGTCGAGGGCGAGGAAACGGTCATCGTCACCCTGGTGGATGGCCCGGGCTATGCCGTTGGCTCCGCCAACTCCGCCACCGTCACCATCGCCGACAACGACACTGCGCCGCCCCCCACGCCGACGATCACCGTGGTCGCCAGCGACGCCGCTGCCGCCGAAGCCGGCGCCAATACGGGCACCTTCACCGTCAGCCGCTCCGGCAGCACCACTGCCTCGTTGACTGTCAACTACACGCTCAGCGGCACCGCCAGTAATGGCTCGGATTACCAATCCCTGGGCACCTCGGTCACCATCCCCGCTGGAGCAAGCTCGGCCAATGTCACCGTTACTCCCATCAATGACACCGCCGTCGAAGGCAATGAAACGGTTGTCCTCACACTGGCTTCGGGCACCGGTTACAACATCGGTTCGCCCAGCGGCGCCACCGTCAATATCGCGGACAACGACACCGCACCGCCACCCACGCCAACCGTCACCGTCGTTGCCAGCGATTCCGCTGCCGCCGAAGCGGGCGCCAACACCGGCACTTTTACCGTCAGCCGGTCCGGCAGCACGAGCGCCTCGTTGACTGTCAACTACACGGTCGGCGGCTCCGCCAGCAATGGTTCTGACTACCAGTCACTGCCCAACTTTGTTACGATCCCCGCCGGGGCTGCTTCCGCCAACGTCACTGTCACCCCCATCGACGACTCCGCCGTGGAAGGCAATGAAACGGTTGTCCTCACACTGGCTTCGGGCACCGGTTACAATATCGGTTCGCCCAACAGCGCCACCGTCAACATCGCCGACAACGACACGGCACCGCCGCCCACGCCAGTCGTCACCGTCGTCGCCAGTGATTCCGCCGCCGCCGAAGCGGGCGCCAACACCGGCACTTTTACCATCAGCCGGTCCGGCAGCACGTCCGCGTCCTTGACGGTGAATTACACGCTCGGTGGTTCCGCCAGCAATGGGACCGACTATCAATCCTTGGGCAATTCTGTCACCATCCCCGCTGGCGCGACTTCCGCCAACGTCACCGTCACTCCCATCGACGACACTGCCGTTGAAGGCAATGAAACGGTCGTCCTCACACTGGCTTCGGGCACCGGCTACAACACCGGCTCACCCAGCAGCGCCACCGTCACGATCGCCGACAACGACTCCGCACCGCCGCCACCCCGGCCCACGGTGACCGTCATCGCCTCCGATCTGGTGGCCGGCGAAGCCGGTCCGAATCCTGGCGAATTCACCATCTCGCGCACCGGCAGCACCGCCACGGCCTTGACGGTTCGCTACACGATGGGCGGCACCGCCACCAACGGCGCCGACTACCAGGCCTTGCCCGGCTCCGCCATCATTCCCGCCGGCTCCTCCAACGTGCGCGTCCGCCTCACACCCATTGACGACCGCGCCATCGAAGTCGCCGAACTGGCTGTTCTGTCGCTGGCGCCCGACGCCGCCTACCTCATCGGCATCCCCAGCCTCGCCACCATCACCATCGCCGACAACGACCTGTTGCTCCTGTCGCGATGAACCGCCGTTATCGGGCGGAATGTGGCGGAAGCGGGCGGGAACGGTGGCCTTGGAGGCGGCCACTGCAAACTGTGCAAACTCTGCAAACAATTTGTTTGCAGCTTTTGCATGAGTTGGAGGGGCAGATTTGAAGCGCAATTGGACGAATCGGATTGTTTCTCAGCGGTTCCGCGCCATAATGGAGCCATGTCCACGTTACGCTTTCTCACTGCCTGCCTTTGCGGATTCCTCGCCTGCGCGTTCGCGCCCGCCACGCATGCCGCGGCCCGCAAACCCAACATCGTTTTCATCCTCGCCGACGACCTCGGCTACGGCGACATCGGCGCGTTCGGCCAGAAACTCATCCGCACGCCCAATCTCGACCGCATGGCCGCCGAGGGCATGAAGCTCACCCAGCATTACGCCGGCAACGCCGTGTGCGCCCCCTCGCGTTGCGTCCTCATGACCGGCAAACATCCCGGCCACGCCTTCGTTCGGAACAACATGCAATACAAGCAATCGAGCGAAGGCCAGTATCCCATCCCTGACGACACAGTCACCCTGCCGGAATTGCTCAAGGCCCAAGGCTACACGACCGGCGGCTTCGGCAAGTGGGGCCTCGGCGGGCCCGGCACCACCGGCGAACCGCTCAAGCAAGGGTTCGACCGCTGGTTCGGTTACAATTGCCAGGCCGTCGCGCACAACTTCTACCCCACCTACCTCTGGGACAACGACCGCACCAACGCGCTCAACAACCCGAAGTTCTCCGCTCACGACGAACTCACCCCTGCGGAAGACCCGTCCAAACCCGAAAGCTACAGGCGTTTCCAAGGCAACCAATACTCCGCCGACCTCATTGCCGAACAAGTCCTCGCCTTCGCCCGCGACAACAAGGACCGCCCGTTCTTCCTCTACTGGCCCACGACTGTCCCGCACGTCGCGCTCCAGGTGCCCGATGATTCACTCAAGGAATACGTCGGCAAATGGAACGACCCGCCGTATCCGGGTGGCAAGGGTTACATCCCCCACTTCACCCCCAAGGCCGCTTACGCCGCCATGATCACGCGCATGGACCGCGAGATCGGCCGCCTGATGAAACTCATCCAGGAACTCGGTCTCGACGAAAACACCATCTTCATTTTCTCCAGCGACAACGGGCCCCTCAACGGCACCCACCAGGGACTCGCCGGCACCGATTGCGCCTTCTTCAATTCCGCCGGCGGATTGCGCGACGGCAAGGGCACGCTCTACGAAGGCGGCTTTCGCGAGCCGACCCTTGTCCGCTGGAAAGGCAAAATCAAACCCGGCGCCTCTTCCGATTTCGTCGGCGGCTTCGAGGACTGGATTCCCACGCTGCTCGATTTGGTTGGCGCGAAAAGCGCCACACCCAAGGACGTCGATGGCATCAGCCTCGCGCCCACGTTGCTCGGCAAGAAACAGGAGCCGCGCCCGTTCCTCTATCGTGAGTTCCCCGGTTACGGCGGCCAGCAAATGGTCCGCATCGGCGACTGGAAAGGCATCCGCCAGAATCTTCTGAAACCCAAGGTGAATCCCAATCTGAAAATCGAACTCTACAACCTCAAGGACGACCCCGCCGAAACCAAGGACGTCGCCGCCCAACACCCCGACATCATCGCGAAGATCGAAAAACTCATGCGCGAACAACGCACGCCGTCCGAAGTCTTCAAGTTCCCCGCGCTCGACAACTTGTAACACTTTCGGACCGCGGCTGTGGCCACGCCCAGCCGCAGCGCGTGGCTTGCAAGATACGCCCGGAAGGTTCGTTTGACCTCCTGACATCTTCGCCCCGCCATTTGCCATGCCATCATCATATCGCCCCGCATTTTTCTGCCTGCTCCCGCCGACTATCCTTGACGCCACCCCACTCATTTCCGGCAAACTGAGGGCGGGTGCGTTCTCCCCCGTGTTCGCGCACCGGTTGTGACATGAATCCAAGCACGATGGAAATACTGGCCTCGGTGTTTTTTGGCATCGCGGTGTTGCACACGTTTTGCGTCAAACGCTTCGCGCACTGGGCGCACATCAGCCCGCCCGGCTCCGTCCGCGAACAATTCCTGCACTTCCTTGCGGAGACGGAGGTCGTCTTCGGCCTCTGGGCCGCCGCCCTGTTCCTCGGCATCGCCGCCATCAACGGCTCGCTCAAGGACGCCGTGAGCTACATTGACGGCCTCAACTTCACCGAGGCGAAATTCGTGTTCGTCATCATGGTCGTCGCCGCCACTCGGCCGGTGGTCAAACTCGCCGAATCACTGATCGCGCTGGCCGCCCGTCTCTTGCCGTTCCGCGAATCCATCGCCTTTTATCTCGCCGCTTTGGTCTTCGGCCCGCTCCTCGGCTCGTTCATCACCGAACCCGCCGCCATGACGCTGCTCGCGCTCGTGCTCAAGCGCCGCTATTTCGATTGCGGCATCGGTTCGCGCCTCGCCTACGCCACGCTCGGCCTCCTCTTCGTCAACGTCTCCATCGGCGGCACACTCACGCACTTCGCCGCGCCTCCGGTGCTCATGGTCGCCGCCAAATGGGACTGGGACATGGCCTTCATGTTCACCACCTTCGGCTGGCGCGCGGCCGCCGCGTGCGCCGTTTCCACCGCGCTGGCCGCCTACGTCTTCCGCAAGGAACTCGCCAGGGTCGAACCCGTCCGCGACCAAAGCGCCGGCATCCCGGTCTGGCTCACCACCGCCCACCTGATCGCGCTCGCCCTGGTCGTCGCGCTGGCGCATCATCCCGATGTCTTTTTCGGCGTGTTCGTCCTGTTCCTTGGACTCGTCACCGCCACGCGCATGCATCAGGACGACCTTAAGTTGCGCGAGGGACTTCTGGTTGGTTTTTTCCTCGCCGGCCTGGTGACCCTTGGCTCGCTCCAGTCTTACTGGCTCAAGCCGCTCATCGAAAGCCTTGGCGGCGCCGCGCTCTTCTTCGGGGCCACGGGTCTGACCGCCATCACGGACAACGCCGCACTTACTTACCTTGGTTCGCTCGTGGAAGGGATCTCGGATGAACTCAAATACGCGCTGGTCGCCGGCGCCGTGACTGGCGGCGGACTGACTGTCATCGCCAACGCCCCGAACCCCGCCGGCGTCGGCATCCTCCAAAGCGCCAAAGTCTTCGAGGAAGAAGGCATCAGCCCCCTTGGCCTCTTCGTCGGCGCCCTCCCTCCCACGCTCGTTGCCATCGTCTTCTTCTGGCTGCTCCATTGAATCCGTTCCTTATGCTTGGCTGGCTTAAAAGGCTTGCTTTCCGGGGGCGCAGGCTTCATTGTCCGCACGCCTTTTTGGTTGAAGACAAGGCAGTTGGACTTGTAACGCAATGGCGAAAGAAGAACCGATCGAGTTGGAAGGCACAGTGACCCAGGTACTCCCGGGCACGATGTTCCGGGTGGCGTTGCCCACCGGTCACGAGGTGCTGGCTCATATCTCCGGCAAGATGCGCAAGAACTTCATCCGCATCAGCGTCGGCGACAAGGTGAATGTCGAGATGTCGCCTTACGATTTGTCCAAGGCGCGCATCACGTTCCGCCATCGGTAGAACTTTCCCTCCCCGGGTTTCTTCAGTCCGGCTTCACGCCATTTCCGGCACGACCATGCGGAAGGGTGGGATACGCACCATCACCTTTCGTCCCTTCGCATCCAACCCAATGTAGCTACCTTGCGCGACCGCCACGTGTGTATCCAGCAGATGGAAGCTGTTGTAGGAAAAGCTTTCCCCCGGCTCGATCGTCGGTGTCTGGCCAACGACGCCCTCGCCTTCGACGACTGTGCGGTCACCGCGTTCGTTGGTGACGACCCACTTGCGGCCGCGGATGGTCACCGCGAAGTCCGAGTCGTTGTGGATGGTGATGAAATAGACGAAGCAATGCGGGCGGTCGGGCGGCGCGTTGACATTCGGCTGGTACACCACCTCATCGACGCTCACGCGCAGGCCGGGCAATTCCAGAAAACCATTGGTGCTCACTTTTGAGTGAGCCCATTCCGCCTTCATCGCCCTCAGAATGCAAGCGCGACGTTGCCGCGGATTGCCCTTGGAACAACACAGGCTGGGTTTGGAGTCCCGGCTTCAGCCGGCCCGGCGTCGCGAGTCAAAGAACGAACGGAGCTTTCCGCGGGTGTTTTCGTGGCCACACCTCCGCCGCCGGAAGGCGGGACCATCGCTTCACCGCGGCGCAAAGCCGGCGATGCTCAGCTTCAACTTGATTTCATTGGACACCTTGTCCTCGAACTGGCCGGGGTTGATGCCGAAGTCACTGCGCAACACACTGAAGTTCGAGCGCAGCACCAGAATGTCGCCGTCCTTGGCCGCCGGACCGCCACGGTCCTTCAATTTGTCCTTCAGATAGGTCAACGTCACGGGAACCGTCATTGTCTTGCTGACGCCGCGGATCGTCATCTTGCCGGTGACGTTCGCGGTGGTAACGTTGCCTTTGGTGCTGGCGTTGGCGACCTTCTCGGTCACGAAGGTGATTTCCGGATGCTTCGACACGTCCATCCATTTGTCGCCGTGCAAGTGTTCTTTCATCGTCGGATTGGGCACGCTCATGGACGAAGTGGCCACGATGATCCTGCCGGAGACAGACGCGGGATTGGCGGGGTCGAACTGCACCGAGCCGGTGATGCCAGTGGCGCTGCCGTTGATGGCTTCCAGCGGCGCGTCGAGTTCGAAGATGATGTTGTTGACGCCTTTGGGGTCCTTGAAATCAAATGTCTGCGGTGCGGCAGAGAGATTGGCCGCCACGGCGAACATTCCCACGAGAGATGCGAGCTTGAGGTTCATGCGAATTAAGAGGTTTGGTTGAACTGATTCGTCCCGTCTTTCTTGCGCACCAGGAAGGAAGCGCCCGCCACCGCGGCGGCCACGGCCAGCCCGATGCCCACAAAATCCACGCCCGGCACGTAGCGGTCCACTCTTTCTTCGAACTCCAGCTCCGTGACCGGGTCCACCTTTTTGACGGTGACATAGCTTTTGCTCCAGCCAAGGTTTGGTCCGCCGAAAAACCAGAACACGACCGTGACCAGCGCAATCGCCAGCGCCACCAGGCGCAACGCGGATTTCATGCGCGAAAAGTAATGCAGGTTGTGACAAACGCAAGTGCGCCCGATGATTCAAACCGAATTCTAAAGCTCCGCAATAAACTGTTCCAAGGTAACTCCAGCTTGTTCGATGATTCCCTTGAGCGTACCGGGCTTCAGCGGATTGTGTTGCGGAACAACCACAGTACAAGATTCCTTGCGGAGAATCAGATGGGAGCCGGTCTGACGCATCCGCACGAAGCCTAATCGCGTCAAAACCTTGGCAGCCTGCGCGCCGCTGACGTCGCGTGGAAGTTTCACGGCAACGCCAATACGGGATCTTCGCTGAAATGCAACCGAACGCGATGAGGGCGTTCACTTTCTTCAAAATACCCGCCGACCGCATCGGCGATCATCGCATGCAATTCGGCCAGGGTGTCACCCTGCGTCGTGATGCCTCCACCTCCGGGCGCGTCCCACCGGGCGACGAAGCCGCCGGTTTCCCGGCACGGCTCAACGCGGAACGTGATTTCTTCCATGGGTTTAGTCTAACGAATTGGGAAACCGAACGCAACCCACAGGATGAAGTCTTGCCATAAGAATTTTGTCGGCTTTTCCCGTCTAATCACGGTTATACTCGTGTAATCCCAATATCGATGGCGATGTATGGAAGACAGCGCTTTATTAAAAGCCTTCAGCAAATCGGGCGCGGAAGACGCGTTCCAGGCACTGGTCCAGCGGCACCTGGGTCTGGTGCGCGGCATCGCCCTGCGCCGCACCGGCGACAGCGCGCTGGCCGAGGAAATCGCGCAAAACGTCTTCACCGTTCTCGCCCGCAAAGCCCACCGGCTGATGCCCCATTCCACGCTGGCCGGCTGGCTGTATCGCACCACGATGATTGAATGCGCCGAGGCGCTGCGCCGCCGTTACGCACACGAACGCAAAATGAAAGCTTTCTCCGAAGCCGCCCGCGCCGACACCAACGGACACAGCGTCTGGAAGGACGCGCTCCCGTTGCTCGATGAAGCGATGGACGCCCTGCCCGCCGCCGACCGGGACATCATCCTTCAGCGTTTCTTTGAGCGCAAAGGTTTCCGCGACATCGGCGCCGCGCTGGGTAAATCCGAAGACGCCGCGCAAAAGCAGACTGAACGCGCGCTGCAAAAATTGAACCGCATCCTCCAGCGCAAGGGCGTGGTGTTGTCCGCCGTCGCGCTGGCCTCCGGCCTGGCCGCGCAACTGGCCCACGCCGCGCCCGCCGGCCTGGCGCAAGCCGTCACACAAGGGGCGATTGCCGGCGCGCAGACGTGGAATGCAAAAATCCTGATTCTCAAAACCCTCCAAGCCATGAATGTCAAAACCAAACTCGCCGCGGCGGTCGTCGTCGCGGCTGCCATCCCGCTGGCGATGCAATGGAACGAGAACGCGGACCTGCGCCGCGAGGTGGCGCAATTGAAGCAGCAACTCGCCGACGCGTTGAAGAGCCGCGCCCCGGCGCGCCCCACGCCCACGGCGGCGGTGGCGCGTCCACGCAGCACGGCCCGCAGCGAAATGGCCGCGCCGGCGGCAACGGCGGCGTCTCCATCACCCGAGGCCAAATATGTTTCCGCGCTGAACTGGCGGCAGGCGTTGTTCGAGCAGGACCCGGTCCGCCGCGCGCAGGCCATCGCGCAATTGCTCGCCGAATTGACCGCCGCCACCGCCCCCGAAGCCGCGCAAGCATTCGCCGACGCCAGGGCGAACGGCTCCACGTTCGGCGAGGAATACCGCCTGTTTTTGCGCGCCTGGGGCAAGCTCGATGGCGCGGCGGCTGTCGCCCATCTGACCAGCAGCGGGGGCAAGCTCACGAATTCGGCGGAGATGCTCGCCGCGCTGGCGGGCTGGGCTTCCGCCAACCCGCATAACGCGAAGGCTTGGATCGAAACGCTGCCGGAGGATGCGCCGCGCGAAGATCTCATCTACGGCCTGCTCGACGGCTGGTCGATGGTCGATTTCCGAGGCGCCTCGGCTTACGCGGAGTCGCGCCCGCGCAGCGCCGCGCGCGACGGCTTCCGCGAACTGTTGTTGCAACGCAGCCTGGCGGCGGGCGGCATCGCCGGCGCGCAGGACTGGTTCGCGCGCATTCCCGATGACGAACACAACTCGCTCTACAAACAGCGCGCCTTCGGTGAAGTCATCAAGGCCATGCTCTATCGCGATCCTTCCGCCGCCGCGCAATGGATCGCCCAACTCGGCGGACATCCTTGCGTGACCGGCGACGCCGTGAAACTGGCCGCCGCCAAGCTGGCCGAGTCCTCGCCCTCGCAGGCGATGCACTGGCTGCAATCGCTCTCCAGCCTGGGCCCGGACCAACTCACCGCCGGTCTCACCAAAGTGGTGGATGCCTGGTCCAGGCAGGATCCGCACGCCGCGGGCACATGGCTGAATCAAAACCGCCAGCATCCGGCGTATGACACGCTGGCCGCGCGATTCGCACGCAGCCTCGCCGCGGAAAACCCGATGAGCGCGCTCGCGTGGGCCGCCAGCATCAACGATGACAAGGCACGCCGCGACAACGAGCTGGCCATTGCGCGCGATTATCTCAAGCGCGGCGGCGACGCGGCAATGGCGCAATTGCAGGCGGCCGGCTGGTCACCGGAATCCATCGAGGCTGCGCGAAAACAGTCCACTTCCGTGCGATACGCTTTGGAAACCGGCCAGGTTCTGGCCGAGCAAGCCGTGGTGTATCTGGCTGATGAACTCATGACCGCAACGGCGGATGTCGAATTATTCTCGGTAAACACCATCGATGCCGTTGATTGGACCTGGAAAGCGGCCACCAGCACACGCAATCCCCACGGTAATCAGTATGCAAACACCAGTTGCACGCAATGCCACGCACAGGGCGTGCCGCGGACTGATACGGTGTCCGAACAACTCCTGCGCCGGCTCTCCCTTGATTTGCGCGGGCTCCCGCCCACGGCCGGGGAAACTCAAACGCTCGCGGGCCAGGAATACAAGGCCGCCGTGAGGGCCTTGCTCGGCTCCCAATATGGGTATGACGCGCAGACCTACTGGGAATTCGGGAAATAGTCCAGACGGTCAAGGCTGAATGCTGAACCCTCCATTTTGCCGTCCGCAATCTTTCTGTCAGCCGTTCCCCCAATCGCAAATCGGAAATCGAAAATACCAAGTGATCCACCTCATTCCGCTTTGCTTTTGCCCGCCGGCCCTCCCTATGCTCTGACGCGACAGCACCATGCAGGTCGCGCCCACACATCCGCCCGGCGTGTCGCCACAACAGCGGCTCCGGCTGGTTTGCGCGGCGCTGATTTTCGGCACGCTGTTCCTCTACGGGCCGGTGCGCTTGCATGAATTCGTTGGCTTCGATGACTACAACTACGTTGTCTCCAACGAACGCGTGCGCGCGGGGCTCTCGTGGGACAATCTGGTGTGGGCCTTCACGTCGTCACATTTCCACATGTGGCATCCGCTCACCACTCTCTCGCACATGCTGGATTGCCAGCTCTTCGGGCTGAACGCCGGCGCGCATCATCTGGTCAACGTCTTCCTTCACGCCTTCAGCGCCGCGCTGCTGTTCCTGGCGTTGCATCGCCTGACCGGCGCAGGGTGGCGTTGCGCGGTCATCGCGGCGCTGTTCGCCTGGCATCCGTTGCGTGTGGAATCGGTGGCGTGGGTGGCGGAACGCAAGGACGTGTTGTGCGGGTTCTTCGGCGTGCTCACGATCTGGGCTTACGCCGGGAATGTGTTGAATCCTTCGCGCCGCGGATATGCGCTCACGCTCGCCGCTTTCGCCGGCGCGTTGATGTCCAAGCCGATGGCCGTCACACTGCCGTTCGTGCTGTTGCTGCTGGATTTCTGGCCGTTGAAACGGTTTGACGAACACGCCGGCAGATCGCTGCTGCGGCTGGCGCGCGAGAAGGCGCTGTTCTTTGTGCTCGTCGCGGTCGTGAGCGGCGTGACGTTTGCCGCGCAAGCGGGCGGCGGCGTGGTCGTTGCCACGTCCGATGTCTCGGTGGCCGCGCGACTGGCCAATGTGCCGGTGGCCTACGCGCGATACCTGGCCAATCTGTTCTGGCCGGTCGATCTGGCGGTGTTGTATCCGCACGAAGCGTGGCAGACATGGCAGGTGCTCGGCGCGACGCTGCTGGTGCTGGCGATCTGCGCCGCGGTGCTCCGGCGGACGCGCGCGCAGCCGTGGCTGTTCACGGGCTGGTTCTGGTTTCTGGGCATGTTGGTGCCGGTCATCGGGATTGTGCAGGTGGGCCCGCAATCGATGGCGGATCGTTACACGTATCTGCCGTCGATTGGCATCGCGTTGCTGTTCGTGTGGCAGATGGCGGAATGGGGCGCGGCGCGGCGGGTGCCGATGCCGCTCAGGGCCGCGCTGGCCGCAGGCGCGGTGGTGGCGCTTGTGCTCGCCACGCGCGGGCAACTGCCGGCGTGGCGCAACACGCTGGCGCTGTTCGAACACGCCGCGCGCGTCACGCGCAACAACGCCGCGGCGCACCTCAACGTGGGCCAGCAACTCGAGGAACTGGGGCGCACGGCCGAGGCCAGGGCGCGCTTCGAACGCGCGCTGGAAATCAATCCGCGCGCCGAGGAAGCGCTCTACAATCTGGGCCTGATTCATTTTCGCGAACGCGATTGGAAACGCGCCGCTGATTATTTCACGCGGGCCGCGCAGGTGAATCCGTTCCGCGCCGAGACTTATATCCAGTTGGGCAGCATCCAGCTCGCTGAAGGCCAGCCGGCCGAGGCGCTCGGGTTCTTCCAACGCGCCGTCGAGTTGAGCCCGCGCTCGTTCGAAGGGCATCACAATCTGGGTGTGACCTTCTCGCAGTCGGGCCGGCTCGACCTTGCCGTCCGCCATTTCCTGCAAGCCGTTGAAATCAATCCCAACGCACCGACCACGCGCATCGGCTTGGGCTTCGCGCTCGCGAAGTTGACCCGCCTGCCCGAGGCCGAGCAACAATTCCGCGAGGCGTTGCGCCTGCAACCCGGCGCGTTGGAAGTCAGCCGGACGCTCGGCAGCATTTTGTTCGCGCAAGGCCGGCTTGATGAAGCGGCCACGTTTCTCCAGCAAAGCCTTCAGGCCAATCCCAAGGATGCCGCCGCGCACCTTGAACTGGGCCGGTTGCGCTGGCGGCAGCATCAGCATATTGCCGCGCTGGACCATTTCCAGGCCGCGGCGCAACTGCGTCCTGACTGGCCGCCGGCGCTGGACCGCCTGGCCTGGGCGCTCGCGACCAGCCCCGATGCCTCTCTGCGCAACGGCGCGCAAGCCGTCCAACTCGCCGAACGCGTTGTCCAATCCCTGCGCGTGCCCGAAGCGCTGGACACGCTCGCGGCCGCCCACGCCGAGTCCGGCCGTTTCGGCGAAGCTGTCACCGCCGCCCAATCCGCCCTCCAGCTCGCGCAAGAAACCGGCCGCGCTGACCTCATCCCGCCCATCACTCAGCGACTGGAGCTTTACCGGGAAGGGAAGCCGTTCCGCGAGGGCAAGTGACGAGGACCGAGGCCTCGTTACCGCTCAACCCTTCGGGTTGGGGGGCGCGGCCCGTGCCTCTATCGAGCATCGAGCGCGGGGTGAAGGCATTTCTCACGTGAAGGACGCAAGGGGCGCTAAGGACGAGAGGAGTTCAAGTGGATGTAAACCGCTGAAGCGGTTGAAGGTTTGTGTGCGGGCAGTACACCTCGCTGAAGCGAGGTGTTAATGAGTCGGATGCGTTTGGAGCGGGGAAAGGGGGGGTGATTGCTCCGTTACACTTCTGCTTTCTGTTTGTATTCGGGCACCAGCACGTTCGCATTTGGCTTCAACTTCTTCATCGTCTCGCCCCAGGCCAGGGCCTGGGTTTCTTCGCCGTGGACGATGAATACGTGTTTGATGTTGCCGGTGAGTGATTCCACGTAGCGGCGCAGTTCGTGTTTGTCCGCGTGGCCGGAGAAGGAGTCGATGGCGGCGACCTTCGCCGCGACGTGATGGGGTTCGCCGAAGATGTTCACCGGGTCGCGGCCGGCGCGGATCTGCGCGCCCAGCGTATGTTCCGCGCAATAGCCGATGAACAGCACGAGGTTGTTCGGATTGTTGAGGTTGTTCTTCAAGTGATGCCGCACCCGTCCTGCTTCGCACATGCCCGAGGCGCTGATGATGATCGCCGGCTCGCGCAGCTCGTTCAGCTTCATCGAATGCGCCTGCTCGCGGATGTAGGTCAGGTTATCCATGCCGAACGGGTTGGCCTTCTCGCGCAGGAACGCGTAGATGCTCTCGTTGAAACACTCCGGGTGCAGCCGGTAAATCTCCGTCGCATTCACGCTCAACGGGCTGTCCACGAAAATCGGGATGCGCGGCATCTGGCCTTCGAGCGTCAGTTGATGCAGCACATAGACAATCTCCTGCGTGCGCCCCACGGAGAACGCCGGGATGATGACCTTGCCGCCGCGTTCGACGGTCTCCTTCACCAGTTGCGCCAGTTCGTCGTAACAACCCTTCTTGCCGGTGTGCTCGCGGTTGCCGTAGGTGCTTTCAATCTGCAACACGTCCACGTTTTCGACGGGCTGCGGGTCGCGCAGGATGTCATCGCCGCCGCGGCCCACGTCGCCGCTGAAAAGGTAACGGAACTGGCGCCCGTTCTCGCGGATGTCCAGCACCACCTGCGCCGAGCCAAGGATGTGCCCGGCGTCCTTGAACGTGAGTGTCACGCCATCGAGGATCGGCATGGGCCGGTCGTAATTAAACGTCACGAACTGCCGCACGGCCTTTTCCGCATCCACCGGCGAATACAGCGGCTCCACCGGCGGCAGATTCCGCTTCGCGCGCTTCTTGGAGACGAACTCGGCGTCCGACCGCTGGATTTCCGCCGAATCTTCAAGCATCACGCTGGCGAGGTCCCGCGTGGCGAAGGTGCAGTAAATATTTCCGTCGTAACCCTGGCGGCAGAGATTCGGGAGATTGCCGCAATGATCAATGTGCGCGTGGCTGAGCACCACCGCGTCCAGCTTGGTCGGGTCGAACGGGAAATGCCGGTTGCGCTCGATCGATTCCTCGCGATGCCCCTGGAACAATCCGCATTCCAGCAACAATCGTTGCCCGTTGATCTCCAGCAGAAACATTGAGCCCGTGGTGGTGCGCGTCGCCCCGAGGAATTGGATTTGCATGGGCGGAGATTGTCGGGATTTGCGGAGGTGTTCAAGACGAGAGGAGTTCAGGGAACGAATGAGGGCGCGCCTTCAGTTCAAGGCGGTTGGGCGTCGCCCCGTAAACAACCAAGGAAACTTCCACGCGCTCCGAATTGCAACGTTACGGCTGAAGGAGCGGACTAAACCTCCGCCTTGGAGTCCCGGCTGATCAAATCCGTCACGGCCTTGGCCACGTTCTTGCCCTCGTAGAGCATCGCGTAGATTTCGTCGATGATGGGGGCTTGCACGCGCAGGGTCTGGGCCAGGTGATGCGCGGAGCAGGCGGTGTGGTAGCCCTCCGCGACGTGCACGGACGTGAACAGGATGTGCGCGATTTCCTCGCCGCGGCCCAGGCGCTCGCCGAAGTTGCGGTTGCGGCTGTACTTGCTGAAACAGGTCACCGTCAAATCTCCCAGCCCGCTGAGCCCCGCAAACGTTTCCGGCTTGGCCCCGCGCGCCACGCCAATCCGCCGGATTTCCGCAATTGCCCGCGTCAGCAACGCCGCCTTCGAATTGTCGCCAAACCCGAGGCCATCGCATACGCCGGCCGCGATGGCGACGACGTTCTTCAGCGCGCCGCCCAGTTCCACGCCGAGCAAATCGTCGCTCGTGTACACCCGGAACGTCGGGCGATGAAACAACTCCTGCACCTGTTTGGCCGCGTTCGGATTCGGACTGGCGGCGACGATGGCCGTCGGAATGTTCCGCGCCACCTCGTGCGCAATCGAGGGGCCGGACAAGGTGGCGCACGTTGCCTTGGGCATGGTTTCTGACAGGATCCCGCACATCGTCAACCCGGTGTCGTATTCGATGCCCTTGGTGACACTGACCACCAGGCCCGGGTAACTTCCCAGGTGCGAGGTCACGGTGCGAAACGCTTTCGAAGGCACGGCGACGACGACGCATTCGGCCTGGTTCGCGGCGCGTGCGATATCGGATTCCAAGCCGAGTTCCTTGGGCAGCTCGATGCCCGGCAGGTAGCGTTCGTTGAAGCGCGTGCGCTGGAGGTCCGCCAGGTGCGCGGGATTATGGCCCCACAGGGTGACCTGATGCTGGCCCTGATGCAGGAGCCGCGCCAGGGCGGTGCCCCACGCGCCCGCGCCCAATACGGTGATTCTCATGACTTCGGTTTGTCTTCCGTTTTCGGCGAGCCAATCCGGTTTTCGGTGCCGTTGAGCAGCCGCTGGATGTTCGTCCGATGTTTGTAAATCGCCAGCGCACTCATGAACGTGGTGATGGCGATCATCGTCGGGCTGTAACTCGCGTACCACGTCGCGAAGGGCAGCACCAGCGCGGCCGCAATCGATGCCACCGACACATACAGACTAACCGCGAACACCAGCAGCCACGTGCCCAGGGCAAACACAAACGCCAGCGGCACCAGGGCCAGCAACACCCCGGCCGAAGTGGCAATGCCCTTGCCGCCTTTGAAGCCCAGCCAGCAGGTGTAGTTATGCCCCAGAATAGCCGCCACGCCCCCGGTAATCGACAGATATTCGCGCGCCGCACCGGGCAAACCCTCGGGAATGCCAAGCACTTGGTACGCCAGATTCGCCACCAGACCGCACGCCAGAAACCCTTTCAATGCGTCCACCAGCAGGACGAAGGTCCCCGCGCCCTTGCCGAGGATGCGGAACACATTGGTGGCGCCAATGTTGCCGCTGCCCACGCTGCGGATATCGACGCCTTTGGCCTTCGCGACCAAAAAGCCGGTGGGTATCGACCCGAGCAGATAACCGGCGACGGCGGTTGCGACGTGCGTTATGAATGCCACGGCGCGACTCTAGGCAAGGGCGCAAAGCGCCTTCAAGCGCCGAAATTCAATTGGGGCGGGAACGGCCTCGTCCCCACAACCGGAGCCACTATGATTCGGCCGTCAACTTCCTAACATCCTTGCGGCGCCAGTTCTGTCCCTTTGTCTTTCCGGGATTACTTGTCAATACTGAGACCCGTTTTCGTCGGGAAACCCCACTTCCTCACCCTTTCTTTTTCTTCTTCTTCGCGTCAGCGCCCGGCGCGGGTGCATCGATGCCCGGGAGCGGAAAGAGAACTGATTTCATGTGTTGCTGCTCCAGGATTTTCGTGAGGCGGGCGACCACATCGGGATTTTGCGCGGCGATGTCCTGCTCTTCCTTCGGATCTTTCGCGAGATCGTAGAGCTCCAGCTTGGTGCTGGCGGTCACGTTGGGCCGAATGCCCTTCCAGTTGCCGACGCGCACGGCTTGCTGGCCGCCGGTGGCCGGCGATTCGCGATAGAGGAACGGGCGTTCGGCCTGCGCCTGTCCCCGCAAGGTCGGTGCAAAACTGATTCCGTCGATGCCCTTCGGCGTTTCGTTCGCCGCGCCCGCGAGTTCAAGCAGTGTCGGCAGCCAATCCTCGAAGCCCGTCACGCGATCGCTCGTACTGCCGGGCTTGATCTTCCCGGTCCAGCGGACGATGCACGGCTCGCGGAATCCGCCTTCGTAAAAATTGCCCTTCTTCCCGCGCAGGCCGGACACGCTGTTGAAGAAATCGATGCCCGGGCCGGTGCCGCCATTGTCGCTGGTGAAGACGACGATCGTGTTTTCGCGCAGCCCGAATTCGTCGATCATCGCGAGCAGCTTGCCGATGTCGCGGTCCATGCGCGTAATCATGGCGGCATAGGCGGCGCGGGGCGCGCGGTGCCACTGGTAATTGCCCGTGGCGGGCGAAGGCTCCGGGAACTTGCCGAGATATTCCGCCAGCGAATCCTCCGGCACTTGATATGCGAGGTGCGGCACGGTCGTCGGGTAGTAGAGGAAGAACGGCTTGCTGCGATTGTCGCGCAGGAACTCTCGCGCCTTCTCCGCGATGAGGTCCGGCGCGTAGTCGGGCCCGGTGAATTTTTGATAAACATCAAGTGGGGTCGCCTCGGCTTTGAGCAGCGCCTGATCGTGAACGTTGAACTCGGGGTTCTTGAGCGTGACCTTGCGGTCGTTGTCCCAGAGATAAGTTGTGTAATGATTGTGTGCGTGGGCCTGGTCGTTGAAGCCGAAGAACCGGTCGAAACCGTGCTTCTGCGGATCGCCGCTGCTGCCGACCGCGCCCAGTCCCCACTTGCCGAAACCGCCAATCGTGTAACCCAGTTTTTTCAGTGTGAGCGGCAGCTGGAGCTCGCCCGCGGGCACTGGTTCCTGGCCCTCGGCCGGGCCGCCCGGAATGCCGATGCCGCCGCGGTTGGCGCGAATGTAAGCGTGGCCGGGATGCTTGCCGGTCATCAGCACACAACGCGACGGCGCGCAAACGTTGTGCCCCGCGTAATGCTGCGTGAGCTTCATCCCATCAGCCGCGAGCCGGTCGAGATTCGGCGTGCGAATTTTCGTCTGCCCAAACGCGCCGATGTCGCCGTAGCCGAGATCATCGGCGAGAAGGAAGACGATGTTGGGGCGCTGGGATGCGGTCGCGGCGCTCGTGGCCGAAGCGGATATGCCGATTATCAAGAGAGAAAGTGCGGCCGGAAGGAGCGCTCCCGGCCACGAGCGAATGCGGGAAAGGCTGTGCATGAGTTTGGCATCCCAATATCGAAAGAGAAGGGATCCGTCAAGAATGGTGGCGTTTTCCAGGGCGGTTTGCCCCCACTCGCTTGCCTGCCCCCAATCGGTGGTTTTTCTGAATCTGCGGGGTTCAAACTGCCACTTGACACATCTATCACTTAATGCCACAGTATCCTCATGCGCCAGGGAGCGCCACCGTCCAGTACGGACCGGCCCGCCGCCATCCGTCCGCGCTCCCTCGCGCCCACGTGTCTCGCGCCCCCACCTCCCCCCACCCGAACCTTGAACTTTGAACTTTTGAAC
>JBFMBT010000062.1:0-25084 GCA_040754875.1 Verrucomicrobiota bacterium | reverse complement strand
CGTGTCAGCAACACCCACGTCGTCGAGTACATCCACCATTTCTCGTCCTCCTCCGAATGCTCGACCATGGCGTACTTCAAACCGAACTCCTTGCTCAAGGACAACAGCACGGGTTCGAGATTCAAGAGCCGGTTAGAAATGTGCACGGCAATGACTCCGTCGGGCTTGATATGCCGCAGGTAAAGTTCGAAGGATTCCTTGGTCAGAAGGTGCACCGGGATGGCGTCGCTGCTGAAGGCGTCCAGCGCGAGGATGTCGAATTGCTGGGGCGGCTCGAATTCCATGGACAACCGGGCGTCGCCCAGGATGACGTCGTGTGAAGCCAGGCAATCTCGCAGGTGCGTGAAAGGATTCCGCGCAATCTCCAGCACGTCAGGGTTGATGTCGTAGATGCGCAGGTAGTCGCCCGTCTTGCCGTACACCGCGAGCGTGCCGGTGCCCAAACCGACCAATCCGATGCGCCGGTTCTCCTGCCGTGGAAAGTGGCGGAGCGCGAGGCCGATGCCCGTTTGCTCGCCGTAGTAACTGGTGGGCCAGCGGGCGGCCAGATCTTCGGTGAATTGCAGGCCGTGCGTGATGCGGCCGTGCTGGAGCAGGTAATGATGCGCGGTGGGGTCGTCCTTGTAATACTCATAAACGGCCAGCACGCCGTAAAAGTTGCGTTTGCGCGTGATCACCTTCGAAGTGCCGTAGGTCGTCTCGGCCACCAGGGTGACCGCCAATGCGACTGTGGCAACGGTAAACGTCCCGCACAACCACCAGGGCCCGCCGCGCCACGCCTTGCTCGCCCGATCCGTGACATAAACCGCAACCGCCAGCGCCCAGCACAACATCAACGCCACGTGGTATTCGTAGTAATCCTTGAAGAACAATGGCGCGATGACCGCGACAAAAACTCCCCCCAGCGCGCCGCCCACGGAAATCATCAGGTAATAGCCGGTGAGATGCTTGGGCGTCGGCTTCAGCGAATAAAGTTCGCCATGGCACACCATGCAGCACAGGAACATCGATCCGGCAAACGCAACGACCTGCCAGATGATGGACGCCTCGTTCTCCAGGAACATCACCCAGCAGACGCCCGCGATCGACGGCACCAGCGCAACGCCATACCACAGGCGCGAGTACCAGCGCGGATTGTCGAAGCAGATGATGAAGGACAGCAGGTACAGACTCAGCGGCAGCACCCACAAAAACGGAATGACCGCCACATCCTGGCTGATTTTGTTGGTGGTGGCCAGCAACAGCGCCGAAGCACTGGCCGGCAGCGCCAGCCACAGCAGCTTGCGTCCACGGCTGGGCGGCGGCGAGTTGTCGGCATCTTCCGCGGCCTGCTCTTGCGCCACGGTCGAATCCTTGTGCGACCTGGCCAGCATCCACGCGCAATAGAGACATGCCACGACGAACAACATCATGCCGACCGACCAACTGATGGCCTGCAACCGGCGCGTCAGATGCGGCTCCACAAAAAACGGGTAACTCACCAGCGCCAGCAACGAACCGATGTTCGACAGCGCGTAGAGACGGTACGGCGATGTTGTAGGATAAAGCAGGCTGAACCAGCGTTGCAGCAACGGGCCCGTGGTGGATACAACGAGATACGGCAGGCCGACGGTGGCAAGCAAGAGCAGAAGAATGCGCGTGGTTGGCTCCGAGCCGGGCGCTGGCTTCCAGTCATCCGCCGGAATGATCGGCAAAAACACCAGCGTGGAGAGCAGCAGCAGCCCGTGAATGAACGCTTGTTGGCGCGGGCGCAGGTTGCGTGTCAGCCAGTGGGCGTAGCCGTAGCCGCCGACCAGCAGGACCTGGAAGAACAACATGCAGGTCGTCCACACGCCCGGACCACCGCCAAACCAGGGAAGAATGTATTTACCGATTAAAGGCTGGACCTGAAACAGCAGAAAGGCCCCCAACAAGATAGTGAGTGCGTATGCAGTCATTCGCCGCGCCAGCGGTGCCCGGAAGCTATCACGGCGACTCCGCGCGTCAATGGATTTGATACCCAGACGCTTGCAAAAGTTGCGTGGTTACACGCCGAACGCCCGGGGAGGTTTCCTGCAAACTGGGCCAACTCTGCAAACTATTGTTGGCACAGTTTGCGCCCGGCCCAACGCACCTGCCGCTTCTGCCCGCTTCCGCCCGATAACGGCGCCTCCGCCCGATTTTCCTGCTGCCAACAGCCTCGGGGCTCGCTACAGTCAGACTATGCCCGCAAAACCCGTCCATCGGTCCAATCCCTCCTTTTGCTCACGGTTATGAACACATCCCCCCTGTCCCGGCGGCAGTTTGTGAAGTCCACGGCACTGGCCGCCTCGGCGGTCGCGATCTCCGCCAGATCGTATGCGCAAATCAGCGGCGCCAATGAGCGCGTCAACATTGGCGTCATTGGCTTCGGCCTCATCGGCCGCATCCATACGCGCAGCTTCCATGCGCTCAGCGAATCGCGCGTCGTCGCCGTCGCCGAGACCTATCAGCCGCGTGCCGATGCGTGCAAGGAACTGGTCGGCAGCCACGTCAAGCAGTACCGCGATTTCCGAAAAATGCTCGAGGATAAAGACGTCGATGCCGTGGTGGTGGCGACGCCGGATCATTGGCACGCGCTGCAAACGATGCTGGCGTGCGCCGCCGGCAAGGATGTGTATGTGGAAAAGCCGCTGCACCTGTTCGTGAAGGAAGGCGAGTGGATGCAGCAGGTGGCGCAGCGGCACAAGCGCGTCGTCCAGGTGGGCACGCAGCAACGGTCGGCGGCCCATTATCACGCGGCGAAGAAATTGTTGCGCGGCGGGGCGATTGGCGACCTGGTGAGCGTGCAATGCAATTTCTTCCGCAACGTGATGCCCGGCATCGGCAATCCGCCGGACGGCCCGGCGCCCGCGGATTTGGATTGGGACATGATGCTCGGGCCGGCGCCGCAACGGCGTTACAATCCGAACCGCGCCATTTATCATTTCCGCTGGTTCTGGGATTACAGCGGCGGGCAGATGACGAACCTCGGCCATCATTCGCTGGACATCGTTCATTGGATTTTCGACCTCAAAGGACCGAAGGCGGTAAGCAGCGCGGGCGGGCGTTATTTCCTGAAGGACAACGGTGAGGTGCCGGACGTGCAGGACGCCATCATCGAGTATCCCAAGTTTCCCGCAGTGGTGCAGTTCCGCGAATGCTCGGCGGGCGCGGGCGTGACGAGCATGGGCTCGCTGACGTTCATGGGCACGCGCGGAACGATGACCCTCGGGCGGGATGGGTTTGACATTCTGCCGGACAAAAGGGTCGAGCCTAACAACACGTTCGCGAACATCATCGGCGGGCATCCGGTGGGCGGCCCGCAACCCGCGCCCGAGCCGGAAGGCGATTTCTGGTGCGAGAAGGCGGAGGACAAAAGCGGCGATTGGAAGGCGCAATACGTGGAGCACGCCAGGAATTTCCTCGCTTGCATCAAGAGCCGCGCCACGCCGAACTCGGACCTGGCCAGCAGCCATTACGTTTCGACGACGTGTCATCTGGCGAACATTTCGTTGCGGCTCGGGCGCAAGGTGCGCTGGGATGACGCGCGCAACGACGTGGTGGGTGACAAGGAAGCGAGCGCGATGTTGACGCGGGCGTATCGCGCGCCGTGGGATAGGGAGTTGAAGGCGGTGGTGGGGTGAGTGGGTGAGTTAAAGAGTTGAAGGGCGAGGACGAAGGACGACGACGAGGACGAGAACGATTGGAAAATATGCTGGGCATAGGCATGCATTCGTATGGAGTGGCGTGGCGGGCGGCGCGCTCGGCGGGCGCGAAGTTCACCGGGGCGCTCAGCTTTTTGGAATATGCGCACTCGCTGGGGGCGGCGGGTGTGCAGGTGGTGTTGCGTCCAGAGGAGCAGAAAGACGCGGGGCGCATCCGCGAGCGGGCAGGGGAGCTGGGCATGTATTTCGAGGGGCAATTCAGCCTGCCGCGCAGCGAGGCGGAACTGGGGCGGTTCGAAGCAGACGTGAAAGCGGCGCGCGCCGCAGGCGCAAGAGTCGCGCGGACGGCGGTGTCGGGGACGCGGCGTTATGAAACGTTCAAGTCACTGGCGGAATTTCGCGAGTTCAAAGAGCGCGGATGGAAATCGTTGACCATGGCGGAGCCGGTGTTGCGGCGGCATCAACTGAAGCTGGCGGTGGAAAATCACAAGGACTGGCTCGTGCCCGAACTGATCGAGTTGCTGCGGCGCGTGGGCAGCGAATGGGTGGGCGCGCTGGTCGATACGGGTAACAGCATTGCGTTGCTGGAAGACCCTTACGCGGTGGTGGAGGCGCTGGCGCCATTTGCGCTTTCGACGCATATCAAGGACATGGCGGTGCAGGAATATGCGGAGGGATTTCTTCTGAGCGAAGTGCCGGTGGGCACTGGATTCCTGGACATGAAGCGGATCATCGGGACGTTGCGCCAGGCGAAGCCGGGCATCGCGCTGAATCTGGAGATGATTACGCGCGATCCGCTTATGATTCCCTGCCTGACGGACGGTTATTGGGCGACGTTTGCGGGCATGACGGGCGCGCAACTGGCCGAGGCGCTGGGGCGCGTGAAGCGGTACGCGGCGAAGGAGTTGCCGCGCACATCGGGCTTGTCGCCGGAGCGGCAATTGGCGGTCGAGGACGAGAATGTGCGGCGAAGTCTGGCGTGGCGCGCGTGAAGTGGCTCAGTCGGCGCGCCAGAGCCGGCCGGCGGATTTCCATTCGAGGAGAAGTTCGCGAAAGCGTTGCACGGGGGGCAGGTCTTCGTCTTCGTGCCAGACAAGAACCAGGGGCACGGATTGCGAGGGAGTCAAGGCGACGAATTTCAATGAAGGATTGGCGTCCATCACGGAATCAACCAGCACGCCAATGCCGGCGCCGGCTTCGACGTAACTGAGGACCGTTCCGATGAGGCTGGGCGTGTGGGCGAGACGCGGCGTGAACCCAGCCTGGCGGCAACCGGCAAGGACGGCGTCATGCAGGCCCATGCCTTCCCGGCGGGCCAGCACGATCAAAGGTTCCTGCGCCAGGGCGGCCCAGGAGACGGTGCGACGCCTGGCCAGCTCATGATTGAGCGGCACGGCGATGCCAAGTTTTTCATCGCGCAAGCGGATGGTGCGCAGGCCAAGCGCTTCATGCGCGAGGACGGGGCGGGTAAGCGCCGCGGACAATCGCCGGCGGGCGACCATTTCCCAAACGCGCTCCGGCGTGCGCTCTTCGAGGTGAATGGAGACGCGCGGATAGCGTCGGCGATACTCGTGTAGCAGGCGGCCCAGGAACGGTTGCGTGGGCGGGCCGATGTAGCCCAGGCGCAATTCGCCTTCCTCCCCCGAAGCCGTGCGTCGCACGCGACGCAGGGCTTCCTCCCAGCGTTCGAGCAGCAGGGCGGTTTCCTGCAACAGCACCGCGCCGGCGGGCGTAAGGCGCACATGATGGCGGCTGCGTTCGAGGACCGTTGCGCCGAGTCCGGCTTCTATCTCCTTGATGGCGCGGCTCAAGGCCGGCTGCGCGACATGCAGCCGCCGGGCCGCGCGCGAGTAACTCAGTTCCTCGGCCACGGCCTGGAAATAGCGGAGATGGCGCAAGTCCATTGACGGCGATTATAGCAAAATGTTATTACCATAATAGCAAGGTTCTATTTCCGTTACCACCAGAAATTGCGTACAGGTAGGACAATGAGCAACGTTGAACTGGCCGTTCAGTTCTTTTTTCAAATCGCCGTCATTCTGGCGTTTTGCCAGATCGTGGGGCTGGTGGCCCGTTACGCGGGGCAGCCGCAGGTGGTGGCGGAAATGATTGGCGGCGTCTTGCTGGGGCCGTCGTTGCTGGGCCTGTTCTGGCCGGAACTGTCGGCGAAGCTCTTTCCGCCGGAATCGATGAAGGTGCTGTTCCCGGTGTCGCAACTGGGGCTGGCCGCCTACATGTTCGTGGTGGGAATGGAGTTCCGGATGGACATCGTGCGCCGGCGTTTTCACAGCGCCGTGGCGGTGTCGGTGGCGGGGATGGTGACGCCCTTCATTCTGGGCGCCGGGCTGGGGTGGCTGTTCTTTCATCACACAAAACTGTTCCCGGAGAAGACGTCGTTGACCGAGGCGATGATTTTTCTGGGCGCGTCGATGTGCATCACCGCCTTCCCGATGCTGGCGCGCATCATTCATTTCAAGAAACTGGCGGGCACGACGATGGGGACGGTGGCCTTGGGCGCCGGCGCAATCGATGACGCGGCGGCGTGGTGCTTGCTGGCCGTGGTGCTGGCGAGCTTTGATGGCGATTTTCACCACGCGGTGAAGAACATCGCGGGCGGCATCGCGTATGTAAGCTTCACGCTGCTGGTGGTCCGGCCGCTGCTCGCGCGCTGGGCGAAGCGCATCGAAGAGCGCGACCATCTGTCGGACCGCGAGTTCGTGGTGTGCCTCATCTTGCTGGCGCTGGGGGCGTGGTTCACGGATTTGGTCGGCCTGCATGCGGTGTTCGGGGCGTTCATCATGGGCATGGCGATGCCGCGTGGCGTGGTGACGCGGTCCCTGATCGAGCGCGTGCAACCGCTGACGGTGGCGTTGCTGCTGCCGCTGTTCTTCACCTACTCGGGCCTGAACACGCAGATTGGCCTGCTCGATTCGGGGTATCTCTGGTTCATGGCGTCGCTGGTGTTGCTTGCCGCGATTGCCGGGAAGGGCATTGCCTGCTGGCTGGCCGCGCGCGTGACCGGGATTTCCAACCGCGAAGCGCTGGGCATCGGCACGTTGATGAACGCGCGCGGGTTGATGGAATTGATCATCATCAACATCGGCCTGCAACGCGGCGTCATTTCGCCCGCGCTGTTTGCGACGCTGGTCATCATGGCGGTGATCACCACGCTGATGGCGTCGCCGATCTTCGAATGGCTCGTGGGCAAGCATCGGCCCGCGCCCGAGCCTGAGTTGGTGGAAGACGCGGACTCGGTCACCTCGTCGGTTCCATAGAACGCAACTTCACGACGCCATCTTTATGCCGCGATTCTAATACCGGGTTCATGGGAGGACGGCGGTGTCGCGGAGCGACTTCGCAAGCCCGCGTTTCCAATTCCGCAAATCAAATCCCGTGATTGAAGTTTGCGTCAATGCACGGGATTGCTACCCTCCCGCCTCCAATTGACGCGATGAAATACTCCCTCGAATTGACCGCCGCCAGCCCGCCGGAATGGGTGCGGGCCGTGCTGGCGGATTTTCCTTCCTTTCTTCAGGACCACGCGGACTGCGAGCGCAAGGCATCCGCCATGGCGCTGAGTTTCGTGGCCAAATATCCCGACCGCGTGGAAATCATTCCCGAACTCATCGAAACGGCGCGCGAGGAACTCGACCACTTCCAGCAGGTGTACCGGCACATGGAAAAACGCGGCATCCGCCTCGCCAAGGAAATCGCCGAAGACCCTTACGTGAAGGAATTGCTCGCCCTCTGCCACACCGACCCGACCCGCCGCTTTCTGGACCGCCTGCTGCTGGCGTCCATCATTGAGTGCCGCGGCGCGGAACGTTTCCGCCTTGTCTGCCACGCCCTTCCGGACGATGACGAATTGAAGGCGTTCTATCACGAGCTGTGGACCTCCGAGGCGAAGCACGGAAACACGTTCGTGAAGATGGCGCTGAATTATTTCCCCGAGGACCAGGTCTATCGCCGGCTGGAAGAGTTAAACCGCGCGGAAGGCAAAATCATGCTTGCCCTGAAACTCCGCGCCGCGCTGCATTAAGCGTAGCGCCGGTTTCCAACCGGCACCGCGTCGCCAGTTCCCCCGAACGCGACATGCCGAAACCTCTGCGGACCGCGGCTGTCCCCAGCCGCAGCGCGTCAATTGCAACCATCGCAATGAATATGCAGTGACGTCATTTCCGTGCAGTGTGATTCCTCCGTGAATGAACTACGAACCTCACGGCCTTCGGTTACAAGCCACCCGCTGCGGCTGCGGACCGCCGCGGTCCACCGCCGGCAGAAATCTCCATATTTTCGGATAGAAATATGCATTTCTTCCGTCCAAACCTCGTGTAAAGTTTCAGAATAGAACTCTATGAACGTGTTGCGTCTCATCGTGGCCGCGTTGCTCGCCGGGTCGGTTCCCGCGTGGGCCAAGCTCTCGCCCGAGCAGTTGAAACAATTGCCCGCCCCCGCCGCGAAGAAGGTGGATTTCGTCAAGGACATCCAGCCCATCCTCGAAGTCAGTTGCGCGCAGTGCCACGGACGCGGCAAGGACAAGGGCGGTTTCAGCATCGAGACGCGCGAACTCTTTTTGAAGGGCGGCGATTCCGGCAAGATCGTCAGCCCCGGCAAAAGCGCCGAAAGCTATGTCGTGGAAACCATTTCCGGACTCGACCCCGAAATCATCATGCCCGCCAAGGGCAAGAAACTCACGCGCGACCAAGTGGCCATCTTCCGCGCGTGGATCGATCAAGGGATGCCGTGGCCCAAGGAAATCAACTTCGCCAAACATGAGCCCGCGAATCTGAAGCCGCGTTCCATCAAGGAGCCGCCGTTGAAGAAAGGTTTGGAAAACCCCGTGGACCGCTTTGTCGATGCTTACTTCACCGTGAACAAAGTGAAATGGGCCGCACCCGTGGATGACCACACGTTCGCCCGGCGCGTGTGGCTGGACACCATCGGCCTGCTGCCGCCGCCCGCCGAACTGGACACGTTTCTCAAGGACAAGTCGCCCGACAAACGCGCGAAACTGGTGCAGCGGTTGCTCGCCGCCGACCAGGCTTTCGCCGAGCATTGGCTGACGTTCTGGAACGACCTGCTGCGAAACGATTACAAGGGCACCGGCTACATTGACGGCGGTCGCAAGCAAATCACCGGCTGGCTCTACACCGCGCTCGCGCGCAACCTGCCCTACGACCAGTTCGTCGCGCAGCTCGTCAATCCCAACGCCGAGGCCGAGGGCTTCACCAAGGGCATCGTCTGGCGCGGCGCCGTCAACGCCAGCATGGTACCTCCCATGCAGGCCGCCCAAAGCATCTCCCAGGTGTTCCTGGGCGTGAACCTCAAGTGCGCCTCCTGCCACGACAGTTTCATCAACGAATACACGCTCAAGGACGCCTACGGCCTGGCCGCCGTCTATGCGGACAACCCGCTGGAAATCGCCGAGTGCGACAAGCCCAGCGGCCACACCGCGCAGGTGAAATTCCTTTACGAAGGTCTCGGCGCAATTGACCCCAACGCCACGCCCGCCGTGCGCAAAAAGCAACTGGCCGACATCCTCACCGGCAGGGACAACGGCCGCCTCCCGCGCACCATCGTCAACCGCCTCTGGCAGCGCTTCATGGGCTATGGACTCGTCGAGCCGATCGATGAAATGGACAAGCCCGCGTGGAACCAAAACCTGCTCGACTGGCTCGCCGAAGACCTCGTGGCGCATGGCCACGATCTCCGGCACACGATGGCGCGCATCCTCACCTCGCGCGCCTACCAGCAGCCCTCGGTCAACCTCGGCGAACAGATCGAGGCCTACGTCTTTCGCGGCCCGGCGATCAAGCGCATGAGCGCCGAACAATTCAAGGACGCCGTGATGTCGCTCGCGGGCATGGAATATCCCAAGGCCGACGCCAGCTTGAACCGCGTCGCCGCGCTCAGCACCGAAACGGTGCGTCTGCCGCTGGCGCCCAAATGGATCTGGAGCACCCCCGGCGCGGACGTGAAGGCCAGGCCCGCCAGTGTGTCGTTCCGCAAGACCGTGAAACTGCCCGCGCGGCCGACCGAGGCATATCTGACCGTCGCGGCGGACAACAACTTCACGCTCACCGTCAACGGCAAACGCGTGGGCGCGGGCCGCAATTCCATTTCGCCGGAGTTCTTCGACGTGAAGTCCGCCCTGAAAGCCGGTGACAACGTCATCGCCGTTGCCGTCGTCAACCTCCAGCCCAACGGGCGCAATCCGGTGCCGGCCGAATTGACGCCCGAATCGGACAACCCCGCCGGGTTGCTCGTGTATGCGCGCGTGCGCGCCGGCGGCGAGATGATGGATTTCGTGAGCGACGCCACCTGGACCTTCGCCAGCGGCAAGGAGCAATCGCCGGCCACCGAACTCGGCGCGGCGGATATGGCCCCGTGGAAGCTCGGCGTGAAGTTTATGGAAACCGCCGCCGCGCGGCCCGACACCTTGCCCGTCGAGCGCGCCTCCCTCGTGGCCGCGGACCCCTTGATGACGGCCTTGGGCCGGCCCAACCGCGAGCAGGTCGTGACGGTCCGCCAGAGCGCCGCCACCACGTTGCAGGCGTTGGAACTGACCAACGGCGGCACGCTGGCGGGGGTGTTGAAGCAGGCCGCGCAGAAGGCGCTCGCCGCCCAGCCCGCCGATGGCCGCGGCCTCGTCGATGCGTTATATTATCATGCGGTGAGCCGCAAGCCGACCGCCGCCGAACACCAGATCGCCGAACAACTCGTCGGCTCGCCCGCCCGCCCCGAAGGCGTGGAAGATTTGCTCTGGGCCCTGGCGATGTTGCCGGAGTTTCAGTTGATATATTGAGTACGATAAGTCCCATGAAGAGTTCCATTAATCTCACCCGTCGTGATTTCCTGAAAACCGCTTCGGCGGCGACGCTCTCCGCACTGGCCGCGGGCGCTCCACGCGCCGTGTTCGCCAGCGAGCCGGCCGCGAAAATCAAGCCCACCGCCGACCGCCTCATCGTGCTCTGGATGGCCGGTGGCATGGCGCACACCGAGACGTTCGACCCCAAGCGCTACACCGCCTTCGAAACGGGCATGGACCCCAACCGCGTCCTCAGCACCTTCCCGTCCATCGATACGGTGGTGGACAATATCAAGCTTTCGCAAGGCCTGGAAAAGATCGGCAGGGTGATGGACCGCGCCACGCTCATCCGCACCGCCTTGTCGGGCGACCTCGGGTTCATCCTCCATTCGCGCCACCAATATCACTGGCACACCGGCTACGTCCCCCCGCAGACCGTGGCCGCGCCGCACATGGGCGCGTGGATTGCGAAGACGCTCGGCCCGCTCAATCCCGCCGTGCCCGCCTTCATCAACATCGGCCAGCGCTTCGACCTGGGCGAAGGCGAGGAACTCAAGGCCTTCACCACCGCCGGCTTCCTCGGCAGCGAATACGGCCCCTTCAACATCCCGTTCCCCGACCAGGCCGCCGACGCCGTGCGCCCGCCCGCCGGCATGAGCCCCGGCCGCTTCGAGGACCGCAATAAGCTTTACCAAAAACTCGTCGAAGCCAGCCCCATCGGCCAGCACGGCAGCGCCTACCAACGCGAATCGCTGCTGCGCTCCATGGACAACGCGCATCGCCTCCTCAGTTCGCCCGCCGCCAAGGCATTCGACCTCACCCTCGAACCGCTGGAGAACATCCGCAAATACTCACCCGCCTACGAGCCCGGCTCGCGCTTCGAGGCCGCCCGCGACCGCTTCGGCGCGAAGTACGAGGCGCAGATGGTCGGCCGCTTCGGCCTGGGCTGCCTGCTCGCGCGGCGCCTGTGCGAAGTGGGCGCGCGCTTCATCGAAGTCACCACCGAATACATTCCGTTCCTCAACTGGGACACCCACGAAAACGGCCATACCCGCATCGCCGCCATGAAGCAGATGATTGACGCGCCCATCGCGCAACTCGTCCTCGACCTCGAAGAGCGCGGTCTGCTGGACCGCACGCTCATCGTGCTGGCCAGCGAATTCAGCCGCGACATGATGACCGAGGGCAAGCCCGACAAGCCCGTCAAGAACCAGGTCGAAGTGCCCGACGCCATCCAGGACATCAAACATTACGGCATGCACCGCCACTTCACCGCCGCGGGCAGCGTGCTGATGTTCGGCGGCGGGATGAAGAAAGGCTTCCTCCATGGCGAGACTGCGGACGAGCGCCCCTGCAAGGCCGTCAAGAACCCCGTCGTCATCGAAGACCTGCACGCCTCCATTTACCGCGCCCTGGGCATCGCCCCCGACCACGGCTACGAAATCGAAAAGCGCCCCTTCTACGTCACCCGCGACGGCGTCGGCAAACCGGTTTTGGACCTGTTCGCCTGATCTGATTTCGTAGCTGCCGAGGTAACGAGGCTCCATCCAACGAACCATCTGCCATTGGCTATTGTCCATATTGTCCATCGGCTATTGGCTATTGATCTCCCTCCATCCCCTTCGCCCTTTTGAAATCTCAAATCTGAAACGGCCCGCAACCCACCATCGCACAGCCAACGCGCCAGCGTCCTGGAGTGCGGCGGTCCTGCGCCGCTTTGTTGCGCGTTGCCCTGGTCACTTCCCCATGATTTTGCTTCGATAGACCTCCCCCGCCCATCAACGTTCATTAGCGCAGATCGGCGGTTCAAAAATCTTCTGCGTTCCGTGCCTTCCGTTGCCTCCCCTTCGCGCCAATTCGCGAAATTCGCGTCACGTCTTTCGGTTTTTATTCGTGCCAGTTCGTGTCCATTCGTGGTTGCTCACTGAACACTGAACACCTCCCCCGCCTACGTTGGCGTCTCATTCGTCTCCCGATAAGCGCTCCCTCGCACCGTTTCAATGGGCCGCACCTCGAAGACCAGTCCGCACGCCAGACACGGATTCTGCGCCGCAATTTCCGCCGCCTCCTCCAGGCTGCCCGCCACGATGATCCAATAGCCGCCCACCACTTCCTTGGCCTCGTTGAACGGCCCGTCCTTCGTGCCGGCCCGCGAAACGACCTTCCCGCCCGTGGCGAGCCGCTGTCCCGGCTTGAACCGCCCCTCCGCCAGCATCCGCTCATACCACACATAGAACGCATCAATCGCCGCCTGAATTTCCTCCTTCGACTTCGCCGCGTCCCACTGCCCCCGCGACAACAACAGATAATCAGAATTTTCGGGTGTCTTCATATCCGCATGTTGTCCCCTTTTCAATCGGTGGTGAATATAATTGAGTGTGCTGGGATTCGGATAAAGGTCGTAGCTCTCGATAACCGCGCAAAGCCGCTCCAACTGCGTACGATTTAACTCGCCGACCGAAATGACCGGTTCCCGATGACCCAAAGGAGTGTAGTAGCCGTGCCCCAAAAAGTAAACCCAGTGCGCCTGGTCTTCCAATAATGAATGTGGGATCCCGCAGGCGATCAACTCATCATGGTGCCTGCGCAACCACGTCTGCCAGCGCTGTGTCGATTGCTTGTTGCGTCGATAGGACATGTTGCTTAACGGACGAAAACCGGGCTATTTATATCGCTCGTGTTCGCCTCGGCTTTATCCCTGTCAATCCGTGGTTGCCCATTGATTTGCCTGCATTCGCTTGCTCCGCCTTTCCTTTGCGGTGAATTCTGCGTATTCCGTATTCTGTGGTCCATCAGCCCGGCCCTTGTTGCTTCTCAATCTGCCGCAAGAAAGCCTGCTCCAATGACAGAAAGCGAGATCGCAAATCACCGTAAATCTCCGGCGTGACGTCAAACCGATCATAATGCTCGCAGACATAACGGCACGCGGAAGCAAGCTGGGGCGCAACCGCCACCAACTCCTCCGCCTCAAACTCCAGTCGATGCTCCAGGATGCCGGCAAGGCAATTGATGATGTCCGAGTCCCCGGTCGCTTCCTCGCTCTCCACGTACCGGATGACGGCTCGAACGTAAAAGCGAAACGCGGTCGCTCCCATGAACCTCAAATCCTCCTGATAATATAGGGCGTTCTCACGGAACAACGCCTCAGCCTCCTCCAGATTCTTGCCCAGGAAATGCTCACAGGCCGACCGCTCATCCAGCGAGTCGTGCACATTGATGTCCTGCCGTGTCGGAAGCGTCATGTTTTCTCGGTGGTCCATTGCGGTCTCTGTGTCTCCGTGCCTCTGTGGTTAGCCCTCAAACAATTCACCACCGAGACACCGAGGCACAAAGTCGGCCCGTTCAATCGTTCCAATGATTTTGCCTTCCTCATTCGATTGATTTCCCATCAGCGCAGATAAGCGGTTCAAAAATCTTCTGCGTTCCGCGGCCCCTTTCGTTGTTAGCGTCGATTCGCGTCTCACCTTTCATTTTATCCGTGTGCATCCTGTCCATTCGTGGTTGCTCACGATCGAGCGAGTCCGATGGTGGCGCATGGTGTCCAAGCTGGATGAGGCCGCTCAAGCAATCCCACTCCACCCAGGCCTCGGCTATGCGACCCTTCGCGACGCGATAGATGCTGATCAGGTCTGCGGTCAATGTCCTGCCAGACGCGGGAAATGGCCCCATCGGCCCACGTTGCGTGCCGCGAAAGCCCGAGTGAACTGCCACCATGTCCCCCTCGGCGACGAGGAAGTGAATCGTCTCGTGCGCGTCCGGAAACGTGACGGCCTCGCCAGCCAGGAACGCAAGCAACTGGTCCCGGCTGCGAATCTGGGGCTGACCGGACGTGCTGGTGTGCCGTGCAAAATCCGGCGCCAGCAACTCATCCAGTCGCCCCCAGTCCCGCTGATTGACGGCTTGGATAAACGCTTTGACGACGGCCTTGTTTTGCTCGCTGCCCATGGCGTGTAGCATGGCCTCACCAACCTATGTCTCGGCTGCGTAGGTGTGGCCTAACAAGGGATGATGACCCTCATCCTTCTCATATCGCCTCACACTAAAATGTTTAGCCACCCATTTCAAGCGGTCGCCTCGCATTCGTGTAAATCGGTGTTCATTCGTGGTTAGCCATTCGATTGCTCAGTTTCGGCAGCTTCTGTCGCCCCTGCGGGGCCCCTTGCGGGGCTTTTGATTCAAGAGGGCCGCGAACCCAGCGATGAATCGCTGGGCTATTTTCGAGCGTCCCTGACGGGACTCTTTCCGATATTCTGCGTGTTGATTTCTCCCGTCTCCGCTCGTTCGTGCGAATTCCGTGTCCATCCATGCTACCCATCCTGTGCTCGTCCCCACCAATCCTCCGCCTGCCCGTCAAGATAAGGCAGGACCTCCAGTGCTGCGCGCGCGAACCGATCGCCAGACAAGAACCACCGCGTTTCTCGTATCTAAACCAATGGTCGCTTTTCTCACCGGCTGCGCCCAAGCGGTGGCGGCGCGCGACATCCCAAGCCTTCACCTTCGCCGGTGGAATGTGCTCGCCCCAGTGCACGGTCACACCGACTGGCGGACATGCCGCAATCTCGACCGCAAAACCCCCGCCCCACTTGCCGAACTGGAACGTCAGCAAGTGAATGGCTCGCTCTGTCGGACGCCGGAAGTGAGGAAACAATCCCTTGAAGCCGCGTTCGCGCAACACCGGAACGACATGCTCTTTCAATGTCTCGATCATTCTGTCGCGTTCGTTTCCCATACACTTGTGCCCATCATCTAATCCGCTCTGGCGTAGCACGCCAGGCTGCCATCCGATGCGCCCGCACCGGGCTGGAGGAGCAACAGCCGCGAACATTTCGGGCACAGATGCAGGCATCCGACATACTCTGACGAGCGCGCAATCGCCCGCAACCTGGCATCACTGCCGCGACGTGCCCGCAAGACTTTCGCCTCCAACCTCAGGAATGTCCGATAGTCCTTGTGGTTGACGACCGCAAATGATCGGCTGCTCCGCCCGCGCCCTGTCCTGTGGCGCGCAAAATCGAAACCGCACTTGCAGCGCATAGGGCTCTTTTTCGGGTTCCGACTTTTCATGTGACGTGGGAATCAGCCGTATCAACGAACTATCTCGGTTGATGTGCCAAACTCGGCGAGTAAGACACAACTTCACCCCCATCACGAATGAGAATATCAATGTGGTCGCCCAACCGGTTGAATGGATATGCGCCGGAAGCGACGATCACCCAAACACCATTGGTGTGCGCGGTCGCGGTGTAGTAGGCAGAAGACGACCAGCGCGTGTCGCCTTCGTGCCGGGCAACCCCCATCTCCGCGGCCGCCCGAATCACAGGCCAGGCCGGGTCGCGCCGCAGTGCGTCAACGCGCTGCAACTCCCGGTTGCTCGCGCAGCCAGTCAGCAGCAGAACAACCAGGCCGGCGAAGCTGATTGTGCGTCGAATACTCATGGCATGGTCAAACCGGCTAACAAGGATGGCAACCCTCATTCCTCTCATATCACCTCACCCTAAAGCGTTTACCCGTGCATTTCAAGCGGCTGATTCGGCCTATCCCGCCTCTGTGTCTCCGTGCCTCTGTGGTTAACCCTCAAACAATTCACCACCGAGAAACCGAGGCACAAAGTCGGCCCGTTCAATCATTCAAATGATTTTGCCTTCCCCATTCGCTTGCCCTCATTCGCTTGCTCATCCCCTTCCGTTTTTATCCGTGTGCATCCGTGTCCATCCGTGGTTACCTTTCCCCCATGAAACGACGCACCTTTCTCCAATCCTCCGCCGTCGCGGCGGCTTCCCTTGGCCTCACGCAAATGCCTGACACCGCCGCCGGCGCTGATACAAAGAAAACCGTGAAACGCGAATACTACGAACTGCGCACCTACTTCCTGAAAGCCGCCGACCAGCAAAAGCTGCTCGACGATTACCTCGAAAAGGCGCTCATCCCGGCCTTGAACCGGCTCGGCGTCAAACCCGTCGGCGCCTTCATCGAAGCCGAGCGTTCACCCGAGCTGCCCGTGTATGTGGTGATCCCGTATGCGTCCGTGGAACAATTCACCACCGCGACGGACAAGCTCGCGGCCGATGCCCAATATCAATCCGCCGGCGCACCCTATCTGGGCGTCGAGGCGGCCAATCCCGTTTACACGCGCATCGAAAGTACGTTCCTCGTGGCCTTCGAAGGAATGCCGCGGATGGAAGTGCCGCCCCGCAAATCGCGCCTCTTCCAACTGCGCATTTACGAAAGCCACAACGAACGCGCCGGAAAAAAGAAAATCGAAATGTTCAACTCCGGCGAGATCGACATCTTCCGCCGCGTGGGCCTGACGCCCGTGTTCTTCGGCGAGTCGCTCCTGGGCACGCGCCTGCCGAACCTGACGTATCTGCTGACGTTCGACGACAAGGCGGAACTCGACGCGAACTGGAACGTGTTCCGCAAAGACCCAGCCTGGCTGAAGCTCAAGGCGATTCCCGAATACGCGGACGCGAAGATCGTGTCGAAGATCACGAACAAAATCTTGCACCCGCTGGCGTATTCGCAGATTTAGAGCGGTTAAGTTTAGCTGTGGCCGCAAGTGGAGCGCGGGCTTTAGCCCGCTTCAGCGTGGTTTGTGCTGGCGGCGTTGAAGCGGCGTGAACGCCGCGCTCCTTGCGCCGGACAAATGCGGCCACAGAAATTCTGAAACCGCTCTAAATCGTATGAACGGAACACTCATCGCGCGCGCCCAAAGCGAAGCGCAGCAAATCACCGAGGCTTGGGGCGCGCTGAAATGGGTCGCCAACCGCGAACTCGGCGGCTTGGCCGGCCTGACCCTCGGCCGCGTGACGCTGAACCCCGGACATTCCAATCCGCGCCACAGCCATCCGAATTGCGACGAAGTGCTGTACGTATTGCGCGGCCGCCTGGAACATTCCCTGGGCGATGACGTCGTCGTGCTTAACGCCGGCGACACGCTGGTGATTCCCGCCGGCGTTCCGCACCAGGCCCGCAACCCCGGCCACGACGCGGCCGACACCATCGTCGCGTATTCAAGCGGCGAACGCGAATTCCGCCTCGAACCGGGCGGCTGGTAGGAAATTCCAAGTTCCAAATCCAACCTTCAAGGGGGACGGTCGGTGGGGGCAGACTGGCGTTCGAAAAACTCTGTGTCTCCGTGCCTCTGTGGTTAATTCTTGGTTGAGAGTATGGTGAGTTGAGGGTTGAGAGACCGAACCTTGAACCTCGGAACTTTAAACCGCCTTTCCTCCCCATCTGCGGTTTTTTCTGGTTTGGGGCATCCGCAGTCCGATTTTGTCCGGCTCAACGATTCAACACTTCAACGCAAAATATTTGTCTCAGTCGTTAGCAGTTGTCTCACCTGTCTTGGCGTTAAGCCCGCAAACGTGTCAGGGTGCACGGTATGAACGTAGATACGTTGAAACGTAGATGCGTTGAATCGGCCCGGCGCGCCAGATCACCCCGCGCCGCCGCACCGCATTTGACCTGTGCCAGAGCGGAGTGCCGCCGCCGCGACATCACCAATCCGTCCCCCAATCGCCAATCACCGACACCAAACCCCAAACCCCATCGTTTTCACCCTTCGAGTTTTCCGGTTTTGGATTTGTTTCGAGTTTCGGCATTCGGGTTTCGGATTTCCCCTCCCATCCGGCCCTATACCGACCGTTCCCGCCCGTTCCCGGGATTTCCCACTTATTCCCGGCTGGCGGGAAAAAATTCACGCGCTGCAACTCTTCAACGCAGCACGCATCACGAACCCTCAATCCTCCAAACCGCCCGCTATTGCCCGATAATGCCCGATAATGCCACATAATATTTTTTTCCACCATGAACTATGAGATCGGCAATTCCGGCTATTGGCTGCTCCGCGCCTCGCCTGCAACCGGGGACGCATCACACATCACGCTTCAACGATTCAACTTTTCAACGGCTCAACGCGCCCCGGCCTTCGTCATTCGTCATTGCCGCTCCGCCGTTCGACCAAACTGCGCCGCCGCCCGGTCGCCGCTCGGCAGCGGCCAGACATTGCGCGACCCGCGCCGCCCGCGGCTTCAAAAGCGCAGGCGCGAACTTTCTTCTTCTTCTTCCGGGCGGGGTTGTGTTCAATCGCGGCTCGGATTATGGCCCGGACGTGTCGGTGATGGATGGGCGGGGAATCATCCACGCGAGCGGGCATCGAGTGTTCGAGAGACTTATGGCAGGACATAGCAAATGGGCGAAGGTCAAGCACTTCAAAGGCGCCATTGACGCCAAGCGCGGCCGGATTTTTTCCAAGTTGAGCCGGGAAATCACCGTGTCGGCCAAGCTGGGCGGTTCCGACCCGGACATGAACCCGCGTCTGCGCGCGGTGCTCCTGAAGTGCCGCGCCGCCAACATGCCCACGGACAACATCGATCGCGCCATCAAGAAGGGCGTGGGCGGCGGCGAAGGCACGTCGTTCGACGATTTGACTTACGAAATTTACGCCCCGCATGGCGTGGCGATTCTGACGGAGTTGAGCACGGACAACCGCAACCGCACGGCCGCGGAGATCCGCAGCATCGTCACCAAGGCGGGCGGGAACATCGCGACGGCCGGCTCGGTGACGCGGCTGTTCCAGCGCAAGGGCCAGCTCATCATCGCGCGCGAGTCAGCCGGCGAAGACCAGTTGATGGAACTGGCGCTGGACGCGGGTGCCGAGGATTTCAAGGCGGAACCGGAAGGGTATGAGATTTTGACGGACCCCGCGCATTTCGAAGCGGTGCACAAGCAGGTCGAGGCCAAGGGCATCCGTTGCGAATCGGCGGAGGTAACGCACCTGCCGGCGGTGACGGTGCCGTTGAGCGACGCGGCGGCGGTGACGGCCGTGTCCAAACTGATTGAAGCTTTGGAAGAGCACGATGACGTGAAGGAAGTGTATTCGAACGCCGAGTTTCCCGCGGGAACATAACGCGCGGCCCGACGCGCAACCACTTTGTGTCTGACTGCGACTGATACAATGCAATTGAGCGCGACACCAGCGGCGGTGATTGAACCCGGACTTGGAATCGCGGGTGGAATGATACGCCTCTCCCCCTCACCCCGGCCCTCTCCCTTGGGGAGAGGGAGGTGCGGTTGCCGCGACTGGACGAAGTCACGCGCAAGGCTCGCGGGGAACCCACCCCTGACCCCTCCCGGGAGGGGAACGGCCGCGCGGCCTTGCAAAGCCACACGCCGAGCGGGCGATATCCCGTGGCGGGAAGCCCCATGACACCGCCGACTGAATCGTTTGCCGAGGGGCTGCTGAGGCGGCTGGCCGATGCGATTTACCATCGGCCGCGCGCCTTTTTCTATCCGCAGATGTTGCTGGCGCTGGTGTGCCTGCTCTACACGGTGGCGAAGCTGGAGATTCACAGCAGCCGCAACGAACTGGTGGGCGGCGACAAGAAGTACCACCAGAACTTTCTCCAGTTCAAAAAGGAGTTCCCCGGCCAGGACGACCTGGTGGCGATCGTCGAGAGCGACGACCTGGAGAAGAACCGCCAGTTCGTCGAGCGCCTGGGCGCGAAACTGGAGGCGCGGACAAACCTGTTTGTCGATGTCTTTTACAAGGGCGACCTGAAGCTGATGGGGCCCAAGGCGCTGTTGTTCGTGCCGGAGGACCAACTGGTGGAGATGCGCAAGGCGTTGCACGATTATCGCCCGTTCATCTCGACGTTCTCGCAGGCGACCAACTTGAGTTCGCTGTTTACCCTGGTGAACCGGCAGTTCCGCACAACGCCGCAGGAGGCGACGCCCGAAACGGAGGCGATGATCGGCGCGTTGCCCGCGCTGGAGCGCATCATCCGGCATGCTAGCGACAGCCTGGCGCGGCCGGGAATGCCACCGTCGCCGGGAATTTACGCGTTGTTCGGCGAGGCGGAGGAGGCGGAGAAGGAATTGTACATCAACTTCGCCAATGGCCGCCTCTATCTGGTGACAGCCCACGCGCGCAGTGAAGACAAGAACCCCGAAGCGGTGCAGGAATTGCGGCGGCTGGTTCAGGAAACCAAGCGCGAAGTGTCCGGCGTCAATGTCGGCATCACCGGTGAGCCGGTGTTGGAGTATGACGAGATGCGCCAATCGGAGAAGGACACGATGGTGGCGACGATCGTGGCGTTGGTGTTGTGCGCGGTGATTTTCATTTATGGCTACCAGGAATCAGGCCGACCCATCAAGGCAACCGCCTGTCTGGTGGTGGGGCTGATTTACACGATGGGTTACACGACGCTGGTGGTGGGGCATTTGAACATCCTGACCATCACGTTCCTGCCGATTCTCATCGGGCTGGCGATCGATTTTGGCGTGCATCTGGTGACGCGTTACGAAGAGGAATTGCGCCATGGGGCGACGGAGCAACAGGCGTTGCGCAAGGCGATGGTCAACACGGGCATGGGAATTTTCACCGGTTGCTTCACCACGGCAGGCGCGTTCTTCGCCATGTCGCTGACGGACTTCAAGGGCATCCAGGAAATGGGCCTTATCTCTGGCGGCGGGCTGCTGATCTGCCTGGCGCCGATGATGACGCTGCTGCCGGTGTTATTGTTGCGCGGGCGCCAGAACATCCTGGACCATCAACTGCCGCAATTGCCGGACACGCGTTCGCGCATTGAAAAAATCTGGCTGGAGCGGCCGGTGACGGTGCTGTGCATCACGGTCGCGCTGTGCGCCGGCGCCATCGTGCTGGGAAACCGCAAGGTGCACTTCGATTACAACCTGCTGAACATGCAGTCCAAGGGATTGCCCGCCGTCGTGTTCGAGAAGAAACTCATCGAGTCCGGCTCCAATTCCGTGTTGTTCGCGGCGGTGATTGCCACGGATGCGAAAGAGGCGGCGGAATTGGAGGACAAACTGGCGAAACTTTCGACTGTTTCCACGAACCGCTCGATGAGCCAGTACCTGTCCGAGGACCAGACGCAGAAACTGAAACTGGTGGCCGAAATCAAGAAGGAGATTGCGGGCATTCAATTCCCGCCGGTGGACCGCCGGCCGGTGAACGTGGAGGAATTGAGCCAGGTGTTGTATTCGTTTGGCGGATACCTCGGCACGATTGCCGAGGAAGTGAAGAAGCGCGGCGAAAAGGACCTGGAGAAACAGTTTCTGCACATGCGCGACACGGCTGATGAATTACGCGTGCGCATGCTGGCCGGCGACCGTCAGAAAAACGGGGACAAACTGGCCGCTTACCAATTTGCCCTGCTGGACGACTTGCAGGACACCATCGTTGCCATTCAAACGCAGGACGACCGCGAGCGCCTCAAGATTGAAGACTTGCCTTCGGCGTTGCGCAACCGGTTCATCGGCGTCACCGGCAAGTATTTGATTCAAGTGTTTCCCAAACACGACGTGTGGCAACGCGAGCATCAGGAGACGTTCGTCGCGGAATTGCGCACCATTGACCCGGATGTGACGGGCACGCCGGTGCAGTTGCTCGAATACACGACTCTGTTGAAGGACAGTTACATCGAAGCGGCGTGGTATTCGCTGGGGGCGATTGCGATTCTGGTATTCGTCCATTTCCGCAGTTTCCTGTGTGTCATCCTCGCGTTGTTGCCGGTGGGAGTGGGAACGTTATGGATGGTGGGCTTCATGGCGCTGGCGGATGTGCCGTTCAATCCGGCGAACATCATGACGCTGCCGTTGGTGGTGGGCATCGGCGTGACCAATGGCATCCACATCTTGAACCGCTTCGCAGAGGAGCGCACACCGAGCATTCTGGCCAAGAGCACCGGCAAGGCGGTGATCGTGTCGGGGTTGACGACGATTGCCGGGTTTGGAAGTCTGGTCATCGCCAAGCATCAAGGGATACAAAGCCTTGGCTTCATCATGGCGGTCGGAACGGCGACGTGCATGACTGCGGGATTGACGCTGTTGCCGGCGGTGCTGCGGATGTTGACGCGCGCCGGGTGGACAATAAAAAAACCCAGTGGCAATAATGCACTATCACCACTGGGCCGGGAGGAACCGAGGTAAATGCCTCAATCTAGTGTTGCAGATTAGGTCAGCCGCCAAGTCATGTCAAATATATTGTTAAAAGTTCTGCGCAAGGTGGCAAAACGACGCCGTTGGTCTAACTATAACGTTATCGTAAAGCGGCGCGGCCGTTCCCCGGTTTCGCCACTTTCGGTCCCGTCAAACTTGACGCCCGGAGGAACGGTTTTAACATTCAGCGGGTCTGGATAGGGCCGCATACGATGCCTGCCATCAAATATTTATGGGTTCTGGGGCTTGCCCTTCTGCTGCCGTGGCCGGTGGCGTCGCAGGCCGCCGGGGACGTCGAAGCGGGCTTCCTTTTCCATGAATTTCCCCTGACTTTGGCGGAGGGGCACCGTTCGGAAGCCCTCGGACCGCTTTTCAGCTACGAGCGGCGCGAACACGAACTGCTTTCGGCCATCCCGCCATTGGTCGCCCGCGTGGAGAATGACGAGACGGATTTCACGGAAATTGATGTCTTGTATCCGCTGCTGACTTACGACCGGTTCGGCACCGAATACCGCTTCCAAATCCTCCAGATTTTCAGCTTCGCCGGCGGCCAGACGATGGAGGAAGTTGAGAAGAAACGGTTTACGCTCTTTCCGTTTTACTTCCAGCAACGCTCCACGGATCCCAAGCTCAATTACACAGCGCTTCTGCCTTTCTACGGTCACCTGCAAAACCGGCTGTTCCGCGATGAGATCAAGTTCATCCTCTTCCCTCTGTATGGGCAGAGCCGCAAACGCGATGTCGTCACCGACAATTACCTCTTCCCCGTTTTCCATCTGCGCCGGGGAAACGCATTGCACGGCTGGCAGGTCTGGCCGCTGGTTGGTTTCGAGCACAAGGATCCAACCACCAAGACCAACGGCTTCGGCGAAGTTGAAGTCGTCGGCGGACACGACAAGTTCATGGCGTTGTGGCCATTCTATTTCCATAACAACCTCGGCATCGGCACGGACAACCCGCAAAAGGTGCGGATCTTCCTGCCGCTTTACAGCCTGTTGCGCTCGCCCCAGCGCGATTCTTCCACCTATCTCTGGCCCTTCGGCTTCACCTACACGGAAGATCGGGAGAAGAAATACCGCGAATGGGGCGCGCCCTGGCCGTTGATCGTCTTCGCGCGCGGCGAGGGCAAGACCGCCAACCGCGTCTGGCCGCTGTTCGGCCACGCGCATAATGCCTCGCAGCAAAGCGACTTCTATCTCTGGCCGCTCTACAAATACAACCGCCTGCAATCCGCGCCGTTGGACCGCGAGCGCACGCGCATCCTGTTCTTCCTGTATTCGGACGTCATTGAGCGCAACACCGAGAAGGGCACCGCGCGCCAGCGCACGGATTTCTGGCCGTTGTTCACGGCGAAACGGGACTTCGACGGCAACGAACGCCTGCAACTCTTCGCGCCGCTGGAGCCGTTGCTGCCCGGCAACAAGAGCATCGAACGCAGCTATTCCCCGCTGTGGTCCATCTGGCGTTCGGAGAAGAACGGCAAGACCGGCGCCACCAGCCAGTCGTTGTTGTGGAACCTGTATCGGCGCGACACCACGCCGACAACCAGAAAAGGCTCGCTCCTGTTCGGATTATTCCGCTATGAAACGGGGCCGGAAGGCCGCCGGTATCGGCTGTTTTACGTGCCACTGGGCGGAACGAAGAAGACCGCTGCCCAACCGACCGCGCCCGCAACCGAATCGCCATGAACCTCAACGCGACAACGCAATAATTTCCGCCGCGCATTATGTTTCAAGACATCGGCGAAATGCTCATTTTGTTCTGGCGCACGCTCAACGCGCTGCCGCTGACGTGGCGCCAGCACAAGAAGGTGTACGATCAGCTCTTCGAGATTGGCAACGCCAGCCTCCTCATGGCGTGCATCCTCTCGATGTTCATTGGCGGCGTGCTGGCGTTGCAGACCGGTCCCGTGATGGTGGAGCGCGGCCTGGCGAACTTGATCGGCGGCATCGTGGGCCTTTCGATGTGCAAGGAACTCGGGCCGGTGATGATGGCGGTGTTGATCGCCGGGCGCATCGGCTCGGCCATGGCCGCGGAGATCGGCTCCATGCGCGTGTATCAGGAAATCGACGCCTTGCGCACCATGAACATCAACCCGATTCATTACCTGGTGCTGCCGCGCATCCTGGCCATCAGCGTCGCGCTGCCGTTGCTGGTCATCTTCTCCATCCTCGTCGGGTGGCTCGGCGGCGCCATGGTCTGCGTGTTCAATTCGCAGATCGGCATCAGCTTCGAGGCGTATTTCAACAACCTGCGTTCCGTCGTGGATTTCGAGGACGTCGCCAACGGGTTGATTAAAAGTTTCGCGTTCGCGGTGGTCATTGGCGTGGTTTCGTGTCATCAGGGATTGAAAACCATCGGCGGGCCGCGCGGCATCGGGCGCTCGGTGACCAAGGCGGTGGTCAACTCGATTGTGTTGATTTTGATCCTCGACTACGTGTTGACGCGCATTTTGTTGTATTTTGAATTATGAGCGCCGCAGCGACAGGCAACTCCAGCATCACGGTCGAGATTCGCGACCTGCGCAAGAGCTTCGACGGCCAGCCCGTCCTGAAGGGCGTCAACCTGCGCGTCGAGCGCGGCGAGGTGTTCGTCATCATGGGGCCCAGCGGCAGCGGCAAGAGCGTTTTGCTCAAGCACATCATCGGCCTCG
>JBFMBT010000061.1:0-25387 GCA_040754875.1 Verrucomicrobiota bacterium | reverse complement strand
GAACCACGTTCCTCGTTCCAGCCCTTGCACCGTGTGGAAAGTGTGGTAGATTGGCGCTCATCACATCAGGGCGGCGCAATTCCACAATTTGCACATGCGCCTGAACCTTTTGGCCGTCGCGGGACTGAACTTGAAGGAGCGAAAAATCCTCACCGGAATCATTCTGGTTACGCTGGCTGGGGCGGTCTGGTTGATGCTTCCGCAACGCCGCACACCTGCGGCCACGTGCCCCGAGCTGCTCGCCCAACTGGATGAAGTCACCACTGAATGGGCCATACGTAGGGACCCCTTGGCGCGTCCGACCGAACGCGAACTTGCCCGGTACTTCCGGGGCGGATTTCCCAAGTGCCCGCAAGGCGGCAAGCTTACACCTGGGTCGTCATCGTGGCAACGCTATGCGACATCCATGGGCATGCACAAATCGAGGACAAATTGCCGAGGGTGTCCATTGGACGCCGGATAACAGATAACATTTTTCCTCGCTTTGTGCGCAGGACTCGGTCTCCGAAAAACGGATGCATTGCGAATCTAAAGCAAACCGACGGCGCAGTGCAACAATGGGCAGTTGAGTGTAAGAAGACTACGACCAGTCGTGTGCCAATTGCCGATGCCGCGCAGTACCTAAGGGACAGAACACTTCCCCGCTGTCCTTCGGGCGGCAAGTACATCATCACAACCGTTTCCGAAAGTCCCCGCTGCACTGTTACCGGTCACACCCTATGACGGAAAAATATCATAGAGCTGCAAAGTTTAGTTTACTCGCCTTCGGAGTAATGTTGTTTCTGGCGACCCTTTCGGCCGTAATGGCCCTCCCACGTTACGACGCGATGGACAAAGCCGCGCGGGCGGTGCTGACGTCGCCCGGTTTGCCCCGGGATTGCAACGGACGTCTCGTGGCGATTGACGCGGTGATTACGGCATGGGCATCGAACACAGCCGCGCCATCAACAACGGTCCCCGCGAAGACAGAACTTTTGCCGTACCTGTCATATCAAGGATTGTTGACCTGTCCGCAGGGCGGCGCATACGAGTTGGGGACTTCCTCCCTCGCGACCAAGTGCAGTGTGCATGGACACGCACGATTCACTCCCTTGGCGCAGCAGCCACCATTTCGGCTCAGCGACCATTTGCCGTTTCTGCGCTCTCGACAACCAGCAGCCCGCAATTCCTGCATTGCCAACCTCAAACAAATCGATGGAGCAACGCAACAGTGGGCGCTTGAAAACAAGAAATTATCAACGGACATCGCTTCTCCCGCTGGCGTGGCGGAGTATTTGAAAGGCGGTCAACAGCCTGGCTGCCCTTTCGGCGGCAAGTACATCATCCGCACCGTATCAGAGAGCCCGCTCTGCACTGTGGTGGGTCACACGCTATGATCCATGCTGTCCGAATTCCGCACCGAGCTTGCCACCGCGGGCCGGACACGTAATTCTCCTCCCACGCGGCAACCGTACCTCCCTCTCCTTGGGGAGAGGGCCGGGGTGAGGGGGACCGCGACATGGCGTATCCCGTATCGTCTGAGTGGAAACACCGCGACATTTCCGACCTATCATCCCGCGCCGCGACCTCATCGCGCTGGCGTTCTGCGTCGCGTTCGGTTTGCTCATTTCGCTGCTGCCACATTTCATCTGGTGGCAGAAGACGGGCGACACGGCGTGGATTGCCAGTTATGACGAACTGGTCTGTTACTATCCCGTCGCGGCGCAAAGCTATTTCAATCATCCATGGCGCATTGCCGACCCGACGTTTGCCGAAGGCGGTGTGTCGATGTTCCCCTGGCTGCAATACGCGCCGTTCGTGCTGCTCGCAAAACTGTTTCACACCGGCCCGCTGTTCATCGGCGTGTTCTGGCGCGCGTGGGCGGGTGCGAGCATGGCGCTCGGTTTGTTTCTCGTCGCGCGGCATTTTCTGAAGCACACCCGCGCGGCGGCGCTGGTGGCGTGTGTCATGATGGCTGATGCGGGCGTGAACTGGGGCCGGCCGCTGTTCAATCAATTCACCGTCGCGTGGGGATTGTTGCAGGAAACGCCACCGGAATGGTTCTTCGGAAGTCATCCGGTGCTGTTGTTGCAATGGCGGCTCATTACGCCGGGGTTGAGCCTGTTCTTTCTGTTGCTGCACGTGTGGCTGGTGGCGCGCGCGGCGGCGCAGCCAAGTCGCGGTAATCTCGCGCTTGCGGGCGCGGGCTTCGGCTTGCTCTTCTACGTCTATTTCTATTTCTGGACGGCGGCGGGCCTGGCGCTGTTGCTGGCGCTGGCCCTCGACGCGCGTCGCCGCAAAATCTATCTCCACACCGGCTGGATTGGCGGCGTCATCGGCCTGCCGTCGCTCATCCTCAACACGCTGCTCAAACAAGGCGCCGGCAACGACTGGCTGGAGCGCACCGACAAGTTTGTAGCCATCCCGCACTTCAGCGAGTTGCTGATTTCAAAAGTCGCCATCGCGATGCTCGTGGTCGCGTTCGTCTGGATCTGGCTGCGTCGGCGCGAATGGATTCATCTGTGGACGCTGCCCGCCGCCGGGTTGTTGCTCATGAACCATCAGGTCCTCACCGGGCTGCAGATTGAAAACGGCCATTGGGGTTACGTGCTGTTCATGGGGCTGTCGTTGCTCGTGCTAATCGCCATCGCCGATGCGCTGGCCAAGGCGCTTGCGGGCCGCGTCGAATGGCGCTGGACGCTTGGCTTCGTGTGCGCGCTGCACCTCGCGGCCGGCGTGTGGTTCCGCGCCGAGGAAGCCACTCAAAGCCGCCAGATGCTGGAGATACAAACGAATCTCGAACGCTACGCGGACCAGCGCGAACTCGCGGCCCCGATCGCTTTCACGCCCAACTCCGTCATCGCGGGCGACGCGCCGTTCGTCGATTTTGCCGCTGTGCTCGACAACCTCCGCCCGCTCGAACGCACCGCGTTCCTTAGTTCCTCCGTCAGCGCGGAAAACTGGGACATGCGCATCGCGCTGAATGCCTTTCTCAACGGGGCGACGCGCGATGCCTTCGAACAGGAGCAACGCGCCTTGCTCAATTCCAATCACACCGGCTCCTGGGGACGCGACCCCGTCAAGCGCGATCTGCGCCTGGCCCGCCGCCTGGCCGCCTTCGACACCATCCCGATCGACCCCGCGCGCATCTTTGATCACTTCGCCGTGCGCTACGTTGCCCTCCCCGCGTCCCAGGCGCGCCCCGCGTATCTCGCCGGCGGCTGGATCCTCCTCCAATCCGGCCCGCACTGGCACGTGTGGGAACGAAGATGAACGATTTGCATACTACCCCATACTTGGTACTAATACTGAACCTATGAGCAGACTCCTCGTCGTTTCTTTCCTGTGCTTCGTCCTCCACGCATCCGCCGCCGACGCCCCGCGCGTCGTCCTGATCAGCGGTGAATTCGAATACAGCTCCATGATCACCCTGCCCGCGCTGAAGGAGTATCTGGAGAAACAGCACGGCTTCGACTGCACCTACCTTGAACGCACCGGCGGCCAGGACATCCCTGGCCTCGACGCCCTCGACAAGGCCGACCTCGCCATCGTCATCATCCGCCGCATGACCCTGCCGGACGACCAGCTCAATCGCTTCCGCAAATACCTGGATTCCGGCCGGCCGCTCATCGGCTTGCGCACCGCCAGCCACGCGTTCGAGAATTGGAAATCATGGGACAAGGAAGTGCTGGGCGGCAATTACCAGGGCCACCACGGCAATGCCGCCGTCGCCACCGCTTCCCTCATTCCCGAAGCCGCCAGACATCCCATTCTCAGCGGCGTCGCCGCGAGTTTCGTCACCGGCGGTTCACTCTACAAAAACACTCCCCTCGCACCCGCCGCCAGGCCGCTGCTCACCGCCAAAATCGAGAACCACCCCGCCGAGCCCGTCGCGTGGACCCATGAATACAAGGGCGCGCGCATCTTCTATAGTTCGTTGGGTGACGAAAAGGATTTCGCCAGCCAGCCCTTCATGCAGCTGCTCGTCAACGCCATCCACTGGTCGTTGAATCGCCCCGCGCCAAAGCAGCCCGCCCGGGCCATCGCCACCTTCCCGCCCAGGAAAATCACGCTCGACCAGTTCGAGCCGCTGGCCGGCCATCGCAAATTCACCGTGCTCGATGTCCGCACGCCGGATGAATTCAAGAACGGCCGCATCGCCCGCGCCGTGAACCTCGACGTCAACGCGCCCGACTTCGCCGAACGCGCCGCCAAACTGGACAAAGACGCGCCCATCGCCGTCCATTGCCAGTCCGGCCGCCGCGCCGGCATCGCCTGCGAGAAACTCCACGAATTGGGCTTCAAATTCGTTTATCACTTCGAAGGCAGCCTGGGCGCCTGGCAAAAAGCCGGCAAAAAAGTGGAGAAGTAGCGCCCCCTTGGGACGCCAGTCCTCAGGGCTTGCGAAGGCGGAAATACTGGATTCCCGACGCGGTGGAGTTGGTCGCGCGAATCTGGTCCCCCACGACGGTGGTGGGATTGGGCGCCGGAAACCAGTTGGCCGGTGACAGGCTGAAGGTGTATTCGAGCGTGAAGTCGCTGGAAGCCGCCGGCCAGGAAAGGAGCAGTTCCTGGTTTGGCAATGGCGCCACAAACAGCGAGGGCAGGAACTGGAAATGCTGGTCGCTCACGTCGGAGCCATCGGGGCTGGTCACCGTGATCGGGCCGGTCGTGGCATTGGCCGGGACGGTGGCGGTCAGTTGCGAGCCGGAATCGACCGTGAACCCCGCGGTGACACCGTTGAAGAGGACCGCAGTCACGCTGCCAAGGGTGGTGCCCGAGATGACGACCGCGGCGCCCGCTCCGCCGGAGCCGGGAGCGAAACTGATGATGGCCGGCAGCACGCCGAAGGTTTGCGGACTCTGGGACTGTCCTTCGCCCGTGATGACCTTGAGGAAGCCGGTGGTCGCGCCGTTCGGGACGGTGGCCGTGAGATTGGTGAGGGAGACGACCTGGAAGGAGGCGTTCACGCCGTTGAACTGCACCGCGCTGACATCGAAAAATCCGGTGCCGCGAATGCTCACCGAGGCATCGACCGGCCCGCTGGCCGGCGTGAAATCCACGATGAGCGGCAGCACGTGAAAGTTCGTGGAGGTGGCGACGATGCCGGCCGGCGTGGTGACGGTGAGCGCGCCGGATTTGGCGAGCGTGGGCACTAACGCTGTGATCTGCGCGTCCGAATCCAGCGTGAAGCTGGCCTCGGTCCCGCCGATCCGGACCGCGGAAGCGGCGGTGAAGTTGGCGCCCGTGATGGTGATGCTGGAGCCGGCGAAGCCGTTGGTCGGGAAGAATCCGCCAATGCGCGGCCAGACATAAAACGTGTTGGTGCTCGTGCCGGTGCCGGCGCTGCTGGTGACGGACACGGGGCCGCTGGACGCTCCGACGGGAACGGTGGCGCGAATTTGCGTGGGAGCAACAATGGTGAACCCAGCGCTGACGCCATTGAACTTTACGGACGTTGCGGAACCGAAATTAAGGCCGTTGATTTCAATCTGCGCGCCCGTGGGCCCGCTTTCGGGCACGAGGCTGGTGATGGCGGGCGCCGGACCGGTGACGAAGAAACTGATGGTTGATTCGTTGGTGCCTTGGGAATTGTAAACCGTGATGGGGCCGGTGGTCGCGCCGCTGGGGACGGTGACGTGCGCCTGGGTTGGCGCGGTGACGCTGGGCGTCGCGGCGGCGACGCCATTGAATTTCACGGACAGATTGTTCTGCACGAAATTAAAGCCGCTAAGAACCACGTTCTGGCCCACCGGCCCGCTGGTGGGCGTGAAATCGACAATCACCGGCCCGGAACTCACCACAAAATTGCTCAGGCTCTGGCCGGTCTGGCCGGAACGCGTGACGCGGATAAGTCCGGTGGTTGCGGTGCCGGGGACTGTGGCGTTGATCTGGGTGTCTGACGTGACGAAGTAGCTAGCATTGACATTGTTGAACGTCACGGCGCTGGCCCCCGTGAAATTGATGCCTTCGATGAGAACGTTTTGCTGATTCCGCGCGCCGATGCTGGGATTGAACCCCGTGATGATGGGGCCCGAGCCGGTGATCATGTCGTTGGTGCTGGTGCCGGTACCCGCGGCCGTCGTCACCGAGATGGGGCCAGTCGTGGCGCCCGTTGGGATGGTCACCTGGATCTGCGTCGGACTCACGCTCAGGATGTTCGCACTCTTGTCATTGAAGAATTTAACCGACGTCGTCCCGCTGAAATTGGCGCCGTTGATAACAACGACGGTACCGATGGCCGCTGCCGCTGGTGAAAAATCACTGATGAACGGCAGGGTCGTGACGATGAATTCGTTGGTGGTCACCGCCGAACCGGCGGATGTGGTGACGGCAATGGCGCCGTTGGTGGCGCTGGCCGGAACCGTGGCCGTGATTTGCGAAGCGGACGTCACGCTGGCGGCCGCCGTGATGCTGCCAAACTGCACCGCCGTCGCGCCGTTGACGAAGTTCGCCCCCTCGATAAGCACCGTGCTGCCGGGCGCGCCGCGGGCCGGCGTAAAATCGGTGATGCGCGGCGCCACCTGGAACTGGCTGGGCAGGCTGTTGGCATTGCCGGCCGTGGTGGAGATGCTGAGGGGCCCGCTCAACGCCTCCGCCGGCACCGTGGCGGAGATTTGCGTCGAGGAAACCACTTCGAAGATGGCCGAGACGCCGTTGAAGGTGACGGCATACGCGCCGGTGAAATTGAAGCCGTTGACGGTGACACTGACGCCGGGTTCCCCAACCGTGGGCGAAAATCCGCTGATGGACGGTTGGGCCAGGGCGGCGCCATGGCCGGCCAGCCAGACCAGAAGACCCAGAACCATGTGGGATTTGCCCCCCAACCTGCACACCTGCATAATGATACGTCTCAACACCAATTATTTTTTACGGTCCAAAACCGGGGCAAACTAGCACAGCCCACGCCTTCCCGCCAACGGAACTTGCGCGGGCGAAACGGTTTAGCGGATGCCACCCAACGTTCAAAGCCTAAAGTTAGCACGAACCAGTTCAAATTGTGACCGCAAGTTTGCCTGGCCAAGCGAAGATTTTTGGACTGCGGTGGCAAGCGGAGCGCGATACGGCACTCCATCAACGGTCGGAATACGGCTCGCCTTCCGCGCCTCATAACGCTTACGATTCGGTTATGAACGCCACCTGCTGCCTGCTGGTCCTGCTGTGCGCGAGCATTGCTTTCGCCGCGCCGGCGGGAAGCGTGCCCGTCGTCCAGCGTGAAGGGCAGGTCTTCGTTTCGGCGTCCGGCCTGGCCCGGCTCGGATTCGCCATCAAGGAACTGCCCGGGCGCGATGCCGTGGTCGCCTGTCTCGCCGATCGCTGCGCGCCGCTGAAACAATTCCGCCGTGAAGGCGCGGACGTGCTGGTGCCCATCGATGCGTTGTGCCAGGCGCTGGGCCTCGGCGCGGCGTTTGATGATTCCCGCTCGAACGTAGTGCTGACGCCCCAAGTCGCTCCAGTCCACGCCGGCGCACCGGATGTCGGCCAGTTGGCACCGGATTTCAAACTCGCGCGTCTGGATGGCACGCCCGTGGCGCTGTCGGATTTCCGCGGCAAACGCGTGTTGATCAACAGTTGGGCCAGTTGGTGAGGGTGCCGTAATGATCTGCCGGTCTGGCAGAAATTCTACGAGCAACACCGGAGCCCCGATTTCGAAATCCTCTCCATCGCCGTCGATGTCCAGGGCGCTGAAGTCGTCAAACCGTACACCACGCAATTCGGCGTCACGTTTCCGGTGGCGGTGGACACGGCGGATGTTTTCGGCGCGGCGTTCAAATTGAAACTGATCCCCGTGACGTTCCTCGTGGATGAAGTCGGCATCATCCGTTTGCGCGGCGCGGGGCCAGGCCGCGAGCTGTTGCAAAACCTCGAGGCGCTGCTCAAGGAACCGTTGTCTTCCGTCCGCGCCACACCACCCCAACTCGCCGCGGCCCGCACCAAAAAGGAACTGGAGCAGGCCATCAAAAAGAACCGTGCTGACTGGACATCGCGCCTGGCACTGGCGTCCCTTTACCAACGCGAAGGCAAGCACACGCAGGCGGTGCGCCAGCTTGAAGCCGCCGCCAAAATCGCGCCGGATAACAGCGAGATTCTGTTCACGTGGGGCATGGTGCTGTTGCACCAAAAACGAACCGGGCCCGCCCTCGCGAAACTGAAACAGTCGCGCGACCGCGATCCGGAAAACTGGCGCATTCGCAAACAAATCTGGGCCATCGAACATCCGGACAAATTCTACACGACGCCCTCGCCCGATTACGCGTGGCAAAAGGAAGAGCTCGCGCGGGAGAAAAAGGCCGCGCGGTAACCGTGCCCCAAACGCGGCAGCCTACGCCTCGGACCGCGGCTGTCCCAGCCGCGGTTCGACATCGATCTCCTCGCGCAAGGCGCTACGCAACGCAATGCGAGTGGACAGGTTCAAGAGTTTGACAGGACGCGTGATGCGCGGCACAGTGCCGATGTTGAACATAATCGTCAAACCGGCGCTTGAAAAGTTTATCCGCCGCAAGGTGGAATCGGGTGATTTTCGTTCGGCAGAGGAAGTGGTTTCAGAGGGCCTGCGCCTGTTGCAGGAACAGGATGAGCAATTAGCCGCACAATTTCGCTCTCAAATCAACGTTGGTTGGAACCAGGCCAAATCGGGCCAGTTGAGCGGCCCTGATGAGGTGCGCAAAAGACTGGCGGCGCGCAAAGCCGCGTGGAAGACCGGACGAAAGCAAGCATGAGTTCCTACCGGCTGACCCCCGCGGCCGAGGATGACCTTTTCAACATCTGGGCTTATATTGCCGAGGATAACCTTAAAGCGGCGGATCGGTTGGAGGAAAACATTCTTGATGCATGTCAGCAACTGGCCCGACACCCCGATCTTGGCCACCACCGACGGGATCTCACTGACAAACCGGTTCGTTTCTTCCCGATTCGCAGCACGTATTTGATCGTTTACGATCCGGCTGCCGATCCAATTGAAGTCCTGCGCATTCTGCACGGAGCGCGCAACGTTACGGCGGAATTAGGTGGTTAGGCCCGTACGCTCTGCCTTGCCCAAGCACGGCAACCCTACACGCGGACCGCGGCTGTCCCCAGCCGCAGCGTGTGCCGGGCGAAGGTGGGTTGGGAGGTTCGTTTGGTTGTATGCGCGTTTGGCGTCGCACCGAGATAACCTCGAAGTCAATCCAGTGCCGTGGTTGCATTTCACCCGCTGTGGCTGGGGACAGCCGCGGTCCGCCTTTGATCTCCGCGCCCCAAAGGTTTGGTAGCAATGCGCGTCCCGATATCATTACGGGCGCGCTCCCGCTTCCGCCGCCGAGCGTAAAACCTCCGGTCCCTTCGCGCGCAACGGCAGCTTGTAGCACGCCGCTTCCTGGTCGTTGCGCACGAGGAGAAATTCACCTGCGAGCGCCGGCGTGTTCCACGTCTTGGCACTCAACGCGGGCAGGCGCGCCACTTCCCGGTATTCGGTCGGATTCGCTTCGACAAGCACCACGGGGCCGCGTTCGGTTTGCACTAGGAGCAGGTCGCCCACGAGCAATATCTGGCCGTGGCCGTAACGGCCGTCTTTCCATTTGCGCTCGCCGGTCGCCAGGTCCACGCAAACGAGGATGCCGTCGTCGATGCCGTAGAGGAAACCGTCGCGCGCGACGAGATTCGAGAAGCCGGATTTCAGGTTGCGCGTCTTCCACACCTCGGTGACGGAACAATGGCCGTCGCTGCCCGCGGTGACCTGCAACAACACGCAGCCCGCGTTGAAACTGGCCGAGAGCGCAATGCGCCCGCCTTCGAGCAACACCGGCTGGGCGCACTTGGGCCATTTGTTGTTGGCCCACGCGTATTCCCACAGAATGCGGCCGTCCTTGGGGTCGTGCCCGGTCACGCTCGAGGCGTTGATGGACAGGATCTGGCGCCGGTCGCCCACAGTGAAGAGCGCGGGTGAAGCGAAGCTCGCTTCGTCGTGGCCCGCCTGCCACGCGGGCGCGCCGTCTTCGCTGCGAAACGCCAGTACGGTCGATTTGCGCGCCATGCCGCCGGTGACGACGACCAGGTCGTCCACCACGAGCGGCGAGGAGGATTTGCCGAACGGCGCGTTGGGCAGGCCGTTTTCCTTGAGCGTGTCGCGCGTCCAGATGAGCCGGCCGGTGGCGGCTTCGAGGCAATCGAGAATTCCCGTGGCGCCCAGCGCATACACGCGCTCGCCGGCGATGGTGGGCGTGGCGCGCGGGCCGTCGCCGCCCATCGGCTCGCTGAAGCGCGCCACGTTCGTGTGCGCCCAAAGCTGCCGGCCGCTGGCGAGATCATAGCCAACAATCAATTCGTTCTCGCCGCGTTGCTCCTGCGTGATGGCGCGCGAGCCCGACACCGCAAAGGCCGACCACCCGAGCCCGACCGGATGCCGCCAGTGTTCCTTGGGCGGATGCGTGGCCCAGTCGCGTTCGAGTTGAATGCCGGTGACCACGCCCGAGCGCTCGCGGCCCAGGTAGGCGGGGTAATCCAGCGCGGGTTGCAGCGCCGCCAGTTCCCGCGCGGTGACGGGTTTGAATTCGCCGACCTCGCCGGTCTTGCGCGGCGTCCAGCTCCATACATAGCGCGGACGCCCGTAGCCATCCGAGCCATCGATGCGCACCAACGAAAACAGAGTGCCGCCCACGAGGACCGCGACGCCGAAACCAATCAGCCGCGTGCGCCACGGCAGTCGCGTCAGGAACACCCACCAGAGCAGCAACAGCGGGATGGAGCCCGCCACCGTCATCATGCTGTAAAAATTGCGCGTCAGGGCGTCCACCTCGGGCGTGACGCGCAGGCGGATGAGATTCGTGATGACGAGCGCCGCGATGACGGCCGGAACCCACCAGCGCATGCGGCGAAGGGCGCCAGGTTGAGGGCCGACGGGCGACGCGCCGGGTAAATTCGTTTCACTCATGAATGATTCATAATATGAACGATTGCTTTTGGCAAATAATTTTTTAAGATGGCCTACGTTAAGCATGAAACCGGGCAAATCCAAGCCGTGCGGCGCGGCCTTCCTGCTGTCGCAACTGGGCGCGCATTCGGCCGACCGCTTCGGCGAGCGCATCGAAGGGTTGGGCATCGCGCCGCCGCACGCGGGCATCCTGCGCATGATCGCCACCATGCCGTCGTGCAACCAGCAGTCGCTGGCCAAACGGCTGGGCGTGCTCCCCAGCCGCATGGTCATCTTGCTCGACGACCTGGCGAAACGCGGCTTGGTGGAACGCCAGCGCAGCCAGAAAGACCGCCGCCATTCCGAACTCGCGCTGACGAAGGCCGGCACGCAGATGCTGGAAGACCTTTCAAAGATCGCTGCCGAACACGAAAACGATCTGTGCGCCGCGCTGACGACCGAGGAGCGCAACACGCTGGTGGCATTGTGCCGCAAAATCGTCACGCAGCAGGGCCTGACGCCGGATGTGCATCCGGGGTTCAAGAAGCTCTGAGGCCAGGTGGCGCAGGTTTCCAACCTGCTGTATCGCAGGCTTCAAGCCTGCGCCGCGAGGCGACGACAATTCGTACCAATGTGACCGTCCCCACCGGTCCCACGCCAGCCCGCCCAACCACTTGACAATCGCGCCGGGGAAGTCAGCATGCGGGTATAACCCCCAAAACCTATGAACCGAACTTCGTGGTTCCTCGCCGGCCTGCTCGTGGTGTCGGCCCATGCCGCCGCTCTCGCGCAGGATAACCCCAAACAAACTCCCGCCGTCACGCTCAAAGTGGGCGACCGCGCGCCCAAACTGCAAGTCGCCAGATGGATGCAGGGCGAACCGGTGGCGGAACTGGCGCCGGGCACCGCGTACATCGTCGAATTCTGGGCCACGTGGTGCGGGCCGTGCGTGGTCAGCATCCCGCACTTGAACGAATTGCACGAAAAATTCAAGGACCGCGGGCTGGTCGTCATCGGCCAGGATTGTTGGGAGAACAACGAAAGCGCCGTGGCGCCGTTCATCAAGAAGATGGGCGACAAGATGACCTACCGTGTCGCTCTGGACCTCAAGAAGGACGAGAAGGACCGCGGGCGCATGGCGGAAACCTGGATGGCCGCGGCAGGGCAGAACGGGATCCCGTCGGCCTTTGTCATCAACAAGCAGGGACTCATCGCCTGGATCGGCCATCCCATGAGCTTGAAGGAACCCGTGCTGGAGCAGGTCCTGGACGGCACCTTCGATGTGGCCCGGGCCGCGGCGGCGTTCGAATTGAGGCGAAAGAACCAGCCGCAGGTGACCGCTTTGTCGCGGAAAATGGGCGCCAGCATGCAGCAGAAAAACTGGGACGAGGCGGAAGCGGCGTTGGGTGAAATTGCCCGGCTCATTCCCGAGGAAGACCAGGCAAACCTGGATGTGACGCGCTTTCAGATTGCCATGAAACGCCGGAATTTCCCGGCCGCGTTCGAACTGGCGCGCCGTTCGGGCGACGCGCAGAAGGACAACGCCATGCTTCAGAACATGCTCGCGTGGGAGATCGCGAAGATGGACCCCGTGGACAAACCGGATTTGCAACTGGCCGAACTCTGCGCCAACCGCGCCAACGAGGCCACCAAGGGCGAAGACGCCGCCATCCTGGACACCCTCGCGCGCGTCCATTTCATGAAGGGCGACCAGACGCGCGCCATTGAATTGCAGACCAAGGCGGTTTCGCGCGCGGAAGGACGAATGAAGACCGTGCTGGAAGGCGTGCTGAAAAGTTATCGCGAAGGCAAACTGCCGCCGCCGACGGATTGAGCGGGGCGCGGGCTTCAGCCCGCTTCAGCGTGGTTTGTGCTGGCGGCGTTGAAGCGGCGTGAACGCCGCGCTCCAGGAGACCAAAGAAAATGCGGCTACAGAATTGTGGGATCCGCTATCGGACTGTCCCCACCCCGTACTGACTTGACGCGCCTTCCGCATCTCTCAACTCTCCGGGACATCGTCCGTAACTGACCATGAATGCGCGCCACCTCTTCACCTGCCTCTGCGCCGCGACGCTGGCATTGGCCACCTCGGCGCGCGCCGCGCTGGCCCCCGTGGAAGTCGAAGGCCAGCCGCTCGCCGCGAACGTGGAACGTTTGCAACAGGCGCTGGAGTTTCTCGGCAAACCCCTGCCCGCCGATACCCGCCGCGCCCTCGCCTCCGCCGCGCAACGGCGCGATGCCGCGAAGTTGCAGGAGTTGCTGGACCCGCACGTGTTGCTCGTGGTGAGCCTGAATCCCGAGGTGCGCGTGAAGGCGCAGCGCGGCCCGGCCAAGGCGATGTTGCAACAGGGCGGTTACACACCCGTGTTGCTGAAGATTCTCAACGACAGCACCTCCACTCAACGGCTGCGCATCGAGAGCCCGCAGTCCGGTCCGGTGTATGCCGGCGTGGCCAAGCTCAGCATGGAACGGCAGAAACAGGAGCCGCTGCGCGAGAATGAAAACGTCGAGGGCCGCACGGATCGTTTCCTGCAAGTCGAGCTGTTCGCCAATCCGCCAATGACGCCGAATCTGAGCGGGCTGCGCGTCGAGTATGCCATCGCGCTGGTTTACAGCAGCGAAGCGGGCCGGCGCGAGGCGCTCCTGCGGTTTGACGTCGGCGAAGGCACGCAAGACCTCGGCTTCCGCGCCGAAGTGCCCGTGTTGTTCGACGTCCAGCCCGCCGTGGAAGTAAAGCTCGCCGTGCGCGATTTCGACGGCCGGCCGACCACCGGCCGGTTCCTGTTCACGGACGCGCTGGGCCACGTGTTTCCGCCGCAGGCCAAACGGCTCGCGCCGGATTTCTTTTTTCAAAAACACATTTACCGCGCGGACGGCGAGACGGTGCTGCTGCCCGCGGGCGAGTTCACGATGCATTACGGACGCGGGCCGGAATACCAATGGCTGGAGCGCAAGGTGACGATTCCCGCGAAGCGCGCGCATGAATTGTCCGTGCGCCTGCAACGCTGGGTGAACCCGATGGATTACGGATTCTTTTGCGGCGACCATCACATCCACGCGGCGGGCTGCGCGCATTACACGTCGCCCACCGAAGGGGTGCTGCCGGAGCACATGTTCAAGCAGGTGAAAGGCGAGGCGCTCAACGTCGGCAGCGTACTGACGTGGGGGCCGTGCTTCGATTATCAGCATCAATTCTTTTCGCCCGGCGCGGACGGCGCGAGCGAGCCGTTCACGGTGTTGAAATACGATGTCGAGGTCAGCGGGTTTGGCTCGGCGTCGCTCGGCCATGTGTGCCTGCTCAATTTGAAGGAGCAGATTTATCCGGGCGCCACCGGGAATAAGGGCTGGCCCACGTGGACCGCGCCGGTGTTGCGCTGGGTGAAGGCGCAGGGCGGCGTGACCGGCTACGCGCATTCCGGCAGCGGCCTGCAAATCGAACCCGCCAATGCCGCCAAACGCCTGTTGACGGCGCTCGATGCGAACAAGGACGCGCTGCTCGACCAGGCAGAAGCCGCGCGCGGTTTGTTGACGGAAAGTTTCGCCGCCATCGATGCCGACAGCGACGGCCGCCTGAACGAAACCGAACTGGTGCGCAGCCATGATCGCGTGGCCGACCAGTTGCCCAACGTCGCCATCCCCGAATTGAACAGCGTGGGCGCGCAGGAAATCTTCGTCACCGCCGCCCTCGGCGTGTGCGACTTCATCAGCGCCATGGACACCGCGCGCCTGCGCGAATGGAATTGCTGGTATCACCTCATGAACTGCGGCCTGCCCGTCAAGGTCAGCGGCGAAACGGATTTCCCTTGCATGAGCAGCACGCGCGTGGGCCAGGGCCGCGTCTATGTGCAACTCGGAAAGATTGCTCGTCTGGATTACGCGGCGTGGTGCGCCGGCCTCGCGCAGGGACGCTCCTATGTTTCGGACGGCTACGCGCACGCGCTCGAGTTCACCGTGAACGGCAAAGCGCCGGGCGACACGGTCGAGTCGGCCAAGCCCGCCAAGCTGCAGGTGCGGGCAAAGGTGGCGTTCGCGTCGCAGACGCCGCTGGAAGTCGCCTATGGCGGCGCGATGCCCGCGGGCGGATTGCGATTGGTGGGCGACACCGTGGTGTTGCATCCGACGACCGGGCCGGGCGTGTTCGACGGCAACAAGCGGCTGGTGGAATTGGTGATCAACGGACGCGTCGCCGGCCGCCGCGAAGTGCCGGCCGATGACCAGGTGCACGACGTGACGTTCGAGGTCGGCATCCCGCACAGCAGTTGGGTGGCGTTGCGGCACTTTCCCCAATTGCACACCAACCCCGTCAACGTGCTGGTCGACGGCAAACCGATCCGCGCCTCGCGCCGCAGCGCCCAATGGTGCATCGACTCCATCGACCAACTCTGGCGCGTGCGCAACAAAAACATTGCGGCGAACGAAAGGGCGGAAGCGGAAAAGGCGTACGAGTGGGCGAAGGAGTTTTACCGGAAGGTCGCTGCGGAAGCGGTGTGGGAGTGAAACACCCGATTCCGGAACCCTTGGGCGCGGCGCCCGAATCGCCTCCTCCAATCGCAAATCCCAATCGCGAATCATTTTCCCTGTCCAATTTTGTCAGGCGCGGCCTTATACTACTGACCTATGAACCTCACACGCATCGCCGTCCTCGCTTTCAGTTGCGCCTTCGCGGGTGGACACGCCCTCGCTGCCGAATATGACCTCGTCATTTACGGCGGCACCTCCGCCGGCGTCATCGCCGCCGTCCAGGCCAAAAAGCTGGGCAAATCCGCCATCATCGTCGGGCCGGACCAACACCTCGGCGGCCTTTCCAGCGGCGGCCTCGGCTACACCGACACCGGCAACAAGGCCGTCATCGGCGGCCTCTCGCGCGAATTCTACCATCGCGTCTGGAAACATTACCAGGCGCCCGAGGCGTGGCGCTGGCAGAAACAATCCGAATACGGCAACAAAGGCCAGGGCACCCCGGCCATCGACGGCGAGCAACGCACCATGTGGATCTTCGAGCCGCATGTGGCCGAACAGGTCTTCGAGGATTTCGTCAAGGAATTCGGCATCCCCGTGCATCGCGACGAATGGCTCGACCGCGCCAAAGGCGTGAAGAAGCAGGCCGGCCGCATCACCTCCATCACCATGCTCAGCGGCAAAACCTACGCCGGCAAAATGTTCATCGACGCCACCTACGAAGGCGATTTGCTCGCCGCTGCCGGCATCGATTACCACGTCGGCCGCGAGGCCCAGAGTGTCTATGGCGAAAAATGGAACGGCATCCAGACCGGCGTCCTGCATCATCGCCACCACTTCGGCGCCGTGAAACAAAAGATCAGTCCCTACGTCGTGCCCGGCGATCCTTCCAGCGGCGTGCTCCCGCGCGTCAGCACCGCGCCGCCCGGCGAATTCGGCCAGGGCGATCAGCGCCTTCAGGCGTATTGCTACCGCATGTGCCTCACGGATCATCCGGACAATTTGATTCCCTTCCCCAAGCCCGATGGCTACGACGCCAAACAATACGAATTGCTCCTGCGCGTCTTCGAAGCCGGCTGGCGCGAGACCTTCGAAAAATTCGACCCCATCCCCAACCACAAGACCGACACCAACAACCACGGCCCGATGAGCACCGACAACATCGGTTACAATTACGATTATCCCGAGGCCTCCTACGAGCGGCGCAAGGAAATCCTCCGCGAACACGAGACGTATCAGAAGGGCTGGCTTTATTTCATCGCCAACGACCCGCGCGTGCCGCAGGACGTGCAAACCGCCATGCGCAAATGGGGTTTGCCCAAGGACGAATTCAAGGACAACGGCGGCTGGCCGCACCAGATTTATGTGCGCGAGGCGCGCCGCATGATCGGCCAGTACGTCATGACTGAAAACGAATTGTTGAAGAAACGTCCCACGCCCGATTCCGTCGGCATGGGTTCCTACACCATCGATTCGCACAACGTGCAGCGTTACATCACGCCCGAGGGCTACGTGCAGAACGAAGGCGACATCGGCGTGCCCACCAAGGGCCCCTATGAAATCGCCTACGGCTCCCTCGTCCCGAAGAAGGGCCAGTGCGACAACCTCCTTGTGCCTGTGTGCGTCTCCAGTTCGCACATCGCCTTCGGTTCCATCCGCATGGAACCGGTGTTCATGATTCTCGGCCAGTCCGCCGCCACCGCCGCCGCCATGGCCATCGATGCGAAGATTCCCGTGCAGGACGTGCCCTATCCGAAGCTGCGCGAACGCCTGCTCAAGGATGGCCAGATCCTGGAATACAACAACCCCGGTTCGCGCGGCAGCGAGGCGAGTTTCGACCCGCAAAAAATGCCCGGCATCGTCATCGATGACAGCGCCGCCAAAGTCACCGGCGCCTGGAAGGAAAGCGGCGCCGCCAAAGCCTACGTGGGCGACAGCTACCGGCACGACAGCAACACCAAGGACGGAAAGATGTCCGCGCGCTTCGAAGCGAAGCTTCCCAAGGCCGGCCAGTACGAAGTGCGCCTCGCCTGGCCGCCCAACAACAACCGCGCCACCAAGGTCCCCGTGGAAATCCACCACGCCGGCGGCGTGAAGACCGTCTTCGTGAACCAGAAAACCGAGCCGCCCATCGACGGCCTGTTCCTCTCCCTCGGCGTCTTCGAGTTCACGCCGACGCAGCCCGCCGCCGTCGTCGTCTCCAACCGCGACACCGACGGCTACGTCATCATCGACGCCGTCCAGTGGCTGCCGAAATGAGCCGTCCACGGTCCAGCGGCGGCGCAGCGGTTGCCGAGCGGCGGAGTGGTTTGGTCGAACGGCACCGCGGGCCGGGGAGTGATGGAGCGGTGGAGTCGTGGAGTACTGGGGTCTGCGCAAAAAATATGTGTCAGCTCCCCCAATCGCAAATCGCAAATGCCAAGGCTTGCTTCCCCGCCGGTGTTTCTTAAAATCCGGGCACGCCATGAAACTGTGGGGAACCAGTTTGAAGGTGACCCGGTGGCGGAGGATTTACACTGAAGGGCACGGATGAGCGACAAACCAGCCAAAGCGAAGAAGAAGGCGGCCAACGGTTCCCAGCTCGGATTCGAAGCCACGCTTTGGGCGGCGGCGGACAAGCTTCGCAACAACATGGACGCGGCGGAGTACAAACACGTCGTCCTGGGGCTCATCTTCCTGAAGTACATTTCCGACACATTCGAGGAGCATCACGCCAAACTCGTCGCGGGCAAGGGCGATTACTCCGGGGCCAATCCCGAGGATAAGGACGAATACAAGGCGGAGAATGTCTTTTGGGTGCCCAAGCCAGCTCGCTGGTCGCACCTCCAGGCCAATGCGAAGCAGCCCACGATTGGGAAGCTGGTGGATGACGCCATGGTTGCCATCGAGCGCGACAATCCGCGCCTGAAAGGCGTCCTGCCCAAGGACTACGCCCGCCCGGCGCTGGACCAGCATCGCCTTGGGCCGAAGATTCTTGAAGCTTTCCAGCGCATCTGCGCTCCACTTTTTGAACAAGCTGAAGCCAACCGCACCCAATCCCGCACCCTCGCCACCCTGCGCGATACACTGCTGCCGAAGTTGCTGAGCGGGGAGGTGCGCGTTCCCGCCGCCGAAACACTTGTGGAGGCCACCGCATGAACGCGCCTTTTCCAATCCCAACGGGATTGCATCGCTCAGCCCAGGGTTGCCGAGTCGGCGAGGCTACCCTGGGTAACGTGGTTCATTATTTTCCCCAACCCCAACGGGGTTGCATCAATCGTTCGTTCGCCGGTGGCTGCAACCCTTTCAGGGTTGATGAATTTATGGGACGGTTTCCCAGGGTAGCTCGTGCCTCGCAACCCTGGGCTGAACGACATTACCCCGTTGGGGTAAGAACAAAACGCGCCGTCGCGTCAGACGAATCCCGCACCCTCGCCACCCTGTGCGATCTCGACAGGTCGGGACTGCCGAAGCTGCTGAGCGGGGAGGTGAAAGCGGCTTGTCCAATCCCAACGGGATTGCATCGCTCAGCCCAGGGTTGCCGAGTCGGCGAGGCTACCCTGGGTAACGTGGTTCATTATTTCCCTCAACCCCAACGGGGTTGCATCAATCGTTCGTTCGCCGGTGGCTGCAACCCTTTCAGGGTTGATGAATTTATGGGACGGTTTCCCAGGGTAGCTCGTGCCTCGCAACCCTGGGCTGAACGACATTACCCCGTTGGGGTAAGAACAAAACGCGCCGTCGCGTCAGACGAATCCCGCACCCTTGCCGCCCTGCGCGATCCCGACAGGTCGGGACTGCCCAAGTTGCTGAGCGGGGAGGTGAGGGTGCCGGCCGCCGAAATACTTGTGGAGGCCACCGCATGAACGCGCCTTTTCCAATCCCACCGGGATTGCAGCATTCAGCCCAGGGTTGCCGAGTCGGCGAGGCTACCCTGGGTAACGTGGTTCATTATTTCCCCCAACCCCAACGGGGTTGCATCTATCGTGTGTATGGCGGTGGCTGCAACCCTTTCAGGGTTGATGAATTTATGGGACGGTTTCCCAGGGTAGCTCGCGCCTCGCAACCCTGGGCTGAACGACATTACCCCGTTGGGGTAAGAACAAAACGCGCCGTCGCGTCAGACGAATCCCGCACCCTTGCCGCCCTGTGCGACACGCTGCTGCCGAAGTTGCTCAGTGGGGAAGTAAGAGTTGGGGCAATACAAGAACTGCAGTCAGCATGAAGCTGGTGATGACCATCAAAGGCTCAAAAGCGGTGACGGAAGCAGAAGCGAAGCCGTTTGAAATCAGGCCATGAAAAGGGATTTGAACCTTGTCCGGGCGATCCTGCTCGATATTGAAGCTGCTCCCGCGGGTGGGCCAATAACCAGATTTCACTATGAGGGGAAAGAGAAGGCGGAGATTTTGGAGCACATCCAACTGTTGCTCGACGCTGGACTGGTCGAGGGTGAAGTCCGGCTGGATCATCGGAATTGCCCAAACGCCTGCCTGGTTTATCGCATGACCTGGAACGGGCAGGAATTCGTCGCCAGGGCCAAGAATGACACGCTTTGGAAGAAAGTCCTCGCACAAGCGGAGGAAAAAGGCCTATCCACAAGCATGGCAGTCATCAATGGATTGCTGGAGGCGGCAGCGAAGAAGTATGTGGGATTGGAATGAGCTGGTCTCAATGGGCTGCGCAACGAGAATTGAATATTCGCATCATCGACCAAACACCAACGGAGTACACAACACTATGGCAATCACACACCCTGCGGGACAATCAGCGGCCGCAACACTCGCAAAGTCCCTTGCGGCAAGATTTTTGGAGAATGGCAACTATGAGGCCCTTGGCACATCGCTCAGTCATTTTGCTGCGGCCAGATATGCGCAGGCGGCCGCCGTTGCAAATCTCGATGAATACTTCACCGAGGATGACGGATTCTCCGGCCTGGCTGTGCATTCGGTCGGTTACACAGCCGGAGCAACTGATGAAAAAGTAGTCATATACGTGACGCGCGGATCGAAGAAGGCTTTGGAAGGAATTGCCGATGAAGTGGATGGTGTGGCTATCGAAGCCAGAGTCATGGGCAAGTTGAAAGCGGGTCCGGCCCCGGCAACTGGCCCCAGCAGCCTTAGCAACTTCTACGAGCTTAACAATCGCATTGCGTGCGGCAGTTCTTGTGCTCCAAGTGGACAGAATTATGCTGGCACGTTTGGAACGTTACTGATGGCTGGAGGTCGTATGCTCGCCCTTTCCAACAACCATGTATTCGCCGCGTGTAATCACACACCGGTTGGAATGCCGATTTTGGCGCCCAGCACCATGGATGCGCGCCCTGGTCGGCGTGCCCCCACTGAGATTTGTCGTCACGAGCAAATAGTAGAATTGAGGAGCGGTGACCCGATGCTTGTGCAAGTGATGCAACTGGATGCGGCAATCGCGCAGGTACCCGATCCGACGCTTGTGACTTCATGGCAAGGTGACAATACAGGATTCGACACTCCGGCAAATGTGGCCAGTCCGGCGGCGGGGCTGCGGGTCAAGAAAGTTGGCCGAACGACAGGCCTCACAACCGGAACCGTCGAAGCATTTGTTCCAACCCCATGGATTTTGCCTTATAAATCTGGTAAGTTTGCAGCGACCGTGTGGTTTACCGATACGTGGACTGTTTTAGGTGACGGTTCCGATCCTTTCGCATTGCCAGGCGACTCAGGAAGCTTGGTAGTCAGCGAGGACGGAAACGCCGCGGTCGGGTTGCTTTTCGCAGTGAACAACAAAGGCCAATACGGCATTATTATGCCAATTGAACAAGTGCTTGCCGCCTTTGGGGGCGCTACACTCGTCTCAGGTCATGGCGTTTAACGAAACAACGAAGCGAGCAGCAGTTCGCTTGGGGCAAACACTGAGCGACAAGCCTTGGTATTCAAGCGTCGGGATTACCGAGGAACACGGGAAGCCGGTGTTAATTGTTTACTCCCGTCGCCGCCTGCCAAAGGGCGAGTCAAGCGTTCCACAATCTTGGGACGGGATGCGCGTTCGCGTGCAACAAGTGGGCAAGACTATTCCAGCGCAACCAGCCAAAGCTGCCTACACGCTACGTCAAGAGCCCGCACCTTATAACGCGACTCCAATTCTCAACGAATCCACCGTTGAATCCGCCGCGCTGACTTGGTTCAAGGAATTGGACTATTCGACTGGCTACGGCCCTCACCTGGCACCCGGTGAATTCAAGTCGGAGCGCGCCTCCTTCGGCGATGTGGTTCTGGTGGGCCGGTTGCGCGAGGCAATTCAACGGTTAAATCCGAGCATTCCCGAAGAGGCGCGGGAAGATGCGTTGCGCAAAGTGCTCCGCGTGGCGACGCCTTCGCTTACGCAAAGCAATCGCGCGTTTCATCGGATGGTACGGGATGGAGTCGAAGTGGAATATCGGCGGAAGGATGGGTCCATTGCCGGTGACCGGGTGCGGTTGGTGGACTTTGTGGACGCGGTGGGCAATGACTGGTTTGCGGTGAACCAGTTCGCGGTAATTGAAGGGCAGCATCATCGGAGACCGGATATTGTCGTTTTCGTGAATGGTCTGCCTGTCGGCTTGATTGAATTGAAGAATGCGGCGGATGAAGATACGACGATTTGGAGCGCCTACAAGCAGGTGCAGACGTACAAGGCGGAGATTCCCAGCCTGTTGCAATACAACGCGCTGCTGGTGGTGAGCGACGGATTGCAGGCGCGCATCGGTTCCCTCACGGCCAACCAGGAGTGGTTCAAGGTCTGGCGGACCGTCGAAGGGCGCGGTGATGCCCCGGCCCAGGCGCTGGAATTGGAAACCCTGGTGCGCGGGGTCTTCGAGCGCCAGCGGTTCCTGGATTTGGTCCACCACTTTGTGGTGTTCGAGGACGACCCGGACAGCGGCGCGCTGCACAAGATCATCGCGGGGTACCATCAATTTCACGCGGTCAACGCGGCGGTGGAGGAGACGGTGCGGGCCAGCGGCATGGAGGAGCAGGGCGCGTTGCGCGAAGGCGCGGGCGGTTATTGGGCGGGCCGGATGCATGGCGGCAAGCTGGGGGACCGCCGGGCGGGCGTGGTCTGGCACACGCAGGGCAGCGGCAAGAGTTTTTCGATGCTCTTTTACGCCGGGCGCATCATCCGCCATCCGGCCATGCGGAACCCGACACTGGTGGTGTTGACGGACCGGAACGACCTGGACGACCAGCTTTTCGGCCAGTTCCAGCGCTGCCATGAAATCCTGGGCCAGACGCCGGTGCAGGCGGCGAGCCGCGAGCATCTGCGGCAATTGCTGGCCGTGGCCAGCGGCGGCGTGGTGTTCACGACCATCCAGAAGTTCATGCCCGAGAAGAAGGGCGGACGTTTCGAGCAGTTGTCCGAGCGCCGGAACATTGTGGTCATTGCGGACGAGGCGCACCGCAGCCAGTACGAGTTTGGCTCGCATATCGTGAAGCGGAAGGACGGGACGAGCTACATCGCGCACGGGCTGGCGGTGAACATCCGCGACGCGCTGCCCAACGCATCGTTCATCGGTTTCACCGGAACGCCCATTGAAAAGACGGACGCCAACACGCGCGCGGTCTTCGGCGATTACATCAGCATTTACGACATCCAACGCGCGGTGGCGGACAAGGCGACGGTGCCGATTTATTACGAGAGCCGCATCGCCAAGCTGGGATTGAATGCGGCGGCGCTGCCGAAGATTGACGAGGAATTCGAGGAAATCACCGAGGGCGAGGAACTGTCGAAGAAGGAAAAGCTCAAGACCAAATGGGCCGCGCTGGAGGCGCTGGTGGGCGACGAAAAGCGCATCAAGCTGATTGCCGCGGATCTCGTGGCGCATTTCGAGAAGCGCTGGGAGGCGATGGACGGCAAGGCGATGATTGTGTGCATGAGCCGGCGCATCTGCGTGGAGTTGCACGATGCCATCCTCGAGTTGCGTCCCGATTGGGCCGGCGCCGGGGACGACGATGCCGAGGCGGAAAAGGGCAAGGCGTGCGTGCTCAAAGTGGTGATGACCGGCAGCGCCGATGACGGCCCCGCCTGGCAACCGCATATCCGCAACAAGGACAAACGCCGCGTGCTGGCCACGCGCTTCAAGGATGCCAAGGACCCGTTCCGCATCGTCATTGTGCGCGACATGTGGCTCACCGGTTTCGACGTGCCCTGCCTGCACACGATGTATGCGGACAAGCCCATGGTGGGCCACAGCCTCATGCAAGCCATCGCCCGCGTGAACCGCGTGTTCCGCGACAAGCCCGGCGGGTTGGTGGTGGATTATCTCGGCCTGGCGGACCAGCTCAAGCAGGCGCTTGCCACTTATACCGAAAGCGGCGGCAAGGGCAATCCGACCTACGATCCCAAGCAGGCCATCGCGGTGATGCTGGAAAAGCATGGAATCGCGTGCGACATGTTGCACGGGTTCAGTTGGAAGAAATGGACCACGGGCAAACCAGCCGAGGTGCTGGCGCTCATTCCCGCCGGGCAGGAGCGCATTCTTCAACAGGAGAAAGGCAAGGAACGTTTCGTGCAGGTGGTCACGGAGTTGTCGCGGGCGTTCGCCTTGTGCGCCGCCAGCGATGAAGCCACCAAGATTCGCGATGACGTGTCGTTCTTCCAGGCGTTGCAGGCGGCGTTGAACAAGCAGGCGACCGGCACCCGCAAGACGCCGGAACAATTGGACGCAGCCGTGCGCCAGTTGGTGTCGAAGGCCATCGTGACGGAAGGACAGGTCATTGATGTCTTCACGGCCGCCGGGTTGCCCAAGCCGGATATCAGCATTTTGTCAGACCAGTTCCTCGCCGAGGTGCGCGGCATGAAGCACAAGAATGTGGCGGCCGAGTTGCTGGAGAAATTGCTCAAGGACGAAATCAAGGTGCGGTCGAAGCGGAATCTCGTGCAATCGCAACTCTTCAGCGACAAGCTCAAGAAGACGTTGAACGCGTATCACAATCGGGCGATTGCGACGCAGGAAGTCATCGAGGAACTCATCAAGCTGGCCAAGGAAATGGAGGCGGCCAAAAAACGCGGTGTGGAGCTGGGCTTGAGCGAAGACGAGGAAGCCTTCTACGACGCCCTGGCCGCCAACGAATCCGCCGTGCAGGCGATGGGTGACGACAAGTTGAAAGTCATCGCGACGGAACTCATCACCCAGGTGCGCAAGAGCGTGACGATTGACTGGACGCTGCGCGAAAGCGCGCGGGCCAAGATCCGCGTGATGGTGAAGCGCATCCTCAACAAATACGGCTACCCGCCGGACTTGCAGGACGAAGCCGTAAAGACCGTCCTACAACAGGCGGAATTGTTGTGCGCCGATTGGGCGGAGAAGTGAAGGGCGAGTGAAAGTTCAAAGTTCAAGGTTCGAAGTTCAAAGTTGGATGAGTGAGCCTCCTTATCCCGCCGGGCGGGACGGCTACGAAGGGTGGATGGCGCCGCGGCGATCCGCGCCAATTTGACACACCGTGGGCGTTCCTGTCCCGGGAGAGGCAGGGATGGGTTTTCCTTCCCTCTCCGCCTCGTTTTCCTTCTCCGCATCCGATGGGGAGAAGGTGGCCGAAGGCCGGATGAGGTGTGCTTGGGAGAGTGGGGAGAGGGACCGAGGGTGAGGTGTCGGCGGCGTTGTGACCGGTTCGGCGCCCGGTTCAACGTTCCACCGTTTTCACGATGCAACATGTGTTCCATCACCCGCAGCCTGGCACGGTTTCGGATTTAACGCCAAGACGCCTGAGACAACTGCTAACGACTGAGACAAATATTTTGCGTTGAAGGGTTGAAGCTGCCGGTTCCGCCCGCTTCCGCCCGATATCGGCGGGTTTCGCCCCGACTACAAAAACAGCGGTTTGATGTGACGCGTGAACAGGTTTTCGGTCACGTTGCGGGAGACGCTCTGTTCGCAGGCCTCGAGCATCTTCAAATACCGGTCGCCTTTCTTGGCGGCGATCTTGTAGCCGACGTGCAGCAACTGGCGCAGGTGCGGGTTGAATTGCGGATTGTCTGGCTCATGCCTCAGCGCCGACACGTATTGCGGCGCGGTCCACGCGTTGACGGTTTCCTTCGAGGGCAGTTTCTTCGGGTGGATGTCGATGACCGCGG
>JBFMBT010000060.1:0-25451 GCA_040754875.1 Verrucomicrobiota bacterium | reverse complement strand
GCGGATTTGAAGATCATGGCGCGCGTTCTGGAAAAGGCGCTGGCGCTGGACTCGGGGCGCAGTCCGGGCCAGGCGTTGGGAATTCCCGTGATGATGCAAAGCATCGTGCGCGTCCCGATGGCGATGCATCTGGAAGATTACGGCGTGTTGTTTGAGATCGATGTGCCGTTCGCGCTCGTGGCGCCGCCGGATGCGGGAACGCCACAGCAACCCGCGCCCACACCCGGATCCTTGTGGGAACAGACGCAACGCGAATTGCACGGGCCGCGGCGACCCAACGCCCCCGGCTGGGAAGGCGGCGGCAACGGCGGATTTGTCGCCGCGCTTATCGAATACAACGCCGAACGCGTCGAACTGCTCAAGGAACAGTTGCTCAGCACCTTCAAGGAAGCGTCGAACATCCGGCATTTGAAGGGCGCCGACCGCATCATTTTCTCGGTGTTCGGCGGCGCGGTGCCACCGAAGCCCGGCGGCATTCCGCGGCGTCCCCTCGGCAACGCTCCCCGGCCCCGCCCGGAACCGGGCGCGGACGAACCGAACCAGCCGAACCAACCCGGCGCGTCTCCGGGTGGCCCGCTTCAGCGCCGTCTGGAAGCGTTCGCCAACGACGACCTTTCGCGTCACTCCACGATGCGGCTCATCGCGAAGAAAGCAGACGTGGATGCCTTCGCCAAAGGCACGCTGGCGCCCGAGCAATTCAAGCAGAAGGTCACCATCACCGTGCGTTGACAGCTGCCTTTGACGGTTGCGCGGACTCACCTCAAAGGCCTGAAGACCGAAGGTCCCACATCTCGAGCCTCGAACTCCAACGAGAATCAGCTCAAGGTCATGTTGGAATAAAAAAGGCGCACAGGACGCGTGCGCCTTTGCAGGAGGTAAAGGCCGTTTCTATTCTTCGACGACGCGGACGCGGTAGAAGCGGAGGCCGGCGGCGGCGCTGGTGTCGCGGAATTGGACTTCCCAGCCGGTGCCGTTCAACAGGCCGGACACGGGCACCCAGTCGGAGCCAAAGAGCGTTTCAGAAGCCTCAACAACGTACTGACGGCCAAGGGCGCTGGGAAAGCGGATGTTGAATCCGCCGTTGTTGTGCTCAGAGCGGGCGAAGGCCAGACGCGAGTTGGCGTCGTTCGGGTCGGTGCCGGCCTTGTATTCAAGCCAGTTGCTGACACCGTCGCCGTCGGAATCGATGCCCGGAGCGGACAACGGATTGGAGGCGGAGCCGAAGTAGCGGATGCGCCAGGCGTCAGGGATCGAATCACCAAAGGTGGACGCCGCGCGCGCGCTGTGGGTCAGCACGCCCGTGTGAACCTGTTGGTGGCGGCGGAAGCTGTCCCAGCCGCGCGAGGAGGCGGAAACATGCTCGAAGACGATAGCGTAGGCGGAATTTGCCGTGGCACCCGCCGGAATGCGGACCTGCAAGGTGCCCACCAAGGCATCGCCGCTCAACCCGGCGATGGTGTTGTCCAACCAAGCGGCAGCATAGTTATTCAAGCCCTGGCTCATCGAGTAATCGGGGTTACCGAGGGCGGGGTTCGGAACGAACGTGATCTGTTCGGCGATGGCGGGCGAACCATCGACTGGTTTCACCGTCAGGTTCAACGCCAGCACGCGCACCGGGAAACTGCCGCGCACTTGCACGGTAATCGGGACACTGACGAGATCACCCGCGGCACCCGTGACGTCGCCGGCGGAGAAGCTGACGGCCGGTTCCTCGGAGGAGAGTTCCTCGGCGGGAGCATTGGCCTGGCTGTTGGAGGTCAATTCTTCAGCCGGTAGATTGGGCTGGCCGGAGCGGCCGACACTGCCGGGGAAGACGGCGGCCGTCAGAACACCGCCGGACCACGAACGCTGATAGTTGACCAAGGTCGGGTCGAGCGAGCGACGGAAGGTGACGAAGACGTCGTCCACGCCCAGGACACCATCGCCCAACGCAATGGCATTGATAGTAAGGTCATTGCCGTCGTAGAGCGCGGGAACATTGCCATTGGACGAGTCCATGGCGTCAAAGAAGTCCGTGCCCGCGGGCGGGCGGTTGTTCAAGTAAGCGGTGGCTTGGAAGACCTGGAAGACGTCGTTATTGAGGAGGTTGGTTTCGCCGAAGTCACCGGCGTTAAACCAGCGGAACGGCTCGACGTCACCAACGAGGTAGGAACGAATCGCCACAGTAACGGTCTTGATGGCGTTGACGGGCGAGGAGCCGACAAGCGCGCCATTGGTGGGCGTCTCGATAAACACATCATCATCCAAGCCGACCGTGGCGGAAGGACGGAGCAACTGGATGGTGTAAGTGCTGCCCAAAGGAGCGGCACCGGGCACGACAAAGGAGAAGGCGCCGACGACAACTTTTTTGTTCTGCGTGCTGCTGAAGACGGTGTTGTGTGGTTGCGAGAACGTAATGAGATCCTGAATCAGCGAGTTGTAGAGGTTCTGCTGCCCTTCCAATTCAAACCAACCGACGGAGATGAGATTGATGGTGCCATTGGTGGTGGCGAAATTGGTAAAGGTGTTGACAATGTTGGTGACGACGTTGGTGACGCCAAGGAAGACATTGGTGGTGAAATTAGTCTGGACGCCCGCAAACGCCATCGGCGGAATGGTGGCGAAACGCGGGGGCACGGTGCCGGGGATGAGCGACTTCAACGTGGAATCAAAGTGGACCACGCCCGCGGCCAAAGCCGGGCCGGTGCCATTGGTGGCGGTCGCCGCGAACTGCATGGAGTGGATGCGCTGATTGTCCAGCAAGGTCAGCGTCACCGGCGCAAAGAAGCGCTGGCCGGGGGCGGCGGTGAAATCGCTGGACGCTTCGCCGCCGGCGAAACCGAAGGTCATGAGGTTGGCGGCGAAATTGGTCTTGTTGAACTGATTCGAAACCACAGTGCTGGGCAGATAGTTGGCCCTGAAACCACGAATCTGAAAGACCATCGTTTCATTCGTGCCAGTGAAAGGAATCGAAAGCGTCGTGCCGCTGGTGATGGGGCCGATGCTCGGGGGCGCATTGGTCGGCTCGGTGCCGTCGGTGGTGTACCACATTTCGGCGCTTTCGGTGACGTTGGAGATGCCGAAGGAAGCGGCGTTATTGCCAAGGATGGAGGGATTGCCAACTCGGAAGATGATGCGGGCCACATCCACCTCGCTGGAGACGCGATCGGTGCCGAAGCCGCGAGCCTTGACGGTCATGTCGGTCGTGCGGGGCAGCAGGGTCAGCAAGTTGGAGGGGGCGATCAAGGACGGGTCATCAAACTCGGGCGGCGTGGCACCCGTAAAGCGGCTGGGCACCGGGATGGTGTCTTCAAACACAGATGCGGGGGAAGGTCCGACGGTATAATAAGTTTCCGTGCCGGGCGTGCCGTCGATGCCGAGGGTGAAATCGTTGTTGAAGGTTTGGGATTCGATGTCGAACAGACGGAAACTGCGGATGCCCGTGTCGATGTCAATGACTTCCTCGATGCGGCCGATGCGCGGACGGGGCACGGGCGGCTGGGTCGGGAAGAACTGGATGCGACGCAGGCGCGAGGAAAGCATGTCCACGACGAGAATGCCGCCGAGGTTGTCGCGGGCGATACCGCGCGGGCCGTTGAATCGCGCCGCGGCCACCAATCCGTCGGTGGTTCCCGCCTGACCGGCTGCACCGGCGAATGTGCTGACGGAGTAATTGGTCGAGTAGAGAAAATTCGTGGCCAGGCGAAGGGTGTGATTGCCTGAATCCGAGATCAACAGGCCACCGGTGGTGCCCAGCCAGAGCAGGCCGCGGGGATTGTTGAAGCGAACGAGCGGGGCGAACTGATTGTCATCGTCACCCGAGAGATTGCGGTCATTGCTGCCGAGCAAGGCCGACATGTTGCCAACGCCGTTGGTGAAATCGATCAGCTTGACGGAATGATTGCGCGTGTCCGCCACCCAAAGCTGGTTGGTGCTGGCGGCCGCGACGGCATTGGGCTGAAAAAAGGTCGTGTTGCCGACCACGATGTTGGTGACGCCGAAAGTCGCGTCGGTGAGGCGGATGGCGCGGATGGCATTATTGCCCGCATCAGCGATGTAAAGGACGTTGTTGGCGTCGATGCTCAAGCCGACCGGGCTGTTGAAGGTGGCGGCGGCGCCGGCGGCATTGGCGGTCGAACCCAGTGTGCCGGGCGTGCCCGCGAGCGTGATGACCGCCTGATTGGTCAGATTGATGAAGCGGATGGTGTGCCCGCCGGAGTCGGCAACGAGCAGACCGTTGGTTCCAAAGATGGTAGCCAGAGCGACACCTTGAGGATTGGTATAAAGGGCCTCGAACGCGAACCCGTCATTCGTGCCCTGAACACCCGTGATGCCCGAGAGAATCGAAAGTTCGGACGACTCCCCGTCCACGCGGATGATGCGAAAATTGGCGCTGTCGGCGATGTACGCATTGTTCAGCGAATCGACGGCGACGCTGACCGGCTCGAAGAGCCCGTTGGTGACAACCGAGTTGACGGTCGGCTGAGCCACCGCGCTGGTCGCGGCCAACCCGATTGCAGCCAGGGTTGCGAGTAAGACTTTAGTTTTCATGGCTGGAATGCTCGCAAAGGTCATGGAAGCAGGCGGACGCGGTAGAACAACGAACCGCCGGCCGCGTTGGCCTGCACAAATTCCTTCAAAGTACCGTCACCGACAATGGTGGCCACAACGGTCCAGTTTCCGCTGGAGAGATCCGTGGTGGACTCCAGGACATAAGTTTTGCCGGGGGCGGTCAGGAGTTCGACCACAGCCTCGCGGTTTTCCCCGTTGAGGCGCAATTCGGTGCCGTTGACCTGGAGAAGCGAAAGGGCGTTGGTCGGGTTGGTTCCGGCGAGGTATTCGACGTAATTGGAAATGCCATCGCCGTCAGCGTCACCCAAAGGATCGGCGAGCGGGTTGTCCGAGCTGCCGAAGAAATGATTGATCCACTGTTCAGAGATTAACGAAGGCGATTCGGCCGGGACACCGACAGAAACACAGGCACCGACGTTTTCCAGATTGTAAGTGGTAAACAGCGACGGGGCGCCATCCACCTGCAACAGGCGCGCGCGATAGCACGTGCCAACTGTCGCCGCAGCGGGGATACGGAACTGGAGATAACCAAGCAGGTTGCTGGTGCCACCCGCGAGATTCAAGGTGCCGAGATTCCACACGCCACCGGCACCCGGGAGGCCGGAAGAATTGGCCCCACTGAAGGGGAAACTGGGATTGGGAATGCTGCTGGCTTTTACGAAGCTGACCGATGAAACTGACGGCGCACCCAGTTCCGGTTCAATCACGCCCAAAAACTGAAGACCCGTAATCGTGGCACCAGCCGCGACCTTGAGGTAAACCGGCACCTGCACGATATGATCCGGTTGAGCGTTGCCCACGGGCAGAACACCCATGAGCGCTTCGCGCACCCAGATCGCGCCCGGCAAACTCTGCAATTCCTCAGCGGGCAAATCCGGCAGCGTGGTCATGCCATTGGTCTTGGCGCCAGCGGTGGACCAGGCACGAATCCAGTTGTTGGTGTCCAGCCGCACCGAGCGATTCAAAACAGTCTGCAAATCGAGGAAACGGATTTCACCGTCACCCCCGACCGAGCCAGCCGCGTCCAAGGGGAACACGTCCATGGCATCGAAGGCATCGGTAAAGGTAAAAGGCGAGACGACACCCAGCGAAGCATAGAAGACGTTGTTGATGTCGGGATTGTTGAGATCGCCATTGCCGAAGTCACCGGCATTGTACCAGCGACCGGGCGAAGTATCACCCAGCAGATAGGCCACGTTGGTGACGGTGATGGTTGTCGGGGCGGAGGCAGAGATGGGCACGGAGGTTTGCTGGCCGTCGGATGTGGCGGACGGCTGGAGCACACTGATGCTGTAAGTCTGGCCTTCCACCGCGGTGCCGGGGATGGGAACGCGCAGCAAGGCCGTGGCGGCGAAGCGCTGGAAGGACACATTGGAATTGGTGCCGATGGCCGAAACCAGCAAGCCGCGTGTGGTGCCGATGGTGTAGGCGGTGACGCTGAACACGGCGGACGTGGCGCCCTGGGCCGCCGTGATGATGGGCACGAAGTCATTCGTGCGAACCGAGAGCGCATCAAACGAAGCGGGAATCATCGGTGCGCCTCCATTCGGAGTGATCTCCACGCGAAACTGGAACGATTTGACGATGTCGTTCGTGCGAATGTTCGCGACGACCGGGATGACGATGGTGGAGCCGACGCCGCCGAAAATCGTCGTGTTCAGGCTGAGCGGAATGCCGATGCTGTTGGTCGAGGCGGCCTGCCCGATAATATTGGTGCTGACCACGTTGGTGCCGCTGATGATGAAAGAAGCGACGCGCAGGAAAGTCAGGTCGTTGGTGGGATTGAACCACTGAATGGTGCCGCTGCCGCCGGACATGGCGACCGGCGTGCTGTTGGTGGTCGGCTCCGAGCCATCGACAGTGAAAAACACGTTGGGGCTGGAACTGAAGACGGTGATGGTCTGGCCCATGGGGAAGTAACCGGAGTTCGGCGTGATGGAAAGGGACGGCGGATTGATCACCACATTGGTGCCGCCATCGCCGCCGCCGAAGGTGCCCGAGGGACCGGTCAGGCCGGTGTTGGTCACTTTGCGGATGATGTGGTAAAACTGCTCGGTCACGAACACGTTGCCCGAGCCGTCCACCGCAACGCCTTCGGGATCGCGAGATTCAGATTCAATGAGGCTGTCGCCGTCCTCGTCATCGAGCCAGCCGGGAAAGAATTCCGGCTCAAGGCCCGCCCACACGGCGGTGGGCACGCCATAGAAGAGAGATGTAGCGCCATTGGCCTCGATGCGGCGCACCTGGTTGTTGCCTTCGTCGGCAACAATCAAGATGTCGTTCCCCGCCTTGGCAATGCCCGCCGGGAGGTTAAAGAGGGCCGTGCCCGCCGTGCCATTGTTCGTGCCGGAAGTGCCGACCGTGCCGGCGAAAGTTGTGATGGCGAGCGTGGTGGGATTGATGGTGCGGATGGCGTGATTGCCGGTGTCAGAAATAACAATGGTCCCATTGTCGAGCACTTCGATGCCACGCGGGCTGGAAAAGGTGCCAGCGGCGATGAGCGTGGTCACCACACCGTTGGTCGGGTTGATGCGTTTGACAGCGCCGCCCAACTCCGTGACGTAGAGGTTGGTGCTCACGTCCAGGGCGAGAGCGGTGGGTGTGACCAACGCGACTGCGTTGACGATGGTCAGGTTGCCGAAGGTATCCAGCTTGCGGATCAAGCCGTCACCCTGGGTCAGAATATAAAGGTTGGTTCCGCCATCCATACCGAGGTCCACCGGGGTGGCCAGACTGCCGAGGATGGTGGTGGTGAGGTTGCCGGACAAATCGAGCTTGCGGACTGCGGCGTTGGCGGTGTCGGCCACGAACAGGAAACGGCTGGCAGGATCCAGAACGATGCCCGCCGGGAGATTGAATTGGGCGAGCAACGCGGTGTCGCCATCCACAAAACCGGAAGAACTGTTGGGATTCTGCTGACTGGGACCGCCGGTGAGCGTATCCACGATTTGAGCCTGCACGCCCGCAACAGACACCAGAAACAGCGCCAAAACACCGATGCCCGCCCGGCGCCAGCGCGCCCAAGCGTGCCACGGCGCCATACGACAATCGGCGGTGGTCACGGTCTTCATAATTTTAAACATTGCCAAGTTCGGTGTTGGAGCATTTCCCTAGCCAACCGTCACTTTGACTTGCCCCAGTTCGTCGGCTTCGCGCTGTCCCAAGCGTTCCATTCCTCGTCGGGCTTCTCCTGGTAGGGAGTGCGGAGGAAGTTGCTCGGAACGTATTGGAAGTCATGGTCTTGGACGATGGTTGGCGTCACAAAGATGATGAGATGTTGTTTGTTCCTGACCTTGCTTTCGTTGCCAAACACGCGCTTGAGGCCGGGGAGGTCGCCGAGGAACGGCACCTTGGTGTTGCGCGTGGTCAGGTTGTCGCTGATGAGGCCGCCCATCACGAGGGTGTCGCCGCTGGGAATCAGCACATCCGTCTCGATGCGGCGGATGGCATAGACGTTGGCCTCGAACTGGTCGCCACTGATGATCTGGCGGTCCTTCGAGTCGATGTTGGAGACTTCGGGCGCGACGCGCAGGGCGATGTTGGTCTGGCCGGAAATCCGCGGCGTGACTTCCAGGATCGTGCCCACATTGGTGTAGGTAATCTGGGCGGTGGCCGGGGTGTTGGCGGAACCAGGCGTCACGGTGAAGATGGGGAATGAACGCGTGACCGACAGACGGGCCTTCGTGTTATCCGTAGTGACGGTGCGCGGCTCGGCGACGACCTCGGTGTCCGAATCGCTGTTCAGGAACGAGAGCACGCCGCGAATGCCATCGGCGTTGAGGAAGGCGATGCCCGGGCTGAAACCGCCGGCGGTGTTGGCCGTAAGGCCGGGCAACGTGCCGATGGAGGTGATGAGGCTCGAAGTTTCCGTGGCCGGCCCGCTGCTGGTGCTGGTGATGGTGCGTCCGCCGGGCAACGTCGTCGTCGTACTGGTGGTGGCGCCGGGGCGCGTGGTGGTGATTTCACCCGTGGTGATGCCGTTGCCGAAACCAAACTGCTGGGCCTGCAAGGTGCCGGTCCAATCGATGCCCTTGATGGTGCTCGGGTTGCGGGTGGATTCAAAGATGCGGGCCTCGATGAGAATCTGCTGCGTGATGGTGTCGAGTTCCTTGAGGAGAGTGTCGATCTGTTCGAGTTCCTTTTCGGTGGCCAGGATGATGAGCTTGCTGGTGCGGACATCCGCCTGAACCTTGCTGCGCGTGCTCAACGTGGGAGTAAGGATGGACACGACGTTGGTGGGATTGGCGTATCGCAGCGCAACCACTTTCGTAAAGAGCGGTTCGAGCGCCTTGGGGTCCTTTGCGCGAACAGTGCCGATCTTGGTCTTGGGATCCGGGACATATTCCATGCCGTGGTTTTCCAGCACTTTCGTAAAAGCGGCCTCAGCCGTCACATTTTCGAAGCGGATGGATATCGGAGGCGGGGGCTTGGCCACTCCGGTGGCCGGGTCCACGGGGCCACCTTTGATGGCATCGGGAGCCATGACGTAGTTGATGCCGGCTTGACGGGCCAGTGTCTTGATGACATCGGCGATGGGCGTCTCGTCAAAGGTGATGAGTGGCACGATTTCGGCAGGGGGCGCTTCGGCGGCCGGCGGCGATTCCGCTTTCTTGTCGGGGTTGGTGTTTTGGGCGGAGCAAACCAGGCCCCAGGAAGTCAGCCCAACAGCGAGCAGGAATGCGAGTTTGGTTTTCATTGCAAATTTCTGGTTGGATCCACGCTTAACTGCCGACGACGGTCAAAAGACAATTCGTTAAGGTTAAATTTCAGGGCACACGGAAGGTCTTGTTTTCCTTTTCGCCTTCCATGCTGAAAGTGACCTGGCGGTCGGTGATTTCGACGCATTTGATGGACTTGTCACCGAGTTCGGTTTTCACCTTCAGACTTTCACCGGTCATGAAATCGTAGTTCTTGCCCGCAGTGGAAATCAGCGCGAAGCGCCGGGCCACGGTACCCGTGATGCCCTTCAACGAAAAACCCTTCCACGGATCAGGCGGCGGTGGGGGTGGCGACGGCGGCTGGCCGGGCTGCGCGACGACCGGCTGGCCCGGCTGCACCACTGGCACCACCGGCTTGGGCGGAGGCGGACGCCAGCGCTCGCTGCGCGGGTAAAAGGGATCCAGCCCGAGTTTGTTGTCCACCGTGAAATAAGACTTGGGAATGACAACTTCCTTGGGGGGCGCGTTGGTTTTGGCGCCGGCGGCAGCGGGCGCGCCTTTGGCCGTGGGAGCGGCCTGTTTGGGGTCGGGCGCGGCGGCGTGGGAAAGCTGGCTGCCGAGCATGGACAAAAGAATCCCCCCGCAGGCTCCGACCACTGCTTTCTTGAGACGGTCTGAACTCATTTCGTACTCGTGTTGTTTTTCTGACTTCAGCGCACCGGGATGGTTCGCGTTTCAGGCGAACCCTCGACGGCGAGTTTGACGTGCTCGTCGGTAATTTCCACGCACCGCAGCCGAAACTCACTTCCTTCGGCTTTCAGAACAAACGACTCTCCAACTTTCAAATCATAGTTCTTTCCGCCCGCCGCAATCAATGCGATTCGATCAGCGCCGCGACCGGTCACGCCCTTGGTGGCGAGGCCGTCGAGGGGATCTTTGCGAGCGGGCACATTTTCCTTGTCGCCCTTGCCCCCCTTTTCATCCTTGCCCTCATCATTGCCGGGCTTCACCTCAATGCGCGGCGTGACCGCGCGAAAGAACGGATTGCGTCCTTGATCCGGACTGACATCGAAGTACGACTTGGGGAACTCGCGCGCGACCGGTGCGCCGGCAGCACCCACCCACGACGCGCCGCCGCAAACCGCAACGGCGAGCAACGCGGTCACCACCCGGTTATGAAAGTAGGACGGTCGCATGGGTCACTTTGGGTTGGACGCCTTTTCGACGGGCTTCTGGAGCACGACGATTTCGAACCGGTACATCAGTTTTTCGGGAACCTCAGTGAGTGTGGATTCGATCGGCAACAAATCAAGATTTTGAACGCGCATATACGGAAACGCGTTTTCGAACTCAGCAAGAAACTTGCCAATGTCATGATAGAAGCCTTGTCCACGCACGGTAAATTTGTAGGCGTCATACGGAAAATCCGGAATCAAACCGACCTTGATCGGCTCTTCGCGGCTGGGCACCGCGGTGATTTTATGGCCGCCGTTGCGGATGAAACTGGTGATCATTTCGACGACCTGCCCATAGACGTCGCCGCTGAGCATGCCCTCTTCGATGGCGCCAAGTTTCTTTTGGATTTCCTCCAACTGCGTCTGATAAACGGGCGCGTTCTTGACGTTGCGCTCCGCCTTTTCAACCTCGCCCGCCTTCTCCTCCGTCTGCGTGCGAATGTCGCGCACCTTCGCGTTCTGGGAACTGATGACAAAGAAATAGAGCGCCACAAGCACACCGAACCCGATCATTCCCACCAGGATGATCTGTTGTTTCTTCTCTTTGGAAAGATTGTTCATGTTAGCGAACTTTTTCCGGGAATTCGATCTGCAAGGTGAAATTGCGGAACGTCCGGCTCGGGTCGTCGAATTGCGTCACGCGCTCCGAAAGATTGTCCAGCTTGATGGAACTGGGGCCTTTGAGGCGGTCCTTGAAAAACTGGTGGTTGGTCAGGTTTTCTTTGAACTTGTCGTAACTGGACTCGCCCGACTTGCTGAAATCGCGCGCATCAACGAAAATCTTGATCGTCTCCTTCGAGGAGCCGGGCTTGCCCTTGTCCTTCGGATTCTTGGGATCGGGTTTCTTGGCGTCGGTCACCAGATATTTCTGGTCCACGCGGATGCGGACGACCTCGACATCCGGCAGGGTGCATTTGTAAATGGTGTCGAGAACCGGCGCCCAGAGGAAGCGTTCGGCGGCGAGGTTCTGGAGCGCGGTGTAGCGGCTCTCCATGTCATTCGCCTTTTTCAAATTGTCCATCGCAGCCTTGGAGCCTTTTTCCAAGCCGTCGAATTCGGCCTGTTTGGCGTCGAGCGCCTTGTTGGCGCTCATGACACGGACGAAGTTCCACCCGATCCAGCAAACCATGAGGACAAGCAACGCGACGGAGATCTGGATGGTCCTTTTTACGGGATCTCGCCTGCGTAAATCCTCTTGCTCCTGCTCTTCCGCGAGTAGATTAATCCTGATGGGCATAATGTTAGCTTAGAAGGCTGCCACTGCCGCTCCTACTGCCACTGTCAATTGGGGTGACACCTGCTCCAGCTCGCTCAGTTGCTGCGGAGGCAGGCTCGGTGTCAAAAATGCCGTCGGATTCCAGTTCTTGCACGGGACCATCAATTCGGCCTGCAACGCCTGGATGATGAAGTCGGACCGCGCCGAACCGCCCGAGAAAAAGACCTGACTGACCGTCTTGTCCTGTTGATGTTCGAAAAAGTCGATGGACGCGCGCAACTCGCGCCCGAGCGGCGTGAGCAACGGCTGGATGGTCGATTCAATTTCCTGCGGCGTGCCAATCTTGATGCCCTCAGCCTCGGCGTTGGTGACGCCGAGCGATTCGGCGATGCCGCTGGTGAGCTTGGCCGCGCCGAAACCAACCACGCGGCTGAGAATCAACTCGCCGAGCATCAGGATGCTGATGGTGGAATTCTTGTAGCCAAAATCCACCAGCGCCACGACTTCCTTGTTGAATGTGTCCGGATTGGCCATTTCAAACGCATTGGCCGGCCCGATAAGCGCCGTGGTGATCTGGTCGGCGACGAGGCCGGCGTTCTTGGCGGCCGCCTGCACATCGGTGACCAACTGCCGCTTCGCGCCGCCTACCAGCACCTTGGCTTTCTGGCCTTTGGCCGCGCCGCCTTCCGCCCCTGCGGCGAGTTGCAAAATCTGCGCGTCAAACAAATGATCCGGAAAATCCTGTTGCAGATAATTCTTCGAATTGAACTTGAGCATCTGCCGCATGTCGTTGACGGCGACCATGGGCATTTCGGCGTGGCGCAGGATCGAATCACCAACACCGAGGACAACGGAAACTTGTTTGATGCGCCCGCCCAGGCCGTGCGCCACGTTCTTGAGATGCTCGGTCAACGGCTCGACGGCGATGTTCCGCTCATAAACCGGCGCGTCTTGCAACGTGTAACCGGTTAAATGATAGGCTTCACCTTTGCGTTGAAGCTGGATCGCCTTGGTGACGCGCGTACCCAAGTCAATTACCACTATTTGATCCCGCTTTTTCGCCTGATTACCTAGAAACGGTAGCGCCATGACGACCGTCTTTTATATGGTTCCCTCCGCAAATGCAAGTCACAATCTATTAATTCTTCCTATGCTTACAATGCGTGCCCCTTTGATGCCGAACCCTTTCCACCCGCAAGTCACGGGACCGGCCACCGCGGGGGCCATGTGACCGGAACCCGTTGTCCCACCCCTCGTGGAGCATTGGACCGACGGCAGCCGGGACTTCCGGCAGGCGGCGCGGCAAGCGGCGGCCACACGCGCCCCGCCTGCGAAGTGGTTGCTTGCGTGACCGTTTGGCGGGCGCGCCCGGCGCGATAAGTTTTGATTGGTTCATATTTAACATTGATTTGGTCGGGAAGAACCGCTATGAACTGCTCCCGAGTGGTGCACAATTCGAAGTCCGGCAACGCTTATGGAATCAAGCTGGCTGCAAGAAAATAGTTGAACCTATGCCTTACACAGCGGAAATCAGTCGGGCCAACCCCAGTTGCTTCATCTTCCTGGTTGATCAATCCGGTTCCATGGTGGAACCCATCGCCGGAAGTGACGGGAAACGAAAGTGCGACAGCGTGGCTGATGCCATCAACCGCCTGCTCCACAATCTGATCATCAAGTGCGCCCGGGGCGAAGGCATTCGCAACTTTTACGAAGTCTGCGTGATCGGCTACGGCGCCACCGTCGCGCCCGGCTTCAGCGGACCCTTGGCCGGACGGGACATCGTGCCCATCAGCGAAATCGCCAATTCCCCCGCGCGCGTCGAAGAACGCGTCAAACAGATTGACGACGGCGCCGGCGGCAACATCACGCAAAAGGTCAAGTTCCCCGTCTGGTTCGAGCCAACCGCCAAGGGCACCACGCCCATGGGCGCCGCGCTCGACCTCGCGCATCACCTGCTGGGCAGTTGGGTTTCCGCGCACCAATTCTCCTACCCGCCCATCGTCATTAATATTTCCGACGGCGAAGCCACGGACTTCGGCCCCGTGCCGCAGGCGCAGGCGTTGACGAACCTGGCCACTTCCGACGGCAACGTGCTGTTGCTGAACTGCCATATTTCCAGCCAGCCGGTGGCGCCGATTGTGTTTCCGGACACCGACGCTGACCTGCCCGATGAATTCGCCCGCACGCTGTTTTCGGTTTCCAGCAAGTTGCCCGATCGCATGCGCGACATGGCGCGCGCGGAAAACTTTAACCTGGGCCCCGAAGCACGCGGCTTTGCCTTCAATGCCGACCTGGTTGAGTTGATACGCTTTTTGGACATCGGTACCCGCGCCAGCAACCTGCGTTAAGCCGCCCTGTGGAAGCTTCTGTCCAAGTTTTCTGGGTGCCCAAAGAGGGGTACAGCCCGGACGAATACGAGGATGCATTCAGTTGCGCCCCCAACGAAGGGCAATTTGCCATTGCCGACGGCGCCACCGAGTCCTCCTTCTCCGACCTCTGGGCCCAGGCGCTCGTCAACAAATACACCAACCAACCGCCCCCCGGCGCGCCCCCCAACGAATCCGTGATGTCCGATTGGATCACTCCCCTGCAAAAGGAGTGGCACGCCAGCATCAATTGGGAACGCCTCCCTTGGTACGCCGAGGAAAAGGCCCGCACGGGCGCCTTCGCCGCCTGGCTCGGCGCTCGCTTCCTCCGGCCTGCTCCTCAGGAAAAAGGCGGCTTCCTCAAAAAAATGTTCGGCATGTTCGGCGACAACAAGTCCGCCAGCGCCTTCCGCTGGCAGGCCATCGCAGTCGGCGACAGCAACATGTTCCAGATCCGCAACAACACGCTCATCCGTTGCTTCCCGCTGGAAAAGGCTGCGCAATTTGACAGCCGCCCCATGCTCCTGGCCAGCAACCCCTCCCGCAACAAAGGCATCTGGAACGAACTCCGTTTCGTCGAGGGCGATTACCAGGACCGCGACCTCTTCATCATGGCCACCGATGCCATCGCCAAGTGGTTCCTCGCCCAGGCCGAAACCGGCGCCCGCCCGTGGAACACGCTTGCGGCATTGAAGAGCGACGAGGAATACGCCACACTTATCGGCAAGCTGCGCAAGAATTCGGCTATTCGCAACGACGACACAACCGTGATTATTTTCCAATGGAAAGCGATTCCAACGCCCGCACCAGCGTAAACGCCGAAGGGATTTAACATGAACTGGCCCTCACATACCGACTATCAGGACTCGATTCAAAACCCGCACATCTGTTTTGAGGAGGCCGACCTGAAGAGCGGTGAAGTCGGGTGCGATATGCTGGGTCTGCCGAAGGTCATGTCCGGAAACTTTGCCAGCGTCTATTCCATGAAGACGCCCACCGGGCGCTGGGCCATCCGCTGCTTCGTCCGCCAGGTCCTCGGTCAACAAGGCCGTTACGCGCGCATGAGCCAGCACCTGCTCGGCCTGGGCCTGGACTGCATGGTCACCTTCGAATACATCCTGCGCGGCATCAAGGTCCGCAACGAATGGTATCCCGTCGTCAAAATGCAATGGGTGGACGGCCTGCCCATCAACAATTTCATCGAAGAGAATCTCCGCGAAAAAGACGTCCTCCTCGGCCTGGCCGCCAAATGGCGCGTCATGATGAAGAGCCTGCGCCAGCATCAACTGGCCCACGGCGACCTTCAGCACGGCAACGTCATGGTCACCCCCAACGCCGAACTCCGCCTGGTGGACTACGACGGCATGTACACCCCCGCCTTCCGCGGCAAAAGCCCGGAACTCGGCCACGCCAACTTCCAGCACCCGCGCCGCACGCCTGATTACTACAACGAAGACCTCGACAACTTCGCGTCCCTCATCATTTACACCTCGTTGCTCGCCCTGGCCACCGAACCGGAGTTGTTCGACAAATTTTACACCGGTGACAACATCCTGTTCCTCTCCGCCGATTACCGCAACCCCACGCAATCGGCCATCCTCAAGCGCCTCAAGGAACACAAGGATGCGAAAGTCCAGAAACTCAGCGCGCTCATCGAACGTTGCTGTTTGAATGACGTCTCCAAGGTGCCGATTTTCGAAGACATCATGGTCGCCCTCGACGGCGGTAAACTCGATGACATGATCAATCAGGTCCCCGAGGCCACCGTGTCCGCCGCTGGCGGCACTGCCGGCGCCGCCGGTTGGTGGAGCCAGGCCGAAGAGCAACCCGCCCAGGCGCTCGGCTCCCGTCAATCCCCGCACATGGCCGTGCCCGCCGCCTCGGCCGCACCTGCGGCGCCCAAGCCCGCCGCCCCTGCCCCGGCGCCCGCCGCGCCCAAACCCGTTCATACACCGTCCCCGACTACCGCCTGGGCCCAGGCCCCCAAACCGGCCTACTCGGCTGCGCCCAAGCCCGCCGCGCCGGCCGCTCCCAAATACAGCGCGCCCCCCAAATCCGCCACGCCCGCCAAGCAAGCGCCCGCGCCTGCTCCCGCGCCACAGCCCGCGGGCAATCCCGACATGATGTTCTGGATCAAGATCGCCGGCATCGGCATCGGCGTCCTCATCCTCTTCGCCGTCCTCGGCCGGATGCTGTAGGTAACTCGCATTTCGTCCTCGTCCTCCTGCTCGTCCTCGGGCCGGTATCTCACCGGATGTGCCGATATCGGGCGGAAGCGGGCAGAAGCGGCAGTTTGTCCCACGTAATCCCACGTAAAGTCGTTGAAGCGTGACCCGTTGAATCGTTGAAGGGGGTCCACCAGTTTGCTCATTGCGGCTTGCTTAACGTCAAACTGACGTTAAAATGACTTTAATGAAAACGTTGCCGAAAATGGAGATCAGTGACGACCTGGACGCGCAGATCAACCAAGGCATGCGAGTCTCCGAGTTGTGCAAAGCCGATGTGATTCGACAGGCGCTCCGCATCGGTTTGCCGCAGTTTGCCGCGCGTTTTCAACCGCCGCCGTTGTGGCTGGAGGAACGGATCCGCGAGGCGTTGGCGGAACCAGCCGAAGCGACGAGCAGCAAACAGTTCGACGAAAACATGTCAGCCATCGCCGATGGGCACTAACAAACTTCCTGTCCATCCGGCGTTTTATCGGCGAGTACGCCACTACCGAGACCGCATTGGCCTCAAAGATGGACGCCCTCAAGTGGCGGTCAAATTCGTTCGGGCAACCCGCGACCTGGTCGTTCAGTTGTTGGAGAACCCTCAACGCGGACACCTCGCCCGATTCGAGGCTCCTGAGCTGGCTGACATTCTGCGCGCGTCCGTGCCGGGGTTTTCGGTGTTTGCTCTCTTTTATCGCTGGGATGGCCAGACGCTTATAGTAATCACTTTGGAACATACCGCCCAAGACCTGCCCTCCCGCCTGGCGAGCATTGTTTCCCATCCACGCCAGCCAACCTGAAGCAAATCGTTTTTTTTTGCGCTTTGACCTTTAATCGCCCTCGGACAGCCAATGTCCCACCCCCTCCCGTAAACTCGTCGCCAATATGAAAACAAAAACGCTTCCCGAACTTCGACTCCACACACCCACGACCATTCCCCTGGGAGGGGTCAGGGGTGGGTTTCCCGGCATCCCCAAACGCATGGATGCAGTCGGGTCAGGGGAGCACGCCCGCCCCGGGCGTAGTTTTCGGCGCCCTCGCCGAAAACTTCCTGCCGCGCGGCACTCACTGGATGGTGCGCTTGGGTTCACCGAGATGCTCGACGCGAGGGCGCGTCGAGCTGCACCCGGGGCGGGTGCGCTCCCCAGTCCAATTCTGGGGCGGGTTGACCAATGCCTTTGTGTCCTTTGTGCTTTCTCGGGCTTTCGGACTTCTTTCGTCATTTGGCCTTCGTCATTCGTCATTCCCTCTCCCCCAATTCGCGCCCATTCGCGAATCCGCGTCAAAACTTTGAACCTTGAACCGCGAACTTTGAACTTCACTCGCCTCAACCGTTGACTTCACTTGACGTTGTCGCATAGTTACCACACAAATTTTTAATTGGAGAATGTATGGCCAAATCCACCGATAAATCCGAGAAAACCGAAAAATCAGCTTCGCCCGCCGAGTCCAAAGCCGCCGAAGCCGCCAAGCTCAGCGCCGCCCGCCAGCGCGAACTCGACGCCGCGATTTCCACCATCACCAAAGCCTACGGCGAAGGCAGCATCATGCGCCTGGGCGACGCCCGCGCGCAGCGCAAAATCGAAGTCATCCCCACCGGCGCCCTCGCCCTGGACCTCGCCCTCGGCGTCGGCGGCCTCCCGCGCGGCCGCGTCATCGAAATCTTCGGCCCGGAATCCTCCGGCAAAACCACCCTTATGCTCCACGTCGTCGCCAACGCCCAAAAGGCCGGCGGCCTCGCCGCGTTCATCGACGCCGAACACGCGCTGGACCCCGCTTACGCCAAGAAACTCGGCGTGAACCTCGACGACCTCCTCGTGTCGCAGCCCGACAGCGGCGAAGAAGCCCTGAGCATCTGCGAAACCCTCGCCCGCTCCAACGCGCTCGACGTCATCGTCATCGACTCCGTCGCCGCGCTCGTGCCCAAGTCCGAGCTCGAAGGCGAGATGGGCATGGCCACCATGGGCATGCAGGCGCGCCTCATGAGCCAGGCCCTGCGCAAACTCACCGGCATCCTCGCCAAGGCCAAGACCACCTGCGTCTTCATCAACCAATTGCGCGAGAAAGTCGGCATCATGTTCGGCAATCCCGAAACCACCCCCGGCGGCAAGGCGCTGAAGTTTTACGCCAGCGTCCGCATCGACATCCGCCGCAAAGACAACGTCAAGGATTCCTCCGGCACCAACATCGGCAACCACGTCCGCGTCAAGGTCGTGAAAAACAAGGTCGCCCCGCCGTTTGCCGAAGCCGAGTTCGACATCCTCTTCAACCACGGCATCAACAAAGAAGGCAGCATCATCGACGTCGGCATTGACACCGGCGTGCTCGAAAAGAAAGGCGCCTGGCTCCAATTCAACGGCGACCTCATCGGCCAGGGCAAGGATTCCGCCCGCAACGCCCTCATCGAGAAACCCGAACTCTCCCAAAAAATCATCGAAGCCATCCTCGCCAAACGCGCCGCCGCGCCGGCCACCGCGTAGCGCGCCGCGTTGCTGGCCAAAATCATTCGGCTACTCTTGCCCTAAGAATGCACAGCAAATCTGAAACCATGCCTGAACTTCCGTTCTCGTTTGGTGAAGGGTTTTTGCAAGACCACGCGGGACACATCATTTCAGACCCGCGAATCGCATTGATTGAACTAATCGCCAATGCTTACGACGCAGGCGCAACGACAGTGGATTTGCGTTGGCCAGCAGAAGCGGGACAACCATTCGTGTTGACCGACAACGGAACTGGAATGAGCCGGGCAGAATTCGAGCGACGCTGGAAAACGCTTTGTTACAAACGGGTCCACGAGCAGGGAATCCATGCGGAGAATCCAAATCGGATTCCAGGCAAGAAGCGCGTTGCGTTCGGATACAGCGGCAAAGGAAGACATGGTGCGTTTTGCTTCGCGGACGTTTACTTCGTTGAAACGTGGAAGGACGACACGGTCATTCACGCACGCGTGGAAATGACTGATAACCACGACGCGCCATTCCGTTGCAACATCGAGACCGACGGAAAGAAGGCCGGCCACGGAACGGAAATTCGTGCCGACATCCAACGAAATCTTTTGACGGAGAGTGAAATCAAAGAACTCATCGGCTCAAAATTCGCAGTGGACCCAACCTTCACGATCCTAGTGAACAACGATCCTGTTCAGTTGCTTAACCTGAAGCATTTGGTGACGTCGAAAATCCTTGTTGAACCGTATGGAGAAATCGCCATTCACCGAATTGATTCAGAATTGCAGGATCGCACTACGCGGCTGCGCGGCATCACATGGTGGGTTCAACAACGGGTTGTTGGAAATTCTACCTGGGAAGGACTTGATGGCGAGGGTGCATATCTGGACGGCCGGACGACCCTCGCCAAGCGATTCAGCTTTGTTGTTGAGGCGGACATACTCAAAGATGCCACGACCGACGTGAAATCGGATTGGTCTGGCTTTCACGCGAGCAAAAGATTTAATGCGGTAAGGGACGCTGTGCACAAGCATGTCGTCACGTCATTGAATGAAATCCAATTGAGCAGCCGCAAAGAGCGAAAGAAGGCTGCGCTGGCGGAGACAAAGGGGATTCTGCGCGAACTGTCCGCGGTTTCAAAGAATGCAGTCGGGGCTTTCATTGACCAGGTTCAAGAGAAATGCCCCACACTTTCGGAACGCGATCTTTTTCGAACGGCCGAAATCTTTAGCAAAATGGAGCAAGCAAGATCGGGTTACGACCTCTTAAAACAATTGCAGGAATGTTCGCCCGAGGATTTGGACACATGGAATCGGCTGATGCAGAGGTGGACGGCGACAAACGCCGAAGTCGTCCTGAACGAACTGGAACACCGGCTTAGTTTGATCAAGCGTCTGCAAGAGTTGGTTGACTCTCCAAAGGCTGATGAATTGCACGACTTGCAACCCCTATTCGAGCGTGGTTTGTGGATGTTTGGCGTTGAATACGAAGCAATTGATTTCCGGTCGAATCGAGGTCTTTCAACCATCGTACGCGATTGTCTTGGCGGGACAACCAAACAACTTCCACATTGCCGACCTGATTTCGTCGCGTTGCCCGATCGCTCGATTGGTGTTTACGGGGCGGCAGCTTTCGAAGACGAGGGCGAAGTATCTGGCTTGCGCAAGGTGCTGATCGTTGAATTGAAGAAGGGCGGGTTCAAGCTTACTCAAAGGGAAGTCGACCAAGCGCGCGACTATGCAAAAGAAATTCGAAAGGCCGCTGACGTGCGGCCAGAAACCGAAATTGTAGGATACGTTCTTGGCGCAGACACCGAACCTGGATTGGACAAGTTGACTCACGGCAACAACACGACGATCAAGCCAATGCTCTACCGCACACTGCTTGACCGAGCACATTCTCGGACATTCAACCTTCAAAAGCGAATTCAAGATTCCGATGCACCTATGAAGGTGGACGCGGAAGTAGAAGACGTGATCAACCGGCCAGAGCAAGCTCAATTCTTATCGTAAAATGGCGCTACTTCATGCGATCATGCATTTCTGTTGTCTGCTTGCAGCCTTCGCCGCAGGAGCCGCTTTAGTTAGGGATTCGCGGCGCCAAATCTTCAGATCTTCAAACCTTCATCTTCTCGTAAATGGTAAATGTGCGCAGCGTATGCCGCCTGCGATCCCTAGGGCGGCTCCTTGCAACCCGGGCTTATGGATGATGAATTTTAGCCCGTTGGGATGTTGGGATTGGGGGAATTTTACGGAAGGCTGCGCTGGAATCAAATCAACGATAATTGCGGCGATTCTTCTTCACCCGCAACCGGAAACTCCGGCTCGAAAAGAAACTCGGAGTTTGGATTGTGCTTGCGATAGCGAGCGAGAGCGAGTTCTTGATTTCGAACAGCGTAGCAATAAACACAGCCGTGCGGGCAAGTGTCATACTCACCAATGTCGCGCGAGGCGAAACAGCCGCACTCTTTTCGATTGCCCCTCAGCTTTGTGGAAATATGTTCGCCAGCAATGCGCCCCAAGCGCTCAGCATCAACGCAACGGGCATCAAAGGCCCCATCCACAAGCAATTCCCGTTGGGCGCAAATCGAAAGCCGCAAACCAAATGAGCCGGCGATTTCGACCAGCTTCTTACCCAGATTGCGCTTCTCGTCTGCTGACGGATCATGCCAAGTGAAAGAAAACTCTTTTCCCGCGGCGTTAAGATTACGAACCGTTTTGGCGTAGAGTTGCATGAAGGAGATGACAACCTCGTTAACTGCTCCTCGAAGTGATTCCGCCAATCGTGAAAACTGCTGGAGGTGGAAACTCTCGGGCGTCGAAGAAGACATAACAATCGTGTCGTAACGCCAAATGCAGACTTCTGGCCCGAAGTCGTCGGCTATTTTTCGCACACTTCGAACCGAACTTGCCGCATCAACAACAGAATGTTCCAAAGCGCGGGGGTATCCGTTGATGGTATGCTGCACCATGAATGGAATTCCACGCTCACGGATTTCAGGTAAAAACTTTAAGAATGGGCTCACGTTTTTTGTCCAGAACACGATCCCATCCACATCCTCGCGCATGAGGGAGACCCGAATTGAGCGCCGGCTGTAGGGGTTGAGCATCTTGCAATGTCCAGACCGCAAACGGTTCATGAACCACTCTCCGTAAAAAGTCGGGATGTCGGTCTTGTAGCTGGCTGAGATGATCATTGCTTGACTGCGATGCGATAAGCCAAATCAGCTTTGAGCTTCGGTGGCTCGAACTTCTTAACAAATACTCCAAGGTCGGATTTTTCTTCGGCCCAAGGCAGTTTCAGCACGTCTGCCTTCTGTTCGCGAATTGCCACGCCGTGCTTTGCAGCGAGACTGTCGAACCACCCAGTGAAGTCTCCGTGGTTGTTATCAATGAAAATGAATAAAGCATCTTTCTTGGCTTTGCCAAACAAAGCGTCGAAATACGGCTTAGCCTTTCCACGAAGCGCGTAAACTTCAGACATGAAATAAACCAACGTGAAGATGTCTGACGCGAAGTGCTTCACATAGAATTGGTATGTGGATGGCTCGGTAACATCAAACGTTTGGAAAAAGGTTTTAAGCTGAATTTTCCCACCGGCCTTCGCATCCACGTCTTGCCACGACTCACCCCAAGCTGGGTCGCGGTCGAAAAGCAGGCATTTCATCGTCGGATTGAATCCTCGTGCCGCGCAGTACTTAAGAACGCCCAGAAAATCACTCCCCGGCCCTCCACCGATTGCAGCCAACTGGAGTTCGGATTGACTAAAATACTTCGCTGCAAGCGTTGACCCAGAAAGAACCGAATACACAAAGTTGGCGTGAGAAGTCGTGTAGCGGTAAAGATACGCAAAACGTCTGGCAGGGTCAGTGTAGGAAAGGCAGCCCTTCGTCTGTAGCTTTTTGTATTCTGCGGAAAGTTCTTTCAGAGCCGCAGCGATTGCCTTGTCCTTCTCAGCGTCGTTGCCAGGGATCGCCTGATACGCTTCGTCCAAGACGGTCTTGATTAGTTTGAAGCAATTCATGTTTCCTCAGTTTTTAGTAATCCTCGGCCAACCCCCCCGCGAAATCTGTGCTTTCCTCAACCTGGACGAGAAACAAGCGGCCAACGTCGGACGGGACAAATGCCGTCGCATCCTGTCGGCTGTTACACGCGACCATTCGGCCATCGGTGAAATTGCGTTGCTCCGCAATGGAATACGGAACGTTGTCCCAGCCTGCGGCTTGCAGCCTGGGGACAACAAACTTCCGGTATGTGTCGGCTTCGTTCACCTCGACAATCCTTTTTGGGAGTCCGCGCCCATTGTAGAAAGCTCCCACGCCCGGTGCAACTCAGATTTCAAAACGACGACTGAAATTTCGGGTCGTGAATCGATTGCGCCGCACGACACAAATCCGAAACCCCGGCCTAGTGACGGACCACCGCTTGGCTATTCAGCTAACAGATCTTGTATCGAGATCCTCAACTCGTCCAAATCACAAGGAATCGGTAGATAAACGTCAATGTCGTGCGCCTCATGGATTACCTCCAATAACAAGTGTAGATATCCGCTCAGCACGATGACCGGGCATCTATGCCGGGATTTCAATAGGCGGACACCTTCGGCAGCCCACAAAAGTTTTTCATTCATCGACCGCTCACCCATTTCAGCGGGCAAAATCAGGTTGTTAATGACGACGATTATTAAATCGAATGTTTTCCTTTCTGTAGCATTCCATAGCACGTCCAGATGTGAGCATTCCGTGACATGAACAGGGCGACCGCCGGTCGCTTCTTGGATTACTGTTCCCATCATTTCGACAAAACACGCATCCCCGCAGCCCATCAATACCCGAATTGGCCGTTTAATCGATTTAACCCATTCCATGGTTTGTCAGGATGTAAATCCCACGCAGTCGCATTGTGTGACAATCCTTTTGCGAACTTGCGCGCAGTGTAGAAAAACTGCCACATCCCGCGCAACTCGGATTTTCGGCACTCGGATTTTCGGCAAAATCAGCGTCGGTGAGCCCAGATAAGCGGTTAATTGTTGGTTGAGAGCATGGAGAATTGATCGTTGAGGGCAGGCCGGACCCACCCCTGCACCCCTCCCAAGAGGGGAGCACGCCTTCGTCGCCTTTGTTGCCTTCTGTTGAAGTCCATATTTTTGCCCCTCATTTTTCTGCCGTCTCTCCGGCTCAGTGTCTCGGTGCCTCGGTGGTTCAAATTGTTGGTTGAGAGTATCGCGATTCGAGGGTTGAGGGTTGCGCCTCCGCCGATCGTCCTTCCTCCTCGTCCTGGTGTCCTTGATTCGGCTGACAGCATTCGGTTCCATTCCCCTGTGTGCGGTTTTTGTGCCTTTTCGTGGCCATTTCGGATTTTTCTGCCACCCATCTCCTGCTCGGTGTCTTCGTGCCTCAGTGGTTCAGTCTTTCGCGTCCGTTGGCGTATTTGGCGGGCGACCTCCCCCATTCGCCTGACCATCATTCGGCTGACAACAAAGTTGGTTGAGCGGGCGGTGGTTGAGGGTTGAGCATGGTCGTCCTTCCTCCTCGTCCTCGATTCCTTCCATTCGCCTGATAAACATTCGGCTGACAATAAGTTGGCTGAGGGTTGAGCGCAGACCGAACCCACCCCTGCCCCTCCCAAGAGGGGAACTGATCTTCGTTGCAATGCCTTCTGTTGAAGTCCGATTTTTCTGCCCCACATCTTTCTGCCACCTTCCCCGCTCCGCGCCTCGGTGCCTCTGTGGGTTCATTGTTTGTTGAGAGTATCGCGAGTTGAGGGTTGAGCAGACGCCGATCGTCCTCGTCGTCGTCCCTCCTCCTCGTCCTCGGTGCCCTTGATTCGGCTGCCGCCCCCTGATCTGTGGTTCAAATGTTTCGCGCCCGCGTCTTTGGCGGGCGGGGGAGCCCGGTGTCTTGCATCATTCGAATCCATCGACTGGCCCCGGGACGGCTGCGCTACGTGACGCGGTCATCCGCCGAAAAGCCGTTGAATCAATTCGTCACGGCTGATTTCAAAATGTCCGGCCACGTCGGCTAGGATGCCCGACAAAGTTCCCACTTTGATTGGGTCATGGTTGGGAATGGTGACGTGATGCTGGCCACGGTCGCTTGTGGTCAGCCGCAGGTGGCTGCCGGTCTGGCGGGTGATCTGGTAACCAAGCTTCTTGAGCAAGCGCGCGAGTTCCAACCCCGAAATGTCGCGTGGCAATTTCATTTTACCAAAACGCGGAAGCCAACCGGCTCATGCGGCGATGACTTCTTCGCGCACGAAATGCAGGCGGATGATTTTGGGGGATTTCCCCTCGTCAAAGTGGCACTTCACCGCGTCGCGAATCTGATTGCGCAGTGTCTCAATCGAATCCGCTTCGGTGAAAATGGAATGGCCCAAAGCACGGGCGGTGTAGCCGCCTTCCGGCGCTTCTTCGATGAGAAAGATAAGTTCGTTCATTTGGTCCGGGCCAGCAGGCCTTTTATGTTGCCGACAATCTCCGCAATCCGGCGCTCTTTATCAAGGATGCTTTGAGCGAATTGGCTGACCTTATTCGGTTCCCCTGTGTGCGGTTTTGTGCCTTGTCGTGGCTCTTTCGGATTTTTCTGCCCTACATCTTTCTGCCGTCTTCCCCGCTCCGCGCCTCGGTGCCTCTGTGGTGAATTGTTGGTTGAGAGTATCGCGAGTTGAGGACTGAGCGCAGACCGAACCCACCCCTGCCCCTCCCAAGAGGGGAACTGATCTTCGTTGCAATGCCTTCTGTTGAAGTCCGATTTTTCTGCCCCACATCTTT
>JBFMBT010000059.1:0-25803 GCA_040754875.1 Verrucomicrobiota bacterium | reverse complement strand
AGGGGGGTGTTGCCGAAATATCAGGCTTCGCAAGGGGGCTCGCCCTCACCCTGACCCTCTCCCCCAGGAGAGGGGACGCGGAATCGAGCGCATTGATCATTCGACCGCGTGCTGGAGAATCCAGTCGTTGACGGTTCGTCAACCTGAGCCTCGTTGCTTCGACTGCTACGAATATTTTTGGATGGGCCAATATGTGGATTTACGTGGATGGAGGTGGACTGTCGCGTGGGGGAGGCTTGGAGTTAAAGGAGTTACATAAGTGGCAATGTTCCGCGTGGAGCATGGCTGGGAAAAAAATCCAGGGAATCCGGAAGACGGTGGCAAAGGGCGGAAAAAGGTGGAACAGAGTGAATGGGATTGCCGATTTGCGAATTTCGATTTGCGATTGGGGCACGGAGAGCCAGGAGCCGCCGACCAGGATCGAGTGGGTACAAGGGTTGCGTGGCCTCGTGGCGGCGAAGCGTGGGCGCGACTGTTTGTCAGGTTGGCAACTGTTCATGCGCAACCGTTGTCATTGGGGGCGCGGAGCCGGACTGGCACCGCCCTCCTTTCAGACACACGATGGTGTCTGGAGGACAAGTTAGCATGGTTGAGGGGCGTGTCAAGATTTTATAGTGATATTTAGTGGTCCGCTATATCACTACAAAGGATGAGAAGTTGCCGGGTCCCAGACGAAAGCCATCGTCGCGGATGGCTCTGCAATCCCCTCCCCTCACCCGCCCTGTCCTGATCAGTGTGAGGTGGCCTTTTCGGCGCCGAGGCCGGTGTTGGCGCGGACGGTGAGTTCGGCGAACCTGGCTTCGGCGGAGGGTTCGCGTCCCATGAGGGTGCCGACGATGGCGCCGAGGAAGCCGAGGGGGATGCTGATGATGCCGGGGTTCTTCAACGGGAACAGCGGCTCGCCTTGAATCAAGGCCTTGGGGTCGGTGCCCATGATGCTGGGGCTGATGATGATCAAGGCGATGGAACTGACGAGGCCGACGCCCAGGCCCCAGCAAGCGCCCAGCGTGTTGAAGCGTTTCCAGAAGATCGACAAAACGATGACGGGCAAGTTGGCGCTGGCGGCCACGGCGAAAGCCAGGCCGACGAGGAACGCGACGTTGATGGTGCGCAGTTTGATGGCCAGAAAAATGGCGACCGCGCCCACCACGAATGCGGCGATGCGGGCGACGCGGACTTCCTCTCCGGGGCTGCGTTCCTTGCCGTGGTGAAGGACGTTGGTGTAAAAATCATGCGCGAAACTGGTGCTGGCGCTGATGGTCAGGCCCGCCACCACCGCAAGGATGGTCGCAAACGCCACGGCGCTGATGAAGGCGAAGAAGACTTCGCCGCCCAGCTCCTTGGCGAGCAACGGGGCACTCATGTTCTCGTTGCTGATGTTGCCGGGAGTAAGAATTGTGGCCGCGCCAAAACCAAGGAATGTGGTCATGATGTAAAACAGACCGATGATAGCCATCGCCCAGACGACGCTGACTCGCGCCGTCCTAGCGTCGGGAACGGTGTAAAAGCGGACCAGAATGTGCGGCAGACCGGCGGTGCCGAAGATGAGAGCCAGGCCAAGTGAAATAAGGTCTATGGGGCCCCATGGATTGTTCGGCTTGATGCCGAATATCAAACCCGGTTGTAGAAAATTCTTCGTGACCTCTGTCCCAGTCTTGGAATCAGTCCACGTCACGCGCGAGATTGCGTCAAAGAATTTTGCGAACGAAAAGTCAAAGTGGCTCATCACGAGGAAGCTGAGGAATATCGAACCACTCATCAACAACACCGCTTTAATGATTTGCACCCAGGTGGTGGCGAGCATGCCGCCGAAAACCACGTAGATGATCATCAAGATCCCCACGCCAACCACGGCCACTTCATATTCCACACCAGGCAAAAGAAGCTTCACCAGCGCGCCGGCGCCGACCATCTGCGCGATCATGTAAAAGGTGGACACGGTCAGCGTGCTCAAGGACGCCATCGCGCGCACGGGACGCGGGCGCATGCGGTAGGCCAGGACGTCGGCCATGGTGTATTTGCCGGCGTTGCGCAGCGGTTCGGCCACGACCAGCAGCACGGTCAGATAGGCGACGAGCCAGCCGACGGAATACATAAAGCCGTCGTAGCCGTTGAAGGCGATCATGCCGGCGATGCCAAGGAAGCTGGCGGCGCTCATGTAATCGCCTGCGACGGCGAGGCCGTTCTGCCAGCCGGTGATCTGGCGTCCCGCGGCAAAATAAGCCGCCGCACCTCTTGTTTTCCGGGCGGACCACCAAGTGATGACCAGCGTGGCGGCCACGAACGCAAGGAACATCCACAACGCGGTCGTCATTACTTGCCCTCCTTGCGGTTAAATTTTTCCAGGATGTGATGCGCCATGCGATCGAAGCGATCCGCCGCTTTGACGTAGAGCGCGGCCATGATCCAGGCCATGAAGAATTGTGACAGAGCAAACAAATAGGCGATGTTTACTTCGCCGAAGACTTTCTTCTCCATGAACTCAGGCGCGTAACCCACCAGCACCGGCAGGGCGAAATAATAGACGATGAAGAAAACCGTCGCGGGGACAACGAAGCGCGCCTTGGCCGCCAGCAGTTCCTTGAATTCGTCCATGGCGGCGATGCGGTCCCAATCGGCGACATCGACGTCTTCGTCGGCGGTTTGTTCATGCGGGGGCGGCGGGGTGTCGTGCCCGAGGCGGGCGACATCGGTTTCCGCGCCCACGCTGGGCGTCAAATCCTGGTTTGATTTTTCATCGGCCATACGCAAAACCCGCTGGGCGGGAGAAAACCCGGTTAAGAGGAGTTCGCGGAAGACCACCACGCGCTCCGCAGATCATTGGCTGAACCGCGCCAAAATGCGGGAGGCGCGGGCGAAGGTCAAGAAGGGATGACGAAAGTATTCGGTGTTCGGTAGGCAGCGTTCGCTAAATTAAATCCGAAGGCTGAAATCGGAAGGAGAGGAACCTGGGGCGGTGGACAGGAGACGCTGCTTTCCACAAGCTGAAGCTTGAACTCCAAACTGGGCGAGTTTGATGCGACGGATTGCATCAGGAAAATGCGCGCGATGTCGCGGGCGGGGGGCAATCGTCGCGGGTAAAATTATGATCCCTTCCCCCTCACCCCGGCCCTCTTCCTTGGGGAGAGGGTGGCCCCCTAAAAGGATTGAATGTTCGGTGGCATTGGCGGATAACACGACATGTGCAACCACGTTGACCCCGCAGTTCGTGCCTCATGAAAGGGATCATCTTCAATCTGCTCCAGGAAATTGTGGAAGCAGAATACGGCGAAAAGGCCTGGGACCGGATGCTGGAAGCCGCCCAGGTGGAAGGCGCTTATACTTCCCTGGGCAGTTATCCGGACAGTGACCTGGGAAAGCTGGTGGGAGCGGCGGCCGGGGCGCTGAAGCAATCACCTGATGACATTGTGCGCTGGGTGGGGCGCAAGGCGCTGCCGCTGCTGGCGGCGAAGTATCCGCATTTTTTCCGTCCACACCAGAGCGCACGGTCGTTTGTGCTCACGCTCAACCAGATCATTCACCCGGAGGTGCGCAAGTTTTATCCGGGCGCCAACGTGCCGGAGTTCGACTTCGATGTGTCGTCGCCCGAGGTGCTGTTGATGAGTTACCGGTCGGCGCGCCGGTTGTGTTCGTTCGCCGAGGGGCTCGTGGAAGGCGCGGCGGCGCATTACGGGGAGCAAGTGGCGTTCGAGCATCTGAGCTGCATGAAACGGGGCGATGCCAAATGCCTGTTCCGGATTTCTTTTCGAAAGGGAGAACCGTGAGCGGCGAGCCCACCGACAACGACGCCGAAGCCGAGATCGCGCGCCTGGAAAAGCGGCACGCCCGCGAGCGGGCCGCGCGCCAGGAAGCCGAAGCGATCGCCGAACGCTCGACGCGCGAGTTGTATGACCAGCAGCGGCGGCTGGTGCTGTTGCAGGGCATGGTGGTGGCGGCGAACGAGGCCACGCACATTGAAGACGCCATGGCCACGGCGGTGCGGCGGATTTGCGCGTTCAGCGGCTGGCCGGTGGGCCACCTTTGCCTGTGCGCGGAAAACGGCGATGTGATTCCCACGGCCGTCTGGCATTTCAACGACGCGGCGCGGTTCGAGGAATTCCGCCGGGTCACCGAACAAATGGTCTTTCCCAGAGGCGTCGGTTTGCCGGGGCGCGTCGCCAGCAGCGGCAAGCCGGCGTGGATCACGGACCTGGGCCATGACCGGAATTTTCCGCGCGCCAAGCTGGTGAAGAACCTGAACCTCAAAAGCGGGATTGGCTTTCCGCTGCTGGTGGGCAATGACGTGGTGGGAGTTTTGGAGTTCTTCACCGACGTGCAGCAGGAGCCGGATGAAGATCTGCTGGAAGTCATGGCGCATGTGGGAACGCAACTGGGACGCGTGATTGAACGCCAGCGCTCCAACGAGGCGCTGGAGCGAAGCGAAAAATATTTCCGCCGCCTGACCGAAAACGCGCTGGACCTCATCACGGTGCTCAATGCCGACGGCACAATCCGCTATCAAAGCCCGTCGATTCAAATCGTGATGGGTTATTCGCCGGAGCATTACGTGTGCCGGCAGGTGGCCGATTACATCCATCCCGACGATGTCGGCGCCTTCACGCAAGCACTGAACCTGGCGCGGCAACGCGCCGGCAGCACGCGGTTGCTGACCTTCCGGTTCCGCCACCGCGACGGCTCATGGCGGACGCTGGAAGGCATCGGCAACAATCTTCTGGCGGACCCGGTCGTGGCGGGCATCGTGTTCAATTGCCGCGACATCAGCGAGCGCAAGCGGCTCGAAGAACAGTTCCTGCAATCGCAAAAGATGCACGCCATCGGCCAACTGGCCGGGGGCGTCGCGCACGATTTCAACAACATCCTGACGGCGGTCACGGTTTGTTCGGACATGATGCTGCAGCAACTGGAGCCAAGCGATGCGCTCCACATGCACGCCGAGGAAATCCGCAAGGCCGCCAACCGCGCCACGGCGCTGACGCGGCAGTTGCTGGCGTTCAGCCGCAAGCAGGTGCTGCAACCGCGGGTGCTGGACTTGAACACCATTGTGGCAGACATGGAACGGATGCTGCGGCGGTTGCTCGGCGAAAATGTGCGGTTTGTGACGGTGTTGCCGCCGGACCTGGGGCGCGTCAAGGCCGATCCCGGCCAGATTGAGCAGGTCATCTTGAATCTCGTGGTCAACGCGCGCGATGCGGTGCTGCCGCCGGTGCGCGACCCGCAATTGGTCATCGAAACGGCCAACGTGACGTTCGACCGCACGCACGTGGGCCTGGGCGACGAAGTTCCGCCGGGCGACTATGTGATGCTGGCCATCAGCGACAATGGGGCCGGGATTCCCCAGGACATTCGCGCGCACATGTTCGAGCCGTTTTTCACCACGAAGGAACGCGGGCGCGGGACAGGATTGGGCCTGGCAACGTGCCACGGCATCGTGAAGCAAAGCGGCGGACGCATTTCCGTTTACACCGAGGAAGGACGCGGGACGAAGTTCAAAGTGTACCTGCCACGCGTCACCGACGCGGCGGAAGTTCTGCGCCCGCCGCACCAGCCGGCGGTTTTGCCGCGGGGCAGCGAAACTGTGTTGCTGGTCGAGGACGAGCCGAGCCTGCGCAATCTCGGAATGGACGTGCTGCGCGAACTGGGCTACCGCGTCATCCCGGCGGCCAATGGCACGCACGCGCTGGACATCGTGGAGCACGACACGGCGCAACAGATCCAGCTCGTCGTGACCGATGTCGTCATGCCGGAAATGGGCGGGCTGGAGCTGGTCGAGGAACTGCGCAAGCAGGCGCCGCAGGCCAAGATTCTGTACACGTCCGGTTACACGGAGGAGACCATTGTGCTGGGCGCGGGCATTGCCTTCATGCAAAAGCCATACACGGTGGCGACGCTGGCGAACAAGGTGCGCGAAGTGCTGGATGGCTGAAGCCCGCTAATCGCCCAGTTCCATTTTCAGCGCGTTTTGCAGCGCTTCGGCGCAACTGCGGCTGCACAATTGAAACGCGGCATCCTTGCCATCGCGCTTGGCGGGCGAATCATCGGGCAGAATAATCATCGGGATCGAGCGGCCCACGCCGGGGAGGAAGAGCGGCTGGATGGTATCGCGTTCCAATTCTTTCAGCGCCTGCGGATGCAGCGCGATGGTGATGCCGAACATTTCCTCCTCAGGCTTGATCTGGCCGGCGCACCAGGCGCAGCGATTGGCCCATTGCTTGCGGCTCAATGTTTGCTCCGCGGGCGGCTTCGCGCGCTTTGCTTTCGGTTGCGCGGGACGGATGGCTCGTTTGCGCATGGCTAATGGTTGCCAAACGTTTCTTGAATCGCAAGACGCAAGGTATCGACCATTCGCGCCGCCTGCGCGGGCGTGGTGCAATACGGCGGCATCAGCACGATGACATTGCCGATGGGACGCGTGAGGACGCCCCGGCGGGCCATCGCCTCGCACACGCGAATGCCGGCGCGCGCGCGCAAATCAAACGCCCGGCGCGCGCGCCAGTCGCGCACGAGTTCCACGCCGGCAATCAAACCGACCTGGCGGATGTCGCCGACGTTGGGCAGCGCCCAAAGCGCGGGCAACGCATCGCGCAAAGTTTTTTCCAGCCGTTTGCGCGAGCTCAATGACGCCTTGTCATGAAGCAGTTCCAAGCTGGCGAGGCCGGCCGCCGCGCCCAGTTGATTGCCCGTGTAGCTGTGGCCGTGGAAAAACGTTTTGAATTCCTCGTATTCGCCGAGGAAGGCGTCGAACACCGCCTGCGTCGTGAGCGTCGCCGCCATCGGCAGGTAACCGCCGGTCAAGCCCTTGGCCAGCGCCAGGAAATCGGGTTGCACGCCCTCGTAATGGCAGGCGAACAACGAAGGCTGCGAGCCGGCGCGACCGAAGCCGGTCATCACTTCGTCGGCGATGAGTTGCGCGCCGTTGCCGCCCACAATTTCGGCGACGCGGCGCAGCCAGCCGGCGGGTTGCGCAATCATGCCGGCGGCGCCCTGGATGAGCGGTTCCACGGTCATCGCGGCATACGGATTGGCGCGCTTCTTTTGCGCCGCGAATTTTTGTTCGACCTTGCCGATGCATTCCCAGCGGCACTTGCGGTACTCGCGCGCATCGGCGCGTTCGGGCTTCGCCTTGTTGAAGGGACAGCGATAGCAATACGGCGACATCACCTGGTCCGACTTGAACAACAGGCCGGAGTAAGCTTTGTGAAACAAGCCGATGTGCCCGAGGCTCACCGCGCCGACGGTGTCGCCATGATATGCGCCGCCGAGCGAAAGGAAGCGCGGCCGGCGGCTGCGGCCGCTCCGGCGCGCGAATTCGTAAGCCAGCTTCAAGGCGACTTCCATCGCGGTGGAGCCGTCGTCGGAGAAGAACACTTTCGTCAGCGGCGATTTCATCCGGGACGGATTGGCCGCCTGGACCAGCTTTTCCGCCAGCAACGACGCGGGTTCATTGGCGAAGCCGAGCGCCGAGGAGTGGGCGATTTTCTTCAACTGCCGCTGAATCGCGGCGTTAAGCTGCGGATGATTGTGCCCATGGAGATTGGTCCAGATGGAGGAATTGGCGTCGAGATACTCGCGGCCGTGAACGTCGCGCAACACCGCTCCCCTGCCCTGCGTGATGACGATGGGCTCGCGCTTGAGCCAGTCGCGCATCTGCGTGAACGGATGCCAGACGTGGCGGTGATCGAGTTTGGCGAGCGGATGCATGGTCAGACGCGAGCCTTGAGCGCGCCCATGGTGAAGGCGAGTTGATCCACTTCCTCAGCCGTGTGATTGGCGGACAAAGTCACGCGCAGCCGCGCCTCGCCGCGCGCCACGGTCGGATAACGGATGGCGGGGACGAAGATGCCGGACTCGCGCAACGCTTCGGCCAACTGCATGGCCCTGGATTCCTCGCCCACCACCAGCGGGATGATCGCGCTTTGCACCGGCGGCAAAACCCAGCCCTTGCCGACCAACGAACTCTTCAACAAATCCACGAGCGCCCAGAGGCGTTTGCGACGCAATTCGCCCTCGCCGCTGGCGATGATTTCCACGCCGGCCTTCGCCGCGCCCGCCGCCGCCGGCACCGGCGCGGTGGAAAAGATGAAGCTGCGCGCCTGATTGATGAGAACATCAATCAACTTGCGGCTGCCGCAAATGTATCCGCCCGCCGCGCCAATGGCCTTGCCAAGGGTGCCCATTTGAATTTCGACGCGCCCCGCCAGCTCGCAGGCTTCGGCCAATCCGCGACGGTGTTCACCGTAAAGCCCGGTGCCGTGCGCTTCGTCGAGCAGCAGCCACGCGCCGTGTTTGTCCTTCAGTTCGACGATGTCGCGCAAGTGCGCCAGATCGCCGTCCATCGAATAAACACTTTCGGCGGCAATGAGGATGCGCGGGCGCTTGCCGGCTGCGCAGCGTTGCTTGTCGGCCCACTTCAGTTTCTTTTCCAGGTCGTTGAGGTCGTTGTGCGCGAACACGCGCAACTTCGCTCCGCACAATCGCGCGCCATCGACAATGCACGCGTGCACCAGCTTGTCGATGATGAGAATGTCGTCCTTGTCCAGCAACGCGCACAACGCGGCCATCGCGGTCGCATACCCCGACGAAAACGACAGCGCCGCCCCGGCGCCCTTGAACGCCGCCAGCGCGTCGTCCAGTTGATGATGAATCGCCAGCGAGCCGCACACCAATCGCGACGCCCCGGAACCCGCGCCAAACTCATCGACGGCGCGTTTGGCGGCTTCCTTGAGTTGCGGACAATCCGCCAGCCCGAGATAATCGTTGGAGGAAAAATTGAGCAATTCGCGCCGGCCGACGAGCAGGCGCGTGGCTTGCGGCGAATCGACCGGCCGCAGCTCACGATACAAATCCTGCTCGCGAATGCCCGCCAGTTGCTGCTCCAGTTGCTGTTCGAAATCGTTCATCACGTCCAACGCGCGATCCGGCTGTCCAGTTGAAACAACTGGCCCGACACATTCTGCATGGACGCGAGAAAAACCGCAAACCGCGCGACTTCGGCGACGGTATTGATGCGTCCGAGGGCGTTGGCTTCCGCAAACGCCGCAAGCTGCTCGGGCGCAAGCTTCGCGGTCATGCCCGTGGGCAAGACGCCGGGCAACACGGCATTCACGCGCACGTTGCGCGAGCCGACCTCGCGCGCCAGCGACTCGCTCAAACCCAGCAGGCCCGCTTTGGCCGCCGCGTAATTGGCCTGGCCGCGCGTGCCGTGGCGCGCGCTGAAACTGCTGATGTTGATGATGTGTCCATCGCGCTGCTTCATCATCGGCCGGATCACGGCCTGCGCGCACAAGAATGCGCCTTTCAAATTCACGTCCAGCACGCGGTCCCAGTCGGACTCGTCCATCTGCCACGCCGGATTGTCCGCCGTCACTCCGGCATTGTTCACCAGCACATCGATGCGCTGCCACTTGGCCAGAATCCCATCGACCGCCGAGGCGATTTGCGCGCGATCGGTGACATCCATCGGCATTGGCCATACGCTGTCACCGGATGCCGCCGGCGCGTGGCGATGATAACCCGCCGCCACCCGCCACCCTTGCGCGGTGAATTCATACACCAGCGCCTGACCCAAGCCGCCGGCGGCTCCCGTAATCAGCACGACCGGTTGTGGCGCGGTACTCATTTTCAGGCGGCTGGCGGCTCGATGGCCCATTGTCCGTCAATCATCGACGCCGCCACCGCCCCGGCGTGATGAATCACCGCCGCATCCGCATCCGCATCCGCGCCGCCGTACGGAATTGCAATCAAATCCGCCGCGGCTCCGGCCACCAATTCCCCCACGTGTCCTTCGACCCCCAATGCCCGCGCGCCGTTCACCGTGGCCAGGCGCAAAATCGTTTCGGGCGCAACGCCCGGTTCCTTGGCCGCAAACGCTTTCATTTCCGCGAGCATGTTCAATTCCATGGCTTCACCGCGCCGCCGCGTCACACTGGCCAGGCTGTCCGTCCCAAGGCAGATGTTCACGCCGGCCCGCGCCAGTTCCGCGTACGGAAAGGGTTGGTGTTGAAAATAAGTGTGACTGCGGGGGCAGTGAACCACACTCACGCCCTGGCGCGCCAGCAATTCGGCATCGCCCGCGCCGAGGTAGTTGACGTGGATGGCGAGCAGATTGTCCGCGAGCAACCCATGCGTCTCCAGATGTTGCACCGGCGTTCCACGGCCGCAATCCGCCATGTCCCGTTCATTGCGCGCCAGCCAGTCGAACATCTCACCGCGCCCGTGCACGAACATTTCGAATTCCTGGATCGACTCGGCCACATGCGTGGTGAGGCGCCAGCCGCGTTCGCGCGCCGCGGCGGCGCTGAGGCGCAGCAATTCAGGCATCGTCGAATACGGCGCGTGGGGCGACAACCCGCCCCGGCTGCGGTCGTGACGCAGCCGCTCCAAGGTCGCAATCGCCTCATCCAGGATCAGCTTCGGCTGGCGCCGGCTTTTCACACCCGTCATTTCGAGGAACGAATGCACCCGCAGCGGCGTGGCTTCCCAGGCGTCCGGCAGCAGCTCGGGCACCGCTTCGATGTCCGCCACGGTGGTCACGCCGTTGCGCAACAACATGCGCGCGCCGTTCACCCACGATTGCGCGAATTCCGTGTAGCTCCAGCCCGCCTTGAGCGTCGTGATGCTTTTGACCCAGTCCGCGAACGAACGCAGCGGCGTGATTTGCCCCGCCATGTCGGTGTAGTCGAGGTGGCAGTGCGAATTGACCAGACCAGGCAGAAGAATCACCTCGCCCAGGTCCACGGCCGGCGCGTCTCCCGCCATTTCACTCCAGCGTCCAACTTCCCGGATCACGCCCCCTTCAAGGCACACCGCTCCGTTCTCGATGGGTGATCGGGAAACCGGCAACACAATGCGCGCACGAAGAATCATCTCCGTCTCAGCGGGACTGTTTCAAAATCGACCGGCGCGTTGTTCCGTCCAGCCGCGCCGGGCGCCGCTCAAATCTCCGCCTCCTGGCGGCGGCGCTTGGTGCGCGCGGCGTCGGTGTGCTTCTTGGCTTTGCGCCGGCTGTGCCGCTTGCGGATTTGCTGCTCGATCTTCTTGGTCACCAGGTCAATCGCGGCGTAAAGGTCGCTCTCGGCGTCTTCCGCAAACAGATCCGGGCCGGGAACGGACAGACGCATGGAGCAGGAAAACTGCTTTTCGGGAACCTTCGTGTTGTCGTGCTCCAATGTCACACGCGCATTGATCGCAAAGCGATCCATGTGTTCCAGCTTCTCAATGCGGCCGACGATATGCTCCTCGATGGCTTTGGTCAGCGTCACATTGTGGGTCGAAAGAATCAGCTTCATGGCGTTATGATGGTGTTGGTTTGCGATAAAATCCAGCGAAAGTGTTTCGCATCAATTGCCTTTCCCGCAACTTCCTCACGGCCGTTTTTCCCGCTCCTCTCACGAGGCAATCTACGCCCGTTTCGGCGGCTTGTCCAACGGCGCTGGAGTTTTTCGCGTCGGCAGGAGTCATTTCATTGCCCATCCGGAAACAGCGGCGCCCCGCACTGTGAACAGAACTTGGACCTGGGCGCGCAATCGTTGGCGCACTCCGGACACGCGATGTGGGCATCCGCATGCCGGTGGTGGATGATCAAATTGCGGATATAGGGAATCCACGTGAAAGCGTAGGCGAAGATGAACACCGAGTCCCGCTGGTAAAACAGCGCATACGAAAGCAGCAGCAACGACCCCGTCAGGCTCAGCCACCAGAACGCCGCTGGAACGACCACCTGCTTGAGTTTTTCGGTCGCATACCACTGCACCATGAACCGCGAAAAGAACACGAAGTTGCCCAGCCAGCCAACGACCTTCCACACATGCCATTCGATGCCAAACAATTTGCCGTTCGGAAAAATCAGGTTGGTCAGCCAATCCATAGGTCGCCGCATTAATGCCGCACCCTCCCGGCCCTGACAAATTAAAAGGCGCTTCGGAGCCCGGCGAATCAGAAGTCACTCCGCGGGCAAACGGCAAACCTCCTCCAGCAGCAACCTCACGTTGCGGGAACGAATCGTTGAAAGACCAGCGCGAGGACAAACAACAAACAAAACCACGGCGCCAGCGCAATGTTGCTGTCCGCCACGGCCAGCAAATCCACCAACACGATCCCGGCCAGCAGGCCGGATACGGTTCGACCGATCTCCGGCTTCGCCAGGCTATAGGTCAAACGCAGGCAACGCGCAACCCACACCGCGAGCACCGCCATGAAAATGAAGCCACGCGTCCTGAATTCGCCGTCATTGACCACGCCGGCCAGCACCAGCGGGAACGCCACGAAGATGCACGGCCAGAACCGCAGCATTCCTGGAGCGCTCTCGTGCTTCGCCACGTAACTCAAACCCGTGATGTAAGACGCCAGCGCCGCCGCGCACCAGATGGTCAATCCGTTGACGCCGTTCGCGCCGACGGATGACGCCGCGAGGAAAAGAAAGAAACGGCACGCCGCCATGATCAACGGCGACCAGGACAACTGCTTGTGCGTCGCGTCGTAGAGCACAATGCTGCCCAGCAGCAGGACCGCGTAAAAGGTGGTTTCAGACCCAAACGGCAGCATCAGCGCGAATCCCGCCGCCAACTGCGCAATGCTCCAGACCCTGACCTCCCGGAGGCTGATCGCTCCCGACGGGATCGGGCGCTCCTTTCGGTGCACCCGATCAAACTCCACATCAAACACGTCGTTCAAAAACATCCCGCCGATGTACAGCAGCGTCGCAGCGAAGCAAACCCACAGCAATGCCCCCACGCTGCCGCCGCCGCCCAGCCACCACGCGGCCAGGCAGTTCGACCACACGGTTGGCACGTTCGACACACGCCCCAGCACCAACAGCGTGCGCAGACGGCTCTGATTCGCGGAATCCATTGCCGCGCACAACTGACCAATTCACCGCCAAAAAGGCAACTCTGCCGATGCATGAAACTTTGCTTCAAAAGCGGCTTTGTTTCGGCTATCGTCTTCCCCGCGCGTTGACGCATGACGCAGGACAACCACACTTCACTCGGGGAGGCCAATCCAGGCCGCACCAACGCCGGACAACCGCGTCCGGTGGAAATCACTGCATCCATTCTGCGGCGGTGGAAACGCAGCATCTGGCCGCGCGCGCTGGCGTTGCTGGTCCTGCCCAGCACGCTGCTCGCCGTGACGCTGGATGAGCTGCTGAACGCCACCGAGCTGACGCCCAGCCGCTTCGCCCGCCATTTCCAGGATTTCACCTATAAATTCCACGACGACGTCCAGGCGCCCGAGCAATTCCTGGCCACCGGCACCGGCGATTGCGACGATTACGCGGTGCTGGCCGATGTCGTCCTGCGCAAGCACGGATACACCACCAAACTGGTGGCCGTGCGCATGCCGGGACTGGTCGCTCATGCCGTTTGCTACGTGCTCCAGGAACGCGAATACCTTGATTTCAATAATCGCGTTTATCTTTCCCGCACGGTAAAATGCGACCCGGAACTGGACCAGATCGCCCGCAAGGTCGCCAAGTCGTTCGATGCCAATTGGACGTCTGTTTCCGAGTTTACTTATACCAACGGCGTGAAATATCTCGTGCGCACCGTGGCGAAAACCGATCAATACGCCAGGCCGGAAGAAGCCGCTCCGCCCGCGGAAAAACCGGCGAAACCCAAAATTGTCATCGATTTTTGAAACCGCCCGCCAACAAGGACGCAATTGAACGGCGCATGATGGCGCTGTTTGGCGTGATGTTCATTGTCACGCTCGTCATGGTTTGGGCGGCCGTCCGCAACACGCGCCACGCCGCCGAAAGCAGCGATTGGGTCAATCACACGCACGCCGTCATCATGGAGATTGATTCCATCCAATCCTCCCTCAACGCGGCCGAATCATCCCTTCTCAAATACGTGCTCAGCGGCGACGCGCGCGATCAACTCGCCTATCGCGAAGCCTACGCCGAAATGCTGGAACATCTCGAGGTCGCCAGGGCCATGAGCCGTTCCGAGGAGCGCCGCCAGCGTGGCCTGGTCGAATTGGAGGGCCTTGTCCAGCAACGCGTCGCCTTCGGTCGCGATGTCGCCTCCGCCCGCCAGTCCGGTCTCGATGCGGCGCGCCAGGTGCTCGCCAATGACGCCGGCAGCGACACGCCGCGCCAGTTGCGCCGGGTGGTTTATCGCCTCGTCCTGGACGAGAAAAACCTTTTGGCCGACCGCGACCGCGAATCGTATCTGAGCGCGCAGGCCACGCGCTGGACACTTTACGCCGGCGTCGGTTTCAACCTGGTCCTGCTCTCCCTCATTTTCTGGCTGATTCGCGATGACCTCGCCGCCCGCCGCCGTGCCGCCACGGCGCTGGAGGAAGCCAATCTGTCCCTGGAAGCGAAAGTTTCCGAACGCACCGCCGAACTGGCCAAGTCAAACGAATCGCTCGAGTCGGAGGTGCTCGAGCGCAAATGGTCGCAGGCCGCGCTGGAACGCCAGTTCCGCCACAACGAACTCATCATCAATTCCATTGGCGACGCCATCTTCGTCATCAGCCGCCGGGGAAACATCATCCGCCTCAATCCCGGCGCCACGCGCCTCGCCGGCTGGAATCCCCAGGACCTGACCGCCGAACCGCTCGGCAAAGTGTTGCAACTCGCCGGCGCCGGCAATGGCTCCCTCGGCCCGATTCTCACCGCCTTGGAACAGGGCCACGAGGCCTACGATCTCAGGGCGTCCCTCAAAACCAAACCGGGGAACGAAATCGCCGTCCTCGTGAAATGCTTCCCCATTCGCGACAGCGACAAGGTCGTCGGCGGCGTCGTGACTTGCATGCCGGCGCGCGGATGAGACGCGTTTCGTCAGGCCTGATACCGCTGCATTTCGTAGTGCACGTTCTCCGCGATGAAGAACAACGAGGTATGCAGCCTGTTCCACTGATAATGCGTCAGCGCCGCCTGAATTTCACCGCGCTGCTTCGCCACCAGTTCCGAATTCCCGGATAACGCCACCACCCACGCCGCGAACAGCGGTTCGCGCAGGTGGAGGCTTTCCAGCCGGCGCTTGGGCGAGCGCGCGTTCCAATCGCGGACCTGAATCTGCGCCAGCTTGACGGCTTCATCGATCGTGCGTTGCGGCCGCCACTTCTCGTTCAGAAAGCGCCAATCGACATCGAAGACTTCCGCGCTTTCGTTGTCGTATTCGCGGTAGCGCGATACATGTTCCGCCGCCTTGACTGCGTTGCGTTCCAAACCCTGCCGGAACCGTTCGCGCACGGCCGGATCGGCTTCCATCTCCGCCAGCGCGCGCAAGCCCGCCTGGCAACTGGCGGATGTCCAGAACTCCGGATTGGCGGGATGCCCGGGTTTATAGTTCGGCCCCGGCGATTCATAGAGCGCGCCTTCGGCGCAGATTTCCAGGCGCGTTTTGCCGCTCTCCGGCGACTTCTCATGCAGATAGGTCTGGTAACGGTCCAACCACTGCGGATGCCCGGTCAGATTGTGCATGGCCTTGACGAGAAACAGCAGGCGCGTGGCGTGAATGTAATCAAATGAGGCAAACGACCCGCGAAACCCCAACCGCCCATCATCGCACGGCATTCGCCAACGGTAGCCCATGAGCGCCTGCGCCACGCGAATCATCAGCCGCACCGTTTCCGTTCCCCTCTCGCGCGCCTTCTTTGTCACCACGCCGCTGTTGAGATACCGCCAGAGCCCGTAAAACCACGGAAACGTCTGATCATCCGAACCCGCCGGATAATGCGACGTCCCATTTGCCGCCACCCCACGCGCAATGAATCCCGGCGTGCTCCCCACGACCGCCAACCGGACCAGCCCCTGCGCGATACGATGCGCGCGCTCGGCCGTCAGCTTGTCGCGCCGTGCCCGCCACCGGTTGCAGAGCGCGTCCAGATACAAACCGCCAAAGAACGCGCCGTTCTCGATCGGCGTCCACCACGCCAGTGCGTTGGGCTTGCTCACCGCGCATTCCTCCGGCGTCGGCAGAATCACCGTTCCATCGAGTCCGGCGTAGTCATAAAACGTGAAGAACCGCGGATCGATGAACCGCTTCCAAATCTCGTCATGCGCGCGTTGAACGGCTTGCTCGACCGGATCACCGCTGACTTGAACCGGGGCTGAACGGCTCGCCGCGCATCCGCAACAAGCCAGCGTGAGCGCGGACAAAGCCTGGCGGCGGGAAATCTGTAATGCGTGTGTCATGGTAACTCTTTGTCGCGGCCGGCGTGAGTCGTGTGCGCTCAATTCGCCAAGCCAATCCCGCGTTGCCCCAATTCCTTGAGCGTCCACTCGTATTCGTTGACAAGCTGGTCCACCACGTTGCGCTTCTTCATCTCCGGCGGCATGACCTCCCACGTGTAGGTCTCCATTTCCATGTGCGAGCACAGCTTCGGGTTCGCTTGCAGCACCGTCAACACGCCTTGCAAATGATCTGCGGTATTGCCAAACAACGGCGTCGCCGGGCTGTGCAGCGGAATGTGGAAATGAATGCGCCATTCATCCGAAACCAATGGCGGCAGCGCTGCGCGCGGATTCAACGCCACATCGAGATCCTTGTAACGCACGACGGTTCCATCCGTCGAACGCGAGATGACCTGGTGGAAATACACGTCATCGGCAAACGACCGCAGCGCCTGCAACGTCTCAAAATTCGGATGCACCTTCAGCGCGTTGCTCAAATGCAGCTTGCTGATCTTGATGCGATGCTGCCGCAAGCGACCCAACGCCTCTTGCGCGTCCTCAAACTCGACCGCCAGATGGCAGCAGTCGTAATTGACGCCCAGATGCTCCTCCAAGCGCAAATCGCCCGGACGATCCGCGCGCAGTTGCTCAAAGAACTCCACCGTTTCGCCGGTCGTCTCCAGATAGCACAACGGCTCCGGTTCCAGCCCCAGATGCAGCTTCTTGCCCGTCTGCCGCGTCAGCTTTTCGATGTGCTCCACGCACCGCCACAGATTCGCCCGCGCTTCGCGCACCTGCCGCTCATCCTTGATGAAGTCCTTGAACGACACCGGCACCGTGCTGACGCTTCCCTCCACGCCGTTGGGCACCATTTGCGCCAGCAGGTCAAACAAGCGGTTCGTATAATCCAACCGTTCGCGCGTGGTCCAATCCGGCGCATACACCTGCTCTTTCACGCGCGTGCCATGGAACTTGCCGTAAGGAAAACCGTTGATCGTGAAAACGTAGCACTGATGCTGGTCCAGCCACTTGCGAAACGCCGTCAACGTCGCCGGTTCACTCAACTCCCGCGCCGCCTGTTCGCCCAGGCGCAGCCCGATGGCGTACGGCTTGCCCGGACAAACCCGTTCCCGCACCGCCAGCGTGTATTTGTTCAGCGTGTCAAAGGTCTGCGCCCACGTTTCCCCGCGATGAATGTTCGTGCAATACGCCAGATGCAGACCGTGCTTGAGTTTCATCGGCGGTGATTAAACCAGCAACCTTGTCGCTCAAAAAGAGAGAAGTGTCCGGTCTTTGCGGCGGACAGTTTTCCTCCCGGAGAGGATTTCCTCAAGCGCTGACGTTTCGCTCGGCAGCTTATCTGGATTCAGCCATGAGCGCTTCACCCAAAATCCAGGAATGCTCCACGCGTCAATCCTCGCCTGCCCTGTTGCGAATTCCACCAACTCTTCGCCCCTTCGACGATAGAACCGGTGCTTCAATTGATCCGGATCGAGTACCCAGTATTCCTCAACTCCGTGAAGTTCGTATGCGACGAATTTTCGACTTGTATCATTGTAGTAGGAAAGATCCGACAGCACTTCAACGACCATCGTTGGCGCTGGCGCGTGTGTCATAACGAACATTCCAGTTTGCCGTTTTGTATAATAAGCCAAATCCGGCATGAACATGTCCCGCAAACTCAAGCGAACCGGAAACGAGCCGCGATAAACCTCGCTTCCGCTTTTTTGCCGCGCCAGGTACAGCGCCAGGAGATGGTCCAGAAAACTCACCAGCCTCGCATGGGTCAAACGAGACGGAGTGTGATGATAAATCTCGCCGGCGATAAGGTCAGCGAATTCGCCCGGGCCCACGCGCTGTAAAAAATCCTCGGCTGTAAGGAGGTCGGTCCCGGAATTTCTGTGCCCGGCCGTTCGTTTGAGCATAGCGCGTCAAAATATGGCTTGATTCCCTTACCCCTGCGGCGCCTTGAACTTCGGACTCTGGCTCATGAACTTCACGGGATTCTGGTAGGCCACCTTGTCGATCAACTCCGCGGTGTGCCCGCGCTTGCGCATCTCCAGCATGGTGCGCGGCACCGCCAGCGGGATGCTGATGCCCCAGTCGCACGCGCTGTTCATCCAGATGTTGTCCGTCCCATACACCTCCAGCATGTCGATCGCCCGCGCCGGCGTGCACTTGGACTCGGGATACAACGTCATGCCCGCCCACATGCCCGCGTCCTTCACCACCTTGATCGTATGTTCCTCGACATGGTCGATGATCACGCGCTCGGGCTTGATGCGCTTGTCGCTCTTCAACACATCCACAATCAATCGCGTGCCCTTCAGCTTGTCCTCCAGGTGCGGCGTGTGCACCAGAATCAATTGGTTGAACTGCGCCGCCAGGTCCACGTGCATTTCCAAAACTTGCAGTTCGTTCCGGCTGTTTTTGTTCAGGCCAATCTCGCCGATGCCCAGCACATTCGGCCGGTCCAGAAACTTCGGGATCAAAGCGATGACATCCTTCGCCAGTTTTACGTCCTCGGATTCCTTCGGGTTGATGCACAGCCAAGTATAATGCGCCAGGCCGAACTTCGCCGCGCGCTTGGGCTCGTGCTCCGTAAGCTGGCAGAAGTAATCGTAAAACCCGTTCGGCGAACTGCGGTCAAAACCCGCCCAGAACGCCGGCTCGCACACCGCCGCGCACCCGGCCGTCGCCATGTCCTGGTAATCGTCTGTCGTCCGGCTGACCATGTGCCCGTGTGGCTCGATGTATCTCATCGTGTGGTTCCGGGTTGAAAGTTAGTATTTGCCCTCCGGCCATGCCCCGCACGCAGCCTTCGTCGCCGCCGACGGAATCGGTTCCGTCGTCGGATCACTGAACGCCAGCAGCACATTTTTCGCCCGTTCCGGCTGGCCGCCCTCCAGTTCCTTCATCGCCTGGCGAAACGCCGCGATGCGAAAATCCTCGTCGCCTGACGCCCGTTGCACCCGGTCCAGAAACGCCGCAATCTCAATCAACTTGCAGCGCGCATCCATGAAGTAAAGGTCCAGAACCTGTTGTCGTGTCATAATCCGCTGAATTGCTAGTTGAACATACTGTCATCCCCGGCCCGACGCAATGCCCGTCCCATTCATTTGCGCAAAGACCACAGGGTGAAGGTGCCCGAGAAACCCTTCATGGGCAGGCCCTCGTGGCGGTCCCACTGCAATTGCGTGTGCGCGCCGATGCCGCCGCGATCCAGGTCCTCCTTGGCGCGGTCGCTGACCCAGATTTCCGCGCCTTTGATGGCGCCGACAACCCGGGCCGCGAAGTTGACCGCGCCGCCAAAGACGTCGTTTTCCTCGACTTGCATGGGGCCGATGTGGATGCCGGCGCGGATCTCGACCTGTGCGTGGCCGGAGTCGGCCTGCAAAGCCATGGCGTAGTCCAGCGCCTGGTGCACGGAACGGAACGCGGCCATGAAACTGTCGCCAATGGTTTTGACTTCACGTCCCTTGCATTGCGCGATGAGCCGGCGGCTCTGGGCGAAGTGCGCGCGGCGGATTTCACTCATGCGCTCGTCCTTGAGTTCCTCGCCCAACGCCGTGGAGCCGACAATATCCGTGAAGACGATCGCCAGTGTCACGCGCTCATCGCCGGCCCAGGCGGTGAAGCTTGGGGTGTTGGTTTCGCCCCGGGCCGATTCGACGAACATTTCGAAATCGCGCTGCCGGTCAGCCGATTTTTCCATGGCCTCCACCTGCGAGGCAAAACGCAGCCGCTCCTTTGGCTCCGCCAGCGAAACCTTGCCGCCGCAGGGACAATCGAAATTCTTCACGCCCCGCTCGCGCAGGCGCTTGACGTAGCTGTCCGGCACGGGGTCGCCGCAACTGGCGCACACGAAAAAGCGCACCAACTGCACCGAACCCTCGATGGCACGGCGCCGGACGTGGGCGAGGACAAATTCCTCAAAATGAAAGCGCGTTTCATCGGTGGGCGCGTGGCCTTCGTGCCGGTCGTAAAAGATGACCAGGCGGCCGCGGCCTTCGGCGAATTCCTGCAGGTACAGGCCGCATTTGCCGCCCGCTCTGGCGGTGAAGACCGCGGCATTGCGCCACATTTCGGCGCGGCCGGTGGTGAAGAGGCCGCTGTGGCCGAGCCGCACCGCGAGCGTCGAATAAAGGCTTTGCACCGGCCCATCCAGCGTGATGGCCAGGGCGCGGCCTTTCGGTTCCGGCGCGTCTTCGTAGTCGCGGTTGAATTGCGACGGGAAGACCAGATACGCGCCTTCCGCGGCGCTTTCGCGCAGCGCGAGGTCGTGGCGGACCAGTTCCTCGATGGTGGCGTGCAGGAGCAACTGTTCCTGGCCGCGGTCCTGGACCTTCTGTTCATCCGGCACGTAGAACTGCGCGGCAAGGATCGCTTCCTCGGAGATGGAACCGAGCCCGTCGGGCTCTTCCTTGGCGGCGTTGACCATCGCGGAGGCGTAAGCATCGAGCAACTCCGGCTGAAGCAACACGTAACCGCCAAAACTGAGACGGCGGATAAGGTCGCGGTTTTCCAATCGTCCGATGCACGTGTCGAACTGGTCCCGCAGGTTCAGTTCGCTGGCCACCACATCCGGATGCGTGCGGGCAAACTCGTTGAACAGTTGCGTGGCCGGCGCCACCAGCCGGCCCGTGTGTTTGACCTCCAGCAGGAACGCCTTGATGTCGGCAAACAGGACCGAGGAGGACACTTCCGGCAAAACCTCCCATGGAATGGCCTGCGCGATTGCCTGACGCAATTCGGCAATCTGCCAGCCTTCCTTCGCGCTGGTTTCGAAATAGCCGTCGAATCCGAATTCCTTGAGCAACGCTTCCAGGCGCTCCCGGCTCACGGAAACAGCGCCACGATCCGTCCGCGCGGAAACCAGGAATTTCTTCATCGGCACCGAAGCGCCCTGGCGTTGCTGGGCCAGGCGCAGGGCGCGCTCCCAATGGCGCACCCCGGCGAGCGGGTCGATTTCGCTGCGGGCATCAAAGACAACGAGCGCCACGGCCACTTCGTTGAGATGAAGCTGGTGGATCACGCGGTAGCCGGGCTGCCCGGCGAGATCCCAAAGCAGCGTTTCGCGCGTCTGCTTGCGGTGCGCGTCCAACTGCACTTCCTGCGATTGGAACGTCCAGACCTTCCGCCCCGGCGTGGAATCGGTGGCGGCAAACCGCTCGCCGTTGAGCACCAGGCTGAGCCCGGATTTGCCCACGCCCGTGTCGCCCAGCAAGACGACCTTGGCGTTGACGTAGTGGCTGGTGGGAATGGCCGGCGCCTGCCCGAGCAGTTGGGTCAGATCCAGTTCCCAGATGTGGATCACACGGTCGCCGTCGCCGCGCGCCGTTCCGGGGTCCGAGCCAACCGTTGCCAGGAGTGGCAGGCGCGGATGAAAGGCCAGGCCCGGAGGCCAGACTCCGGAGGCCGGCTCGTTGACAATGGCGACGCACGCGCCGTTGTCCGCGTTCCAAAGGCGGATCGTATCGTCGCCGGCTTTGGAAGCCAGCAACGGGCCGTGCGGCAGGAAGGCCACGCATTTCAAATAACTCGTATGCCCCTCCAGCGTGCGCAGCAAGCGGCCCGTCGCCGTCTCCCAGAGTTTGATGGAAATATCGCCGCTGCCCGAGGCCAGCGTGCGGCCTTGCGAGTCGAACGCGACGCTGAAAATGCCCTTTTCGTGCCCTTCCAGCGTGTGCAGCAAGTGGCCGGTGGCGGCTTCCCACAGCCGGACGGATTTATCTTCACTGCCACTGGCAAGCAGCCGGCCCGTCGGGTCGAAGGCGACACTGTTGACCCAATCCTGGTGGGCATCGAGTGTGCAGATGAGGCTGCCATCGGTTTCCCAGAGTTTGATCGTGTCGTCCCAACTGCCGCTGGCAAGGACGACGCCGGCCGGATCAAACGCAACGCTGAAAACGCTCTTCTTGTGGCTTTCAAGGGAGCGCAACAACTGCCCGCTCGACACTTCCCACAGCTTGACCGATTTGTCCTCGCTGCCGCTGGCCAGCGTGCGGCCCGTGGGATCAAACGCGAGGCCGTAGGCGCTGCCCGAGTGGCCTTCAAGCGTACGAAGGCATACGCCGGTCGTCGCATCCCAAATGCGGATGGTCTTGTCGTGGGACGGCGAAGCGAGCAGGCGCCCGTCCGGCGACCAGGCGACGCGGCCGATGTAACCGGTGTGGCCGCGCAGGGTGCGCAGGAGTTTGACGCCGGCGGGGAGCTGGCGGCGGATTTCCTCGTCGGCGCGCGGGGGTTCGTTGGAATCAGGCTCAGCCATGGCGTGGGTCATTCGCTTGCGTACTGCATAACGTCTCGTCGGAGCGCCGCTGACCGGGGAAAGACCGGGGTATCGTCGTCGTGTCCATGCTTATAGCGAGTGGAACGGTGAAAATCAAAGGGATTGCAAATCTTTGTGAAGCCCGGATGTGGATTTTCCGGTCCGAACTTCGAATTTCCCTTCCGAGCACTCTTTCCTTTTTTGATGACACCTCCTACATTGAAACCGTGCGCAAAGAGTTGGCAGGCGCGTCGGTGGTTTTGGCCGGCTGGCTGGCGGGGACCGGTGTGCTGCCGCTGGAGGCAGGCGAGGCACGCCTGGCGCCGGGGCGCGAACGTCTGCGGGAGAAAATCACCGGCAACGCCGGCGAAAAGCGGGCCCCGGGTGCGGCGCGCTCGCTGGAACATGCCGGAGTGAAACGCACGTATCGGTTGCATACGCCCAAGGGCGCGCCGCCAGCGAAGCCGTTGCCGCTGGTCATTGTGTTGCACGGGATGGGCGCCAACGGCGCGTTGACCGAGGCGTTGACGAAATTCAGCCCGTTGGCGGATCAAGAAGGATTTGCCGTCGTGTATCCCGACGGATTGAACAAGAGGTGGCGCTACTGGGGCGACGAGGACACGGGGTTCATCGTTGCCCTGGTGGACGAGTTGATTCGCCAGGGCGTGGCCGATCGCGCCCGCGTTCATGTATGCGGCATCTCCAACGGCGCGTACCTGACAAACGTGCTGGCATCCGAGCACGCGGATCGCTTCGCCGCCGTCGCGGCGGTGGCCGGCACCATGCCACGCCGCAAGGCGTCCGCGGCGCGACCAAGCCGCCCTGTGCCCATGCTTTATATTCATGGGACCGCCGATGAAATCGCCGGCTACGACGGGCGCGACCGGTTTTCGAAGCGCGAACTCTCCCTGGCCGCCGAGGACCTGGTGCATTGGTGGGTGAAGCAGAATGGCTGCAACCCAACGCCCGTGCGGGAAAAACTCCCGGACAACGCCGACGACGGTACAACCGTGGAACGATTCCGGTATCAAGCGCCGGGCGGCGGCGCGGATGTGGTTTTTTTCAAGATCAACGGCGGAGGACACACCTGGCCGGGCGGGTCGGTCCAACCAGCCGAGCTTCTGGGAAAAACCTGTCGCGACTTTGACGCCGCCGAGGTCATGTGGACGTTCTTCGCCCGCCATCGGGCGCGGGGCAACTAACCTGATTCTTCGTCCCGCGCGGCCCGTTCTACTGGCGCTCGGATTTCTTCCGATACCCAGCCGAGGGTTTGTATTTGGAGGGCGGGAGTTGCTCCCAAGGGACGACGCCGATGCGGTCGGCCCATTGCTGCCATAGAGAGGCCAGTTCACGGACGCGGGCCGGCTGGGCGCTGGCAAGGTTGTTGACCTCGGTGCGGTCGGTGGCGAGGTTGTAAAGTTCCCAGTCGCCGCGGAAGGGCGCCACAAGTTTCCAATCGCCCTGACGGATGGCGCGGTTGCCTTCGTGTTCCCAGGCCAGCGTGCGGGGTTCACCCACGCCGCCCTTGAAAATGGGCCCGAGGCTTTTGCCTTCGAGCGGTGTGAGTGCGCGGTTTTGGAACGTGGACGGAAATTTCACGCCGGCGACTTCAAGGCAGGTGGGCATAAGGTCGATCAAGTGGCCGACGGAGTGGGTAAGTTTGCCTTTGGCGGGGATGCCGGCGGGCCAGTGGGCGATCAACGGCGTGGAGATGCCGCCCTCGTGCGTCCACATTTTGTTTTCACGGAAAGGCGTGTTCGCGGCATTGGCCCAGCCGATTTCGATGCAGCGATGCGATTCCCTGGTGCCCGTGAGCGAGCCCGGTTTGTGGCCGCGGCCGGGGTTGGGCCAGCTATCCAGGAACTCCGCGCTGGCGCCGTTGTCGGAAAGGAAGAGCACCAACGTGTTTTGTTGGGCACCGATTTTCTTGATGGCGTCGAGCACGCGGCCGATGCCCTGGTCCATGCAGTCAATCATGGCGGCATGCACGGCCATGCGCAGGTCCCATTCGTCCTTTTCGGCCGCAGGAACATCCTTCCAGGCATCTGCCTCGCGGTCGCGCGGTGAGAGTTTCCACTTCGGATCAATGATGCCGAGCTGTTGTTGTTTCGCATGACGCTGTTCGCGCAAAGCGTCCCAGCCGTCCTTGTATTTGCCGCGATACTTCGCGATGTCTTCGGGCTTGGCGTGCAGCGGAAAATGCGGCGCGGTGTAACAAAGATGCACGAAGAACGGCTTGTCCTTGTGCTCGCGCCCATGATCCTCGACGAACTTTACCGCGTGCTCGCTGAAGGCATCCGTGGCGTAGAAATTGTCGCCGGGCTTGATGTATTCGAGGTCCAGGTAGAGCGGCTGGAGCGCGAAGTAATTGCCGCCGCCGCCGGAACCGTAGGCCCGGTCAAAGCCGCGTTTCATCGGGTGATTGCGCGAGTCAGACTTGGCGCCCACGCCGCCGACGTGCCACTTGCCGACGTGATAGGTTCGATAACCGGAGTCCTTCAGCAGTTCCGCGATGGTGGCGCATTGTTCATTGAGGCCGTTGGTGTAGGCGGGCGGTTTGAGGTTCCCCAGCATGTGACCCACGCCGGCCTGATGCGGATATAGCCCGGTGAGCAGCGAGGCACGCGTGGGACAGCAGCGGGCCGCGTTGTAGAATTGCGTGAAACGGAGCCCATCCGCCGCGAGGCGGTCGAGGTTCGGCGTCGCGATCTCCGAGCCGTAACAGCCAAGGTCGGAGAAGCCCATGTCATCGGCCAGGATGAGCAGGATGTTGGGGCGCTGCGCGGCAGGCGCGCTCATCGAGGCAAAGAAGACGCACAGCGCGATCAGGAAGGGGCGGAGGTTCATGCGGAAAGGATAAGCATCTGGTTTCAAACGTCAAACTTCAGGGGCAAAGTGATCAATCTTGCCTGTAGTGACATATCTGACCACTGTTTATCACCATAAAATCTTGACAAGCCCACCAACCATGCTACCTTGCCCTCCAGATACACATCGTGTGTCTGTAAGGAGGGCGGTGCCAGTCCGGCTCCCGCGCCCCCCACGACAAGGTTGTGCACGCACCATCGCCAACCAGACAAACAATCGCGCCCCGCGCTTCGCGATCCCCGAAGCGCTCCGCGCCCCCTTTGGCTGTTGGCCACCCGGTTAATGGCGATACCTATCCATGGCGTCCACAACTCCGTCCGCCCATGTACCCGGCCACCGGCTCACTTGCCTTTTCGAGCCTTTTCGAGCCTTTTCGAGCTTATTCGAGCTTATTCGAGCTTATTCGAGGAAAAAAAATCCGCCACCCTGCCCCTCATCTCCCTGGAAAAATTATTTCCGAGATAACTACGTCCCGCCCCTAAAGCGCCCCTTTGTAATTGTGCCTTCCTTGACCCACGTCAAATCCGCCCCCCTTCCCCGGGCC
>JBFMBT010000058.1:0-26048 GCA_040754875.1 Verrucomicrobiota bacterium | reverse complement strand
GCCGCGTGCCGGGAGACACCGTCCGGCACGCTTGGGTGGCTGCGCGGTTTGCATCGCTCGCACGAACCGGCGCGCGGGCCGTATTGCTTCTGCATGCACCGGGCGGACGCGGCGACGGTGAGTTACACGGAGGTGACTGTGTCGCGAACGATGGGGACAATGCGCTACTGGCCGGGCGCGCCTTGTTGCACCGAGCCGGGGGCGGCCAGTCGAATTGCCCGCGGGGCTCGGAGTCCCGCCTTCAGGCGGTTGGGCGCCGCCGCGTAAACAACCAAGGAACACGTCCACGCTTCGAACTGCAACGCCACGGCCGCTGAAGCCGGGACTCCGAACCGCCCGAATCGCACCGCGGCGCTGTCTGGTTGAACAACACACTTGACGACCGGGGGCGTTGGGAGTGAATTCGCGGCATGTTTTTCTCCATGTCAAGAGGTGTAATGTTGGGAGCAGTGTGTGTGGTCGGCTTGAACGTCGTGGCGGCGGATTGGCCGCAATGGCGTGGTCTGGCGGGGACGGGATATATTCCCACAGGCGAATTCGTGCCGGAGAAGCTGCCGGCGGCGCCCAAGACGGAATGGCGGTTTCCGCTTGGCGATGGATATGGGTCGGTCGCGGTGGCGGGCGGGCGCGTGTTTGTGTTGGACAAGGGCGAAGGCAAGGAGCTGTTGCACGCGGTCGATGCAAAGAGCGGCAAGGAATTGTGGAAGCACGCGCTGGACGAAGCCTACGATGATTTCCAAGGCAAGGGGCCGCGCAGCACGCCGCTGGTGGATGGTGACCGCCTCTATGTGCAGTCGTGCCGCGGGGAATTGCATTGTGTGAATGTAGCCAGCGGCGCGGTGATCTGGCGGAAGAATTTCGTGAAGGATTTTGGCGCGCTGTTCTATGGCGAGACCAAGGAGTTTCTCGCCAACGGCGCAAGCCGGCATGGCAACTGCGGTTCGCCAGCCATCGAGGGTGAGAACATCATTGTCCAGGCGGGCGGCACCAACGGCGCGAGCGTGGTGTGTTTGAAGAAGAAGACGGGCGAGTTGGTCTGGAAATCTCAGAACGATCAGTCGGGCTACGCCGGGACGGTGGTGACGAACATCGCCGGCATCCGGCAAGCCGTGGTGTTCACGGCGGACGGCGTGATCGGGTTGGATATCAAGGACGGCAAGTTGCTGTGGCGGTTTCCGATTCAGACGAAGTTCGCGCGTCATGCGACCACGCCCGTCGTCGTGGGCGACATGGTGATGGTGTCGTCGCATGAGCATGGGTTGTTCGGCATTCGCGTCACCAAAGCAGGGCAGGGGATGAAGGCGGAGCAGGCGTGGCTGAACAAGCAGGCGTCCATCAACTTCGCTTCGCCCGTGGCAGTCGGAACGCACGTCTATGGACTCGGGCCGGCGAAGAACGTCTTTTGCGCGGACGTCAAGACAGGCGCCATTGCGTGGTCGAAGGACGGTTTCATCACCGGCGCGGCGGGCAAGGCGCATGCGGGCTTTCTCGTGGGCGGCCAGAGCATTTTCTTCCTGACCGATGGCGGGCAGTTCATCCAAATCGCCGCCGACCCGAAGGAATGCCGCGAGATCAGCCGCACACAGGTCAGCGGCTTGACGTGGAATATTCCGGCGTACGCGGACGGCAAATTGTACCTGCGCGACGCCAAGAACCTGCTGGCCGTTTCGTTGAAGTAATTGGCGTCGTATTGGGTTGAGCCCGGCGTGCGCGGCCGCTACAACTGGTTTATGAGAGAGATCAACCGGCGGGAGTTCATTCACGATGCGGCACTGGCCACGGCGGCCAGTGGTGCGGCGCTGGCCGGAGTCTTGAATGCGGCGGCGGCCCCGGCAAATCGCAAGATGACCATCATGCTCGTGTGCGGGGCGATTGGCGTTTCGGCGAAGACGCAGGCCGAGGTCAACGTGCTGGCGCACAAGCATGGCTTCGAATCGGTCGAAGCGCGCGGCGAAGAACTGGCGCGCCTGTCGGACGGTGAATTGCAGGCAGTGCTGGCCGACTTGAAGGCCAAGGGCCTCGTGTGGGGCGCGGCGTCGTTGCCGGTGGATTATCGCGGTGACGAGGCGAAGTTCAAAGAAGGGATGAAAGGTTTCCCCGGCGTCGCGAAAGGTTTGGAACGCGCGGGCGTGAAGCGGCTCGGGACCTGGCTCACGCCCAGCAGCGATTCGTTGACGTATCTGGCGAATTTCCGGCAGACCGCGCGTCGGTTGCGCGAGGTGGCCTCAGTGCTCAAGGACCATGGCATTCGTTTCGGCTTGGAATACGTGGGGACGCAGAAATCGCTGGTGGGCCGCAAGTATCCGTTCATTCACACGCTGGCCGAGACGCAGGATTTGATCGCCGAAATCGGTACGGGCAACGTCGGCCTGGTGCTGGATAGCTGGCATTGGTGGACGGCCGGCGACACCGAGGCGGATTTGCTGGCGGTCAAGAACGAGCAAATCGTTTCCGTGGACTTGAATGACGCGCCGGCGGGTAAGCCGCGCGAGGAGCAGATCGACAACCAGCGTGAACTTCCCATGGCCACCGGCGTAATCAACGTTGGTGCATTCCTGAACGCAATCCATCGCATCGGCTACGACGGGCCGGTGCGCGCCGAACCGTTCAACAAGGCGCTCAATGCGCTCGATAATGACGCCGCGTGTGCCGCAACCATCACCGCGATGAAGAAGGCGTTTGCCCTGATTCAGTAAGTCATGCGCCTTGCCACCCTCAAGACGGACCAAGGCGAGCGGGCGTTCGTGGCGGAGGAATTTGGATTGGTCCCGGTCACAGCGGTCGGCGTGGAACTGAAGCAATCGTTGCCGGAAGACTTGTTTGCGTTGATTGAGACCGGCGCGTTGGAAGTGCTCAAGGAATGGTATCGGAGCGGAGGCAAGGAGCGGTTGAAGCAGTTTCAGAGCAAAAGCATTTCCTGGGAGCAGGCGCAATTCGGGCCGTTGTATCGTCGGCCGCGGAAGATCTGGGGCATCGGCCTGAACTACAAGGCGCACGCGGCTGATTTGTCCGAGAAGGCGCCGGAAACAGAGCCCGCCAGCTTCATGAAGCCGGACACGACCATCATCGGCCCCGGCGACACCATCCAAATCCCGTTGCAATCGGAGAAAACAACCGCCGAGGCGGAACTGGGCGTCATCATTGGCCGGCAATGTCGCAACGTAAAACGCGCCCAGTGGCTGGACGTGGTGGCCGGCTTCACAACCATCATCGACATGACGGCGGAAGACATTCTGCGCCGCAATCCGCGGTACCTCACGCGCTCGAAGAGCTTCGACACCTTCTTCAGTTTCGGGCCGGTGTTGGTGACGCCCGATGAAGTCCCCGATGTTCTGCGCCTGAACGTCGCCACCGTCACCAACGGCCGCGTGCACGCAACAAACGTGATTGCCAACATGACGTTTCCCCCGGATTATCTGGTCAGTTTTCATTCCGAGGTAATGACGATGTTGCCGGGCGACGTGATCTCCACCGGCACACCGGGCGCGGTTCCGATTGCAGAGGGAGACAAAGTGGAATGCCGCATTGACGGCTTCCCGACGCTGGCCAACGCGGTGAAAGATTTGAAACTATGGAAGTCTTGACGGCGGTATTGTGTGATTCGGCGGCCGATTACAACGGCAAGCTGTGCATTCTGGGCGCGTTCGACACCATCTGGGTGCGGCGGTTTCCCGCGGCCCATCCGCATTGTGCTATCGCGTTGCGATTCCTCTTTCGCGACACCGACGAAGGGAAGCACAAGATTGCCATCAACCTCATCGATTCGGACGGCCGCAACATGCTGCCGGGCAAGGTGCCGCCCATCGAACTGGATTTGCAGCAGATTCCGGAGGAAACGTTCTTCCTCTCGCGCAATTTCGTGGTGAACCTCCAGGGCCTGCCCTTGAACAAGCCGGGCCAGTACTCCATTGACATCGTGTTCGATGACAGCATCGTGGCGCGCATTCCGTTGCAGTTAATTCAATTGAAAGAAGGAACCGGCAGTTAGTCGTATATGAAAGTGTTTGTCACGGGGGGCGCGGGCTACATCGGCTCGGTGTGCGTGGAGGAATTGCTCAATGCGGGCCACGCGGTCACGGTGTTCGACAACCTCACCGAGGGCCATCGCTCCGCCATCGATGCGCGGGCAAAGTTTGTCCAGGGAGATTTCGCGGACCGCGAATTGATTGCGCGCGCGGTCGCCGATTCGAAGTGCGAGGCCGTCATTCATTTTGCCGCCCATGCGCTGGTGGGCGAATCGATGACGAACCCCGGCAAATACTTTCGCAACAACGTCGCAAACGGCCTGAATCTGCTGGATGCGGCCGTGGCGGCGGGCGTGAAGAAGTTCGTGTTCAGTTCGACTTGCGCCACCTACGGACCACCGGACCGCGTGCCGATGACCGAGGACCTGCCGCAGCGCCCCATCAATCCATACGGCGAATCCAAGCTGATGTTTGAGCGCATGTTGCAGTGGTACCGCGAGATTCACGGATTGGAATTCGTCGCGTTCCGCTACTTCAACGCGGCCGGCGCGAGCGCGCGATTTGGCGAGCACCATCGCATCGAGACGCACCTGATCCCCAACGTGCTGAACGTGGCGCTCGGGCACAAGACGCACTGCGAGATTTTTGGGACGGATTACCCGACGCCCGACGGCACGTGCATCCGCGATTACATTCACGTGGCGGACCTGGCGCAGGCGCACATCCTGGCGCTCGCGCCGGGCCGGCAGGGCTTTTACAACCTCGGCAATGGGGAAGGTTACTCGGTGCGTGAAGTGATTCACACCTGCGAAAAGGTCTCCGGTTGCAGCATCAAGGCGATTGAGAAGCCGCGCCGCCCCGGTGATCCCCCGCGACTGGTGGCCTCGGCCACGAAGGCCGTGGGCGAACTGGGCTGGAAGCCGCGTTATCCGAAACTCGAAGACATCGTGGCCACCGCGTGGGCGTGGCACAAGGCGCATCCGAACGGTTACCCGGATTGACCGGATGCGCGGACCGCGATGGGCAGCGGCGCATTTAACATGAGCGAACTTCCGTATTCCGACGCGAAGCCGGTGGGGGCGGCGGATTTCTACTTTGCCATCAACGCGACGTTCCGCTTCATCCTGCAAAGATCCGGCAGCGATGGATTGCGCCGCTACTGGACTGATTTGGGCGCGAACTATTTCGCGCCGGTGACCGCGGCGTGGAAATTGCGCGGGCTGAATGGCGTGGCCGCATACTGGCGGGCTTTCTTCGCGGCGGAACCGGGTAGCGACGTGAGCGTCCGGCAAACGGAGGACGCCGTCGTGCTGGACGTCAAGGTGTGCCCGGCCATCCGGCATTTGCGCGAGCACGGACGGGAAATCGTGCCGTGCTTCTGCCAGCACTGCTATTTCATCAACGAAGCCATGGCGAAACCAGCCGGACTGATGGTGCGCGTGGAGGGCGGCAACGGGAGCTGCCGGCAGACATTCCTGCGCCGCGGTCCGGCAACGGCTGAACAGGACCTCGCCCAAATCAAGGAGGCCGCATGCTAGGCGTGTACGACTTTTGCGGCCACTACGAGTGGACATTTGAATGGCTGCGCCAGCAGGGCGGCGAACCGTTGGTGCGCGAGTTTTGGGATGCGGCGATTCATCAGGACTCACAGTGGCATGCCGTGCAATTGATATTGGGCAAGGGCTTCGCGGGCATGCAGGAATATTGGAGCCACACGCTGGCGCACGAAGGCGCGGGCTATCACACGACGGCAACGGACCAGGTGTTCCGCATCGACATGCACGCGTGTCCGTCGAAGGGGTTTCTGATCCGCAACGGCCTGGAGCAATATCGCGATTACTGTGACCATTGCATGGGCTGGATTGGGCCGTTGCTGCGTCGCGGTGGCTTTGTGGTGGACCATCAGCACAATCATTGCGGGCAATGCTGGTGGGAAATTCGCCACGCAACCGATGCGACGACGCCCAGCCGACCCGGCGAATTGAGCGGCGAGCGGGATGTGCGTTTGCGACCGGAATGGGAGCTAGGCGCGAAGCCGATGGATACTTACTCGCGCGCGACCGATCCGGACGACAAGCAGGTTTAAGCCGACAGCGCGGAAACTTCAAGGTCCAAGCCCCAAACTTCAGAGAAGCTTCAAGGGGCAAACTTCAAATGGAGCGGATACGCGCCCTGCTTTCCGGACGGCGGCTGTGGCAACGCCTAGCCGCAGCGGGCGGTCTGCAATCAATGGGTTGAGTTTTCGGATGTTCCATCACTGTGGGGCATTACACGCCCATCGCTTCGCAGATATTCCGCGTCGGCCAGTTTACGCCTCGGTTGCAAGCCACACGCTGCTGCTGATCACCGCTTCGCGGGACACAGCCGCGGTCCGGAAGCTGGCGTGTACCATGCATGGGGAATTGTTCAGGGCGTTTCCTTGGAGTTTAATGTTTGAAATTTGAAGTTTCACGATTTGGGCCGCAGGCGTGCCATGAAACAATGGTCCGCCCCGGCGAGGTCCGCGCGGCGCTGGCGGGCCAGCAATTCGCCATAGACGCGCGCATCGCGCACCATCATTGCGAGCCGTTTGCGAAAGCTATCGCTGATGATTTCGCCGTCCTTCACGTCCTCCTTGTCGGCAAAGCACACGGCGTAGGGCAGGGACCAGCCGTAACATTGCCGCGCCACGGTGCGCAACTGGTCGCTGACCGTGAGCCCTTTGTCGTGCGAGGCAACGATCGTGACGAACAATTTGCCGGTGAATTCCTGCCAGAAATGGTCGAGGAAGTTTTTCAACGAACTGCTGATGCTGCCGTGATAGTCGGGAGTGCCGAGTACGAGGACATCGGCCTGGCTCACGCGCTGGCGCAGGGCGGCGTAATAATCGGCGGTGTAGGTGGTGTCCGTGTTGAACAAGGGCAGGGGACTGGCCGCGAGGTCGAGCACGTCCACGGCGCAGCCGGCGGCGCGAAATTGCCCGACGGCGTGGGTGATGACGGTCCGGGTCACGGAGCGGGCGCTGGTGCTGCCGGCGACGGCGAGGATATGCAGTTTCGGTTCGGCCATGGAGCGAGGGTAAGGCGGATTGGCGGGCGACGCAATGCGCGCGCTTCAGTTCATGAAATGAAAGGCCTGGGCGGCGCGCACGAACAGGTATCCCAGCCCTGCGGTGACCGGAATGGTCAGAATCCACGCCCAGACCATGCGCTCGACGATGGACCATTTGACGGCGTTCAATCGCTTGGCCGCGCCGACGCCCATGATGGCGGAGGAGATGACGTGGGTGGTGGACAACGGGATGCCCCAGTGGCTGGCGACGCCGATGATGGTGGCCGCGGTGGTTTCCGCCGCGAAACCATGCACCGGCTGGAGCCGCACCATTTTATGTCCCAGCGTCTTGATGATGCGCCAACCGCCGGCCCAGGTGCCCGCCGCCATCGTCAATGCGCAAACGATTTTGATCCAGAGGGCGATTTCGAGGGGTTTGCCTTTGACTTCCTCGCTGTAAAGAAACTTCAAGCCATCGGGCAGATGATCGAACGTGCCGGCCTTGGTGGCGGCGACGAGGGTCAACGCGATGATGCCCATGGTCTTTTGCGCGTCATTCAGACCGTGGCTGTAACCCATCCACGCGCTGCTGGCCAACTGGACCTTGCCGAAGACGGCGTTCACCAGGCGCGGCCGCCAGTCGCGCAGCAGGAAATAGAGCGCGCCCATGATGAGGAAGCCGATGATCAATCCGCAAACGGGCGAAGTGAACATGGGAACAATGACTTTGTACAAGATTCCGCCCTTTTCGACGACGGTCTTTTGAATCATCGCTTGGGTCGTCGGGTCCATCACTTCAACCACTTTGGTTTTGGTCTCGATGAATTTAATGACACCCCAGTTGCCGTGCGCGGCGGCAAGCGTCGAGCCGACGATGCCGCCAATGAGCGCGTGGCTGGAACTGGAGGGCATGCCGAAGTACCAGGTGATCAGGTTCCAGATGATGGCCCCCATCAGTCCGCAGAAAATGGTGGTGGACGTAACGTAATCGATATCGACCAATCCCTTGCCGATGGTGCTGGCGACGGCGGTTCCCATCAGTGCGCCGAGCAGATTGAAGATCGCCGCCATGGCCACGGCCTGGCGCGGCGTCAGCACCTTGGTGGAAACGACGGTGGCGATGGAGTTGGCGGTGTCGTGGAAGCCGTTGATGTATTCGAAGATCAACGCCACCAAGATGACGCAAAGGACCAATGTCATGCGGGGCGGCGTTTAGGAGTTTTTCAACACGATGTGATTGACGACGTTGCCCGCATCGCGGCAGCGGTCGATGGTGCGCTCGAGCAGTTCATATAAATCCTTGGCCGCGATGGCGGTCACGGGGTCGTGCCGGCCGCTGTAAAGGTCGCGTAACAACTCGACCATCACCTTGTCCGCTTCGCCTTCGAAATACTGCAACTTGTCATTCAGTTCCTTGATTTTCTCCAAGCTGGGTGTGGTGCGGAGCAGGCGGACCATGGCCAGCAGTGTGTCGGTGGATTTCTCCGCCATCAACGCCTGTTTGGTGAAGTCCACGCCGCGGACGCGTTGAAATGACAGAAGGTAACGCTCCGCGAATTTTTCGACGGTCTTGGGTATCTTGTAGAGCGCGTGCGACAGGGCCTCGATGTCTTCGCGTTCGAGGCCGGTGACGAAGGTCTGCACCAGTTGTTCGCTGATTTCCTCGGCGATGCGCTTTTCTTTGCGGCGCGTCAATACCAGTTCATCCAATGGAGATTCGCCGGCGGGATTGCTCAGAATCTTGACCAGCGACTGGACGCTGGCGCGCGATTCCTCAGCGCTGGCTTCCAGAAGGTCGAAAAATTTGTCGCCCTTTCCAAATAAAGTTTGCAGGGAAAACATAGTGTCTGGGAGTTGTCACACAATCGTAACCATGCTGCACGACAAAGTTATTAACATTTGAATGTCAATGATTTGGGTGTGGAGGCGGCCGGTTGAAGCCGTCCCTACGGTTTGACGATCAATTTGCCCAGCACATTGCGTTCGCGCAGGCGGGCGAAGGCCTTGCCGGCGTCGGCCAAGGAAAAGACCTGATCGATGACCGGACGAAGGCGGCCGTCAGCGGCCCATTCGAGCGTGGCGCGCATGTCGGCGAGGTTGCGTCCGTAACTGCCGATGAGGCGGTGCTGTTTGACGAAGAAGGGCCAAAGGTTGACGGAGACCTCGCGCCCGCCGGTGGCGCCGCAGGTGACGATGGTTCCGTTGCGGGCGAGGCATTGGAAAACCTGTTGCAACATCGCGCCGCCGACGTGTTCGATGACCACATCCACGCCGTGTTTGCCGGTCAGCTTGCGCACCTGCGCGGCCCAATCGGCCTTGGTGGAATCCACCACGTGGTCGGCGCCCAGGCTGGCGCCGAAATCCCGTTTGGCATCCGATGACGCAGTCGTGATGACCTTTGCCCCGAGCTGTTTGGCAATCTGGATGGCGGCGGAGCCGACGCCACTGGAGGCGCCGACAACCAGCACCCAATCGCCCGACCGGACTTCCGCGCGGTCGGCGAGCATGTGCATGGCGGTGCTGGCGGCCAGGGTGAGGGCGGCCGAGGTTTCAAAACTGATGCTGTCGGGCAGGCGCACCAGGGCGCGGGCGGGCACGACGACTTTGTCGGCAAAACCGCCATCGCGCTCGACGCCGAGCAACTGGCTGTTGAGACAGATGGATTCCTCGCCGCGGCGGCAGAATTCGCACGTGCCGCAGAACAGATTGGATTGCACGGCCACGCGGTCGCCGATCCGCCAGTGTTCGACATCCGCGCCGAGGCCATCGACGGTGCCGGCGATTTCGCAACCGGGCGTGCGGGGCAAATCGACCGTGATGGGCAGGGCGCCTTCCTCGAGCCACAAGTCCAGGTGGTTGAGTCCGCAGGCGTGGACTTTGACCACGACTTCATCAGCCGCGGGCACCGGCTCCAGGACGTGGCGCAAGTCAAACCGGCCTGGCTTTCCGTGGGCGACAAGTTGGAAGGCTTTCATTGTGGCTGCGCGGATTCAAACACACGGCAATGCGGGGAAACAAGTGATTTTCATAGGCGGGCCGGCTAAATGAGTTAAGTAAATTACATCGGTGGAGAGCAGGTGCATGGGGTGGATGAGTTGAATTTGAAGGGTTGAAGAGTTGAAGCGAGGTTGGGTGTCGCATCGTAAGCAACCAAAATGGAAAAATTCACACGCGCTTTGAACTCATCGCCATGGTTGGCTGAAGCCGGGACTCCGAACCGTCCGCTTCCAATCACACCCACATCGCTGGCGCGGCTCTTTTCGAGTTGTCGGCGGCCGCGTGCGCGGGTTATTACCATGGCCGATGGATGCCTGCCGCCAGCCGTTTCGCGTGGTCGCCTGGCGTGCCTGACCATGGATTGTCCCTGCTGCAATTCCACCAGTTGGTATGAACGCTGGCCGGGTTTCATGATCTGCGGCCAGTGCGGTGTCATGACGGTGGAACAAAGCTTCGCTGCCGACGAACTCCACAAGCTTTACGGTCCCGAATACTTCGCCGGACGCGAGTATATCGATTATGTGGCGGACAAGACCGTGCAGCAAAAGACCCTCGCGGGGCACCTGCGGGTGGTGCGACGCCACGAGCCGCCGGGCGGGCGTCTGCTGGAGATTGGCTGCGCGCACGGTTTTTTTCTGGAACTGATCCAACGTGATTACCCGAACCCGGTCGGCATTGATATTTCGGAGGCCGCAGTTGGGCAGGCGCGCGCGCGCGGACTGGATGCGCGCGCGGGCGATCTGCTGGAGTTGCCGCTGGATGGTTCGTTCGACGCGGCGTGTCTCTGGGACACCATCGAACATCTCGCGCGCCCTTACGAAGTCATTACGCGGGCGCACGAGCTGTTGAAACCCGGGGGGCATCTTTTTCTGACGACCGGCGACTTCGGGTCGTTGCTGGCGCGGATGCAAGGTTTGCGCTGGAGGCAGATTCATCCGCCCACGCACTTGTTCTATTTCACACGGCAATCCCTGCGGGCGTTGTGCAGCCGCGTGGGACTGGAGGTGGTGGAGTTCCGCACCGTCACGGTGCATCGCCGTTTCGGTTCCGCCCTCCAGGCGCTCGCGCGGTTTCATGCGGCGACGTTGTCGGGGCGACTGGCTTCACTCGCCTTGCGCGCCCTGCCGACCTCGTTGCTGGCCTGGGGCATCCCGGCCAACCTCGGTGACACGATGTTGCTGGTCGCCCGGAAAAATACTTCACCACCGCCGCCCTGATTTCCCCATAATGCACCCGGTCAAATTGCTCTTCGTGTGCAGCCGCAATCGCATCCGCAGCCTGACGGCGGAGAAATTGTTCGAAGGCGTGCCCGGCCATCAAGCGCGCAGTGCCGGCACCCAACCGGACGCGCGCATCGTGGTGACCGAAGGCCACATCGGCTGGGCGGACATCATTTTCGTCATGGAAAGAGCGCACCTCCGGAAGCTGCGGGGCAGATTCTCCGAAGCCTTGCAGGATAAACAAGTTGTCGTCCTGCATATCCCCGACGACTATCGCTACATGCAGCCGGAGTTGATTGACGAATTACGCGCCAGACTGGCCGGACACGTCCACCTGCCGGACTGATCTTCGTCCTGGAAATCTTCCGCACGGTTTGCGAGTCGATGCCCGCCAGCCCATTGACCGAATCAATGACGCTGCCGATTTTATCAATTAACGCTTCCCACGCGGCCTGAGCTATGGATAAGGCCATGAGCGCGCACTTTAGTTGATAGAACCGTTGCATCCGGCCCGAATCATCCGCAGCGGAATTCAACAAGCGCCTGTTAATCAACGCATTGCCACACCTATGAACGAGAAGGACAAGTGGGAATTGCAGAACCTGAAAGTGCAGTTGCTGCATCTACAATCGCAATTGCGCGAGGCAACGACGCGGCTGGAAGAACTGGAAAAGCGCGCCAAGCAAGCACCGGAACCTATTGCGCCTCAAACGTCTCCGCAGCTTGTCCACTCCGCCAGCCAGATCCTCGCGGCCCGGCCCAAACCACCCCCACTCCCGCCCGAGCCGTTGCGGACACTTGAAGAGGACACGCCCGCTCCGGCGCATACGCCGTTGAACATCGCCCGCAAGGAGGCGCAAGCCCCCGCAGCGGAAGAGCCGAAAACCGAATCCACCCGTGTCGCTGAAACTATCGCCGCCCCACCGCCCCCGTCACCTTTGGGACCGGAACCCACGCCCGAGCCAGCGGAGGAGCCTTCGTTCGAAATGCACATGGGGCGCTACTGGTTTGTCCGTATCGGCGTGGTGATGCTGCTCACGAGTCTGGCTTTCTTCGGCAGTTACGCCTACCAGCATTTCATCGTGAAGATGGGGCCGCCGGGCAAGGTGGCGTTTCTTTATCTGATCAGCGGCTTGTTGCTGGGCGTGGGCGCGTGGCTGCAACGCAAACAGGAATCGCTGCGCAACTACGCGCAAGTCTTGTTCTCCGGCGGGCTGGCGGCGGTGTACTTCACGACGTACGCCGCGCATTATTTTCAAAACTTGCGCGTCATCGCGAGTCCGTTGCTCGCCGGGACGTTGCTGATGGGTTGGGCGGGCTTCATGGTGTGGCTCGCCGACCGCAAGAAATCTGAACTGATGGCATTGTTCGCCGTCGGGCTGGCGTATTACGCATCAATCATCAACCGGGCCGAACTGTTCACACTGTTCTCCAACCTCGTTCTGACCGCTGCCGCCGTCGTGTTCCTGGTGCGCAACCGTTGGGCCATGCTGTCCTTCGCCAGTCTGGTGGCGACTTACGCGGGCTACGCTTACTGGCGTTTCTTTCACGACGGACAATTCATCTGGCGCTGGGATCTTTCCGCGGGCGACTTCTGGATCGGCACGTTGTTCCTGCTCGGTTACTGGGTGTTGTTCACCGTCGCGGTGTTCCTGTCCGAGGACGTGAACCTGCGCGACGGCAACCGCTCGGCGTTCCTTACGTTCAACAACGCGGCGTTCTTCGGGCTCGTGGCGTTGACGGTGCCGATGGTGTATCCGGATTCGTTCTGGGTGTTGCCGGCGAGTTTCGGCGCGGTGCTGCTCGGATTGGCGCTGCTCGCGAAGCAACAACTGCCCGACGAAGCGGCCGCGGCCAACAGCTATCTCACGCAAGGTTTGATCATGGTGACGTGGGGCGTCATCGCCTACTTCACCGGCGCGAAGCTGGCGTTTGCGCTCGCCGCGGAAACCGTGGTGCTGGTCTATCTCGGCGAGCAGCGGAACAACAATATTCTGCGCGTCGGCTCATACATTGCCGCAGCGCTGGCGGTGATGCTCGGGCTGGATGACATCAAGCGTTTCGATCGCGCGGGCCTGATTGTTGGAACCAGCGTCGGCGCGCTGCAATTGTTCAGCGCGTGGTTCCTGAACCGCCGCGAAGCCGCAGAGAAGTTGCGCGGTGCCACGGCGTATTTCAGCGTGCTCGCGCTGTTCATGTGGTTCTTCACCACGTTGCGCAACGTCGAGCCGGCGAACCTCGCGCCCGTGCTGGCGGTCGAGGCATTGGTATTGAGCTTTTCGTGGTATGCGTTGCGCCTGCGCGAAGTGACGTTCCTCGCCCAAGGCTACCTTGTGCTGGCGCAACTGGCCTGGGCCATCCACGCGTTGTCCAATGCGCCGCAAGTGCCGTGGTGGAATCCGATGACCATCATCGCGGTGACGCTGGCACTGAGCCATTGGTGGCAGCGCCAGCAACAACTGGCGTGCGAACCGGGCACTCGGCAGTTCCTGCAAGGCGTCTATGGCCTGGCGCTGGCGGGCGTGCTCTACACGTGGATTGAACCGCAGGTTTCGGGCGCGACGTGGCTGTGGCTGAGCGCGCTGCTGGGCATCGGCGTGACCGGCTACGGCCTGGCGACGCGCGCATGGTTCCTCGCGGGCATCGGCCAGTTGTTCACGTGGGTGAGCGTGCTGCAATATGTCTATTTGCTGGCGCGTGAAACGCCGGGCAAATGGATCGCGCTCGTGCCCATCGTTGTCACGCTGGGAACCGGTCTCGCGGCGCTGGCCTGGATCAACAACGCGACGGAGCGCGGCGGCAAGGCGGGCGAAATGCTGACGCCGCTGACGGTGATTTATCGGCTGGCGGCGGGGTTGATGGGGTTGATGTGGATTTTTGAATATGTGCCCGCGGAGGACCGGGCGTGGGCGTTGATGTTCGTGGGCCTGTTGTTGTTCCTCTGGAGCAATGGCCGGCAGGAAACGGTCCGCCTGTGCGCCAGCGCGGGCTACACGCTCATCGGTTTGTTTTTGGTGGGCATCGATCTGTTGCGCGGCGAAGGGCTCTACGCGCCCAACTTGATTGCGATTCTGCTGTTCCTCGGACAACAGCAACTCGCGCGGCGCATGGACCGTTACTTCGCCCTGCCCGGGGAATTGCAATCGGCGATGATCGTCATTGGCCTCACGACATTGTGGCTGTATCTCTCCAAATGGGTCACGTCCGGGCAAAGCGGATTTTACCTCACCGTGGCGTGGGCCGTGTATGCGCTGGTGTTGTTCGGACTGGGGCTTGGCTTGCGCGAAACGGCGTATCGACGGATGGGATTGACCGTGCTGGCATTCGCCATCGGGCGCGTGGGATTGATCGATGTGTGGAAGCTGGAAACTTTGCATCGCATTCTCAGCTTCATGGCACTGGGCATCGTGTTGCTGGTGCTGGGTTTCGTCTATAACAAGTACCAGGAGAAGTTGCGGCAATGGCTGTGAGCACCGTAATTGAACAAAACACCCGTTTCGTGTTCTAATCCGCTATGAACAAACGTTTGAAGGTCCGCGGGCGCCGGTTCTGGCGCGAATGGGCAAAACCCGTCCTCGTCATGCTGCTGATCACCTGTTCCATCCGGTCGGCCATTGCGGATTGGAACGACGTGCCCACCGGCTCGATGAAACCCACGATCATCGAGGGCGACCGCGTGTTCGTGAACAAACTCGCCTACGATTTGAAGGTGCCGTTCACCACATGGCACGTGGCCGAATGGGGCGAACCCGAGCGCGGCGACATCGTGGTGTTCTTCTCGCCGCACGACGGTATGCGGCTGGTCAAGCGCGTGGTGGGCGTGCCGGGCGACACCATCCAGCTCATGGGCAATCGTTTGTTTGTCAACGGCGAGGCTGCGGAATACGCGCCGCTCGCCGAGGACTTGGTGCGGGACATTCCGGCGACGCAGCGCGGGCATCACGAATTTGCGAAGGAGACGGTGGAAGAACGCAGCCACGCCGTGATGGTCACACCTTCGTTGCGAAGCCTCAACACGTTCGGCCCCGCCATTGTTCCCGACGGCCATTACTTCATGATGGGCGACAATCGCGACAACAGCTTTGACTCGCGCTTTTACGGACCGGTTGCGCGCGAGAAGATTGTCGGGCGCGCCACGGCGGTCGCGTTGTCATTCGACCGCCAGCATCATTTCAAGCCGCGCTGGCACCGGTTCTTCGAAGGGCTCGAGTAACGCTACTTCGCTTCCGCCGTCTCGATGAACTCCAGGAGATTGGCCATGTCCTGCGGCGTCAGGTCGGCCTCCAATCCCTCGGGCATGAGCGACTCGCCCTGGCTTTGCATCTTGGCGATGTTGGAACGCGGAATCGTATTTTCCACGCCGAACGCCTGCCGCAACGTCACACTCGCGGAGGTTTCGTTGACCACCAGCCCCATGACGCTCTCGCCATCCTTCGTGTCGATGACATAAGACAGGAATTGCGGCGCAACCTCGGTGTTGGGATTGATGATGTTCAAGAGCATCTTTTCGCGGCCCGTCGTCTTCACTGTCACCAGATCGGGCCCCAGCGCAAAGCCTTCGCCACTCAACCGATGGCACGAGGCACAACGCGCGGTGAAGATTTCTTTGCCCTTCTTCGCGTCACCGCGGAGGTTCAACGCGGGAAGGAACGTCTTGACCACCTGCTCGCGCTGGCCGGTGCCGCCCGCGGCGAACAACTTCAACGCCTTCTGCTTGATGGCCGCATCGCGATGATTTTGCAACAGCCTGATCTGCGTGGACGACAGTTCCGCCGGGCGAATAACGCCGCCTTCGACCGCTTTCAACAAGGCTGTGATGCGCTCGGGGCGTTTGAGCAGTTCGGTCAGCGCCTCGCTGCGCACACGTGGTGTGAAGGTGTTCCAACGTTCGACCAGCGCGCCGCCCATTTGTGTGTCGGTGAATTTTCCGAGCGTGTTGATCGCCGCCAACTGCACCGGCTGGGGTTGATTGAGCGTCAGCAGTGACAGCAGATTCGCGCCGGACTCGGCGTAACTGGTCAAGCCCAGCAACTGCACGGCCTGCACACGTGTTGCTTCCTGGGCCTTGGCATCCACGGCCGCTTTGGCCGCCCGCGCGAAGATGTCCTTCAAGCTGCCCTGCGTGTCGGCTCTGGCGAGCGAACTGCGCGCGCGTTGCAAACCGTCGCCCAGCGCGCGCACCAGCGAGAAGGAAAAGCCGGCGTCCTCGACTTGTTTTACGAACGCAAGCACTCCGGCGACTTCCTTCGCTTGGTTGGCCGCGCCAATCAATTGCACGAGTTGCCGCAGGAATTCGCGCCCGCCCGCCGAGCCGCGCGTGCGTGTGTCGCCCGACAGGACGGCAAACATCTCGCCCGCGCCATTAACGAGCGAACTCAAAATTGCCGCCTGCATCCAGCGGTCCTGCCCGTCGCGCAAGGCGATTTCCGCCAGCGTTTTCACTTTGTCCGCGTGCTTCAACTCGCCGAGGCTGAACGCGAGTTGGTAGCGCACGTTCGCGTCGGGATCGGCGGTCAACGACTTCAGCTTGCCCCACAACGCAGCCGAGGGCATTGCGTTGCCGGCGAGTTTTTCTGCCAGGCGCACCGCGTGCTGGCGGACTGCGGCATCGGCATCGCCCAGCGCTGCCACAACGCGCGCTTCGTCCAACGCGCCCAGGCCATCCAACGCATAAAGCGCGTGCATGCGCCCGAGCGCGGACTTCGAGTTCGAAATCACTTTCGTGAGCGCCGGCACGGCCGTCTTGTCCTGCCGCTCGAACAACAAGCGCGCCGCCGTGTCGCGATGCCAGCCGTTGGGATGTTCCAACGTGGTGACCAGTTCGGCGGTGGTGGCCTTGCCCAGCTTCGGCAGCTTCGCTTGTTTGAAGCCTTGTGGGACGACGCGATAAAGGCGGCCGCGATCGTTGCCGCTGTTCAGGTCGATATGTTTCTTGATGTTCTCGGGCAACGACCACGGGTGCTCGATGACTTCGCGATACATGTCGATGATGTACAGCGCGCCATCCGGGGCGTTGGCCATCTGCACGGGGCGGAACCAGTTGTCGGTGGACGCGATGAACTCGGTTTTCTGTTCGTCGGCCGGCCGTTCGGCCACGAGTTCCACGCCATTTTGGCGGATGACTTTGCGATGCACCAGATTCCCGCCCGCATCGCCAGTGAACGCGTTGTTGAGGAATTCCGGCGGAAGCGCGTTGCCGCGGTAGATCGTCACGCCGGTTGCGCCCGTAAAATAACCGGAGGCGCGTCCGCCGCCTTCAATCGGTCCCTTGACCATGCCGGACACGCGCCACTTGGTGCGGATGACGCGCCACGCCTCCTCGGGGCTGGCGCGATACACCTCGGCCGCCGGGCCGTCCACCGCGATGTCCACCAGCGCGGGCGGCGGGGCGTAGAGTGGGTTGCGGTCCGCGTAACGCGCATCATACATGATGGCCTGCAAGTGGTGGCTGTTGCTGCAAACGTATTTGCGGCCGCGCGTGTCATAGCTGAACCCGTATTGTCCGCCGCCGTTCTCCGGCCAGATTTCGTGCGTGCGCGGGTCGAAGAAGAAATCGCGCCGGTTCAAATCGAGCTTCACCTGGGGATTGTCCGGCGACGTGATGATCCCGCCGTTGGGCGCCGTCGCGCCGTGAATGCGATTGTCCAGGCCCCAATTGAAACTGTTCAACAGTGCCTGGACGTTTAGCCTGTCCTTGTTCGCGCCGAAGCCGGTGAACACGACTTCGCGTTCATCCGCCTTGCCGTCGCCGTTCGTGTCTTTGAGCCAGAGGATGTCCGGCGACGCGCCCACGTAGATGCCACCGCGCGAACAAATGACCGCGGTTGGCCAGGGCAACTTCTCCGCGAACACCGTTGCCTTGTCGAACTTCCCGTCTTCGTTGGTATCCTCCACCAGGCGGATGCGCCCGAGCCTTTCGTCGCGCCGCTCCGAGTAATCGATCATTTCCACGACGTAGAGCCGGTTGAATTCATCAAAGGCGATGGCCACCGGCGAAACGATGGTCGGCTCCGAAGCGACGAGATCCAGCCGATACCCCTTCTTCACGGTGAAGGTTTTAAGTGCGTCCTTGGGCTCAGTCGGCTTTAGGCGGGGAAGATCCCTGGCGTCGACTTCCGGCTCCGCTGCCGATAGTGAAGACGCTGCAAATAGGCCCAAAGCGCAGCCCACGCGCAAACAACGGGAGAATGTCATACGCGGACATTTGAGCCGGAGATGTCCCCGCGGGAAAGCAGGAAATTTCGCGTGCGCGCGCGGCTTCTCATGCGATTTTGCATTGTCATCCGGCGAGTGCCTCACCACGATGTTCATCATGCAATCCGCTCCTTTGCCATCGCGCCGCCGCTTTTTGACTACTGCCGGGCTTTCCGTGTTCTTCGGGCAGCGGCTGGGCCTGCTCGCCGCATCGAATCCCGCCGAGCCGGTCATCGACATCCACCAGCACACGAATTACCACGGGCGCAGCAACCAGCAGATGCTCGCCCATCAACGCGCCATGGGCGTGACGCTCAGCATCCTGCTGCCCGCCGGCTCCGTCGTGAAGCGGCCTTCCACGCACGAAGGCAAATCCAACGGCCTCGCCGCCGGTACGGGCGGAAACGACACCGTGCACGCGATGGCCAAAGAATACCCGAAGGAGTTTCTGTTTGGCGCCAATGAAGTCGCCGACCTCCCCGAGGCACCCAAGGAAATTGAAAAATATTTGAAGCTCGGCGCCGTCATCATCGGTGAACAAAAGTTCAACGTGCCGTGCGATTCGCCTTATATCCACGCGCTCGCCGAACTGGCCCAGCAATATCGCGTGCCAGTGTTGATGCATTTCCAACACCAGACATATAACACCGGCATCGAACGGTTTCACACCGTGCTGGAAAAATATCCCAGGGTGAATTTCATCGGCCACGCGCAAACCTGGTGGGCGAACATCGACAAGAATCATACCGACCAGGCGAAGCTGTATCCTCTCGGCAAGGTGACACCCGGCGGCATCACCGACCGTCTGTTGACGGAATATCCCAACATGTATGCCGACATGTCCGCCGGTTCAGGCTTGAACGCGTTGATTCGCGATGAAGAGCACACGCGCGGCTTTTTGGAACGCCATCAGAATAAGATTCTCTACGGCAGCGATTGCACCGACACCATTGGTCGCGGCCCCGGGTGTCAGGGAGCGCAAACGATCGCGGCCATCCGACGGCTGTCGCCCAGCAAAGCGATTGAACGAAAAGTCCTCTACGAGAATTCCCGCAAGCTGTTCCGCTTGAATTAGCGCGTGTTGAGGTCGGTTGCCCTTGGAGGGCAGTCGTGTGTAGGACAAATGGCGAAAGAAGAGGGGAAGATGTACACACCGCTGGGCAATCGAGCTTGCCCAGCAGGATTCAGTTACCTCCCCGACGCCTGTCGCTTACGTGAAAGTCAGTAAGCACAGATGGTGCCACCGTAATTCGTGCGGCAATTCGAGCACTTGCCGCACCTCGACGAGCGCATTTCACGCACTTTGCGTGAAATTTTTCGCTTCAACGAATCAACCATCTCCGGCTGCTTACACATGAAGTTCATGGAATCGCGAGCCGAAACGCGTTGGGATCATTGCGGTCGCGTTCAGCGGATGTCGCCAGATTCGTGCGCGAACCCGTGTTCACCGCGGCCATTCCGGTGGTGTTGGTTCGGTTGGATTCCGATCCGGACACGGTGGCGCCGCTGTTGTTCGTTCGATTCGTGGAGGCGCCGTCGGCCGGGCTGTTTGTTCCAGGCAGTATTACGATGGTTGACACTATGGCTGGCGAAGAGCCGCCGCCACCGTTGCCTCCGCCAGCAACCCCGCCATCGGCTCCTCCGTCCTCGCCTCCGAAAAAGTCGCGCACCACGCGGCGAAGGTTCTCGAAAGCCAGGACCCGGTCCGGCGTCACCGGGCGCGGGCGCCGCTGCACGGGCGGACCTGGAGGCGCGCCGACAGGCGGCTGGGCCTTGGCGGCCGCCGCGGGTTTCTTCGCCTCGACCTGTTGCGCGAAGTCAGGCTTCGCGCCCTCTCCCGGGCGTTGGCCGGCCGTCGAATCGGGGGAAGAGCGGCTGCTCCAGCGATATTCCGGAAACTGGCCCGGCGTGGTGAGATGGATCAGGACCAGTTCAAGGGTCACCGCCAGCAAGGCGACGGCCACGAGGAACTCAATCAAGCGGAAGGCGGCTCGCAGGTTTCTTTTGGTCTGTTCATTCATGGCGCTTATGGGCTGAGCCGTCCATGGCTGCGAACAGCGATCTGAAGGCGTTCGTTGTCCAGTTGCTCGACGTGCCCGTCGGCAAACAGGATGTTGCCATTCTCGATATGGATGTCCGGTGTCCACTCCACCACATCATTGGTGGTCAGGGAGAGCACCGGGCTTTGGCCGCCGTTCTTCTTGACGATATTACGGTCCCCCGCCAGCAAATGGTGCGGCTTGCCCAGCCGCGCATCCAGCCCGACGAAGTAGCTCACGTTGGAATTCTGCAACATCCCCCAGTCGGCCGCGGTCGTGCTTCGGTCGGAGGGGCACACAATGATTTTGGTCACGTGCAGATAGTTTGAAGCGGCTTGGAAATGGCGAAACGCCTCGCCCCGGGCAATGTAATCGGCCGAGCCGCCATACCGCACGGGGATTTGCATGGGAAACTTGCCGCTGTTGTCATCGGCAAACATGCGGAACCCCAATCCGAGTTGCCGCAGATTGCTGACACAATTGGCCCGCGCCGCCTTTGCCTTGGCCCGCGCCGCCGCCGGCAGGTACAGCGCGGCCAGCAACGCAATGATTGATATCACAAGGAGCAACTCGACCAATGTAAATGCGCGACTGCTGGTACCTCGTGGACTGCGGAAAATCATATAATTGCCTCGGATTACCGCCAAGGAATCGTCAGCACTTTCGGTGCCAAGGGCCTGGCAAAGCCATTTTGTGCTATTTCACCCTATCCGGCACGTGGGATTCGCGCATTCGGGCGTGAAACTCACTCCGTTTCATCGGCCCGGACGTGTCATTTGACGCTGGAATTCCCGCGGCGAAACGCCCTGTTGCCGCCGGAACCAGCGCGTGAAATTGGGCGCATGCGCAAACCCCAGCGCCCGCGAGACCTCCTTCAACGATGCGCCGCGCTCCATCAACGCATGGCCGGCCACCTCCTGGCGGATGCGGTCGTAATACGCCAGCGGCGTCGTTTGCACCGCCTCGCGAAACAACGTAATCAACGTCGAGACGCTTGTTCCCACCGCCGCCGCCACGCGCGTGTTGGTCAACGGCTGCGACAAATCCCATGCTTCCATGAATTGAATCGCCCGCAACACCCGCGCGTCCAGCCCCGGATAGGTGCGCGGCACGCAACCCCGTTCCAGCAACAATTCCACGATCGTCTCCAGCCATCGCGGACACGCCTCGGCGATCCGCAGGAAGTTGTGAAACGAAACTTCGTTCACCAGCAGGTTGTGGTGCGCGCCGCGGGACAGCGAGCGCGCCTGCCGCACCAACCGCTCCGCCATCGCCTCCAGATGCGCATGCTCCGCCGCCGGAATGACCAGCACTTCGTCGTGGTCGAACAACGGCAGCCGGTGCATCCACGCCGCGAAGATTGTCACGGAAAGCAAATGATTGTCCGCGCTGAACCGCTGATGCCGTGCGCGTGGCGGCGCAATCAACCACTGGCCCGCCTCCTGATGCCACGTCCGCCGGCCAATCGAAATCCGCGCCGCGCCCCGGCGCAAGAGCCACGCACTGATGCAACCGAATTGTGCGGGCACCTCCTGCTCCAATCGTTGCACCGGCCCGTCGTAACACCACACCAGGTGCATTTGCAGCCGCGTCCAGTCGCGGTATGGCGCGGCCTGGCCCAGCAACGAGCGACCCGGTGCGGAAGATTGCACGTCTTTCTTCATGGCTGGTGCGATGCTATCGTGCCGCCAGCGACGCGGCCAAGCACTTATCCGATTTTGCAATTCTCTTATCCCTCCCTGCGCGCCGGCGTTACCGGCTGGACGCGCACCGCCCAGCCGCTAAATTGAGCGAATCGACAAATGAAATCGTCTCGCGTATTGGTACCCGTTATGACGTTGCGTCCACCTATCCGTTTTAGTGTCCTCGCTGTCCTGGCGCTCCTCTGCCTCGCCACCGCCTCCGCCCGCGCCGCCGACACCGTGCTCGTCGAAGCTGAGAGCTTCAAGGACCACGGCGGCTGGTCGCTCGACACACAGTTCATCGAGATCATGGGCTCGCCCTACTTGCTCGCGCACGGCCTGGGTGAACCGGTCAAGGACGCCGCCACCGCCGTCAAGTTTCCCAGCACTGGCAAATACCGCGTGCTGGTCCGCACCAAGGACTGGGTCGCGCGTTGGAAGGCCGCCGGCCAGCCCGGCAAATTTCAATTGCTCATCGACGGCCAGCCGCTCACCGAAACCTTCGGCACCAAAGGCGCTGAATGGTTCTGGCACGACGGCGGCACCGTCGAAATCTCCAAGCCCCAAGTGACCCTCGCCCTGCGCGACCTCACCGGCTTCGACGGCCGATGCGACGCCATCCTTTTTACCAAGGATGCTTCGTTCGTTCCGCCGAACGATGTGACCGCACTCCCTTCGTGGCGGCGCAAACTCCTCGGCGGTTCCGAAAGGATCACGGAAGCCGGCCCCTACGATGTTGTCGTCGTGGGCGGCGGTTACTCCGGCATGGGCACGGCAATTTCCGCGGCGCGCATGGGTTGCAAGGTCGCGCTCATCCAGAACCGCCCCGTGCTTGGCGGCAACGGCAGTTCCGAAATCCGCGTCTGGGCGATGGGCGGCACGCGCCGCGGCCTGTATCCCAATCTCGGCGAAATCGTCGAGGAATTCATGGACCGCGCCAAGGCCTCTCCCGGCACGTTCGAGGAATTCGGCGATGAAAAGAAAGAAGCCGTGGTGCGCGCCGAGAAAAACATTTCATTACACCTGAACACGCACGCCTTCTCCGTCGAGCTGAGCCCCGACAAGAAGCGCATCGTCTCCATCACCGGCTTCAACACCATGACGGGCGAAGCCACGCGGTTCAAAGGCGTGCTCTTTGCCGATTGCACCGGCCACGCCACCATCGGCGCGCTCGCCGGCGCCGACCACACCACCAAGGAGGAAGGCCATCTCGGCATGAGCAACATGTGGCGCTGGGAAGACACCGGCAAGCCGCAGAAATTCCCCGCCACGCCCTGGGCGCTGGACATGACCATGGAAGATTTCCCTTATCCGCGCCGCGGCCTTGGCGAATGGTTCTGGGAAAGCGGTTTCGACAAACACCCGCTGCACGACCTCGAATACACGCGCGACTGGAACCTCCGCGCGGTCTATGGCGCGTTCCATACCATGAAGAACAAGGACGGCGCCAAGGACCATCCCAATGCCAAACTCGTCTGGGTCGCCTACATCGGCGGCACCCGCGAATCGCGCCAGTTGCTCGGCGACGTCATCCTTACGCGCGACGATATCTCCACGAAGAAATCGTTCCCTGACGGCTGCGTGCCCACCACGTGGGACATCGACCTCCATTACCCGAAAGAACAATACGCCAAGAAATTTCCCGAAAACCCCTTCATCTCCAAGGCTGTGTTCGACAAGGCGGTGGACCGCAACCACGGTTATCCCGTGCCGTATCGCTGCTTCTATTCGCGCAATATCGAGAACCTGTTCATGGCCGGCCGTTGCATCAGCGTCACGCACGAAGCGCTCGGCACCGTGCGCGTCATGAAAACCGGCGGCATGATCGGCGAAGTTGTCGGCAAGGCGGCCTCGCTCTGCCTGAAGTACAACTGCACCCCGCGCGACGTGTACCACAATTACTTCAACGAACTGAAGGAACTGATGAACCTCAAGGGCGTCACCCGCCGCGACACCGTCACCGGCCCGTTCTACACCGCCGCCAATGCCGCGCAATTGCCGCCGCCTGAGGTCACCTTCCTGGATCCGGCCAAATTGCCGGGCATTGTCGTCGATGACGACAAGGCGAAGGTTTCCGGCAAATGGACGGCTGGCGAGGGCCTGAAGGGCTACGTGGGCAAGCACTACCTCTACGCGGGCAAGGGCGCGCCTGCCTCGATCACCTACGAATTCACTGTCCCAAAGACTGGCAACTACGAAGTGCGCGTCTCTTATGGCATGCACGAGAACCGCGCCTCCAACACGCCTGTCGTCATCCGCAGCGCCGAAGGCGAGAAAACGGTGCGCATCAACCAGAAGAAAGCGCCCCCGCTGGAAAAGGGTTTCATCTCCGTGGGCACCTATCGTTTCGAAGCCGGCAAGCCCGCCGCCGTCGCCATCACCAACGATGGCGTGGATGGCAACGCCCACGCCGACGCCGTGCAATTGCTGCCGGCGCCGTAGCGCGGACCGCGAGGTCAAAACCCGTAACGTGCCACTGCATTGCAGGGTTGAAGTTCCGCCTCAATCGCGGTAACGACGTGGAAAACATCTATTCATTGCGTGCGAGCGCCCGGGAAAATCATCGCCCTCCAACTCTACCGCCTGGGCATCCTCGCGCTCATCGTCTGGCTCGTCCGTGATCATCATGTGCGGCTGCGGATTGACGGCGACCTGCCCATCACCGCGGATGAAGCGCGCGGTTTCCTGCCCACTGCCGCGCAATTGCGCACCGACCACTCGGCACGCGAAGGCATGTTCGTCCTCGATGCGAACGGCGCGGAGATTGGCTACGTCATCCGCACCTCGCCCAAGGGCGATGCCATCATCGGCTACGCCGGGCCCACCGATACGCTCATCGTCCTGGACAAGGATTGGAAGGTGCTCGGCATCAAAATCCGCCGCAGCGACGACACGCACACGCACGTGGGCGACGTGGCTGCCGACAAGTATTTCATGAAGACCTGGAACGGCATGACGTGGGAGCGCGTGGCCGAAATGGATTTGCAGAAGGCCGGCGTGGAAGGCGTGTCCGGCGCGACGCTCACCAGCATGGCGATGGCCGAGGCGATTGTGCATCGCTTCAAATCGGCCACCGACGCGCTGGCCGCCAAGCCGCAATGGCGCGTGCGCGTGCGCGACATCGGCACGTCGCTGGTCGTGTGCGCCGCCATTTTCCTGTGCCTGACGCATGTGCCCGGGCGCAAATGGATCCGGCGGGTGTTCCAGGTGCTGGTCATCGTGTATGTGGGGTTCGTCAACGGCGATCTGCTCGCGCAATCGTTGCTCATGGGCTGGGCCAAGGCCGGCGTGCCGTGGACGCTCGCGCCGGGTTTGGTGCTGCTGGCCGTGGCGGCATTCATCATCCCGTGGACCACGAAGAAGCCGCTTTATTGCCTGCACATCTGTCCGCACGGCGCGGCGCAGGAATTGCTCGGGCGCGTGTTGCCGGAGAAATATCGGCTCAAGATTCCGGGCGGTGTCCTGGCGAAACTGCGCTGGCTGCCGGGGTTGTTGCTGGGCGTGGTGTTGATTGTGGTGATGCTGGCGCTGCCGCTGGACCTCGCGAGCGTGGAAGCGTTCGACGCCTACCTCATCAAATCCGCCGGCGTCGCCACGGTCGCCATTGCCATCGCTGGCCTGGTCGCCGCCTTGTTCGTGCCGCAGGCGTATTGCCGTTTCGGTTGTCCGACGGGCGCGCTGTTGGAATTTGTCCGCTCGCACGGGCAGCAGGACCGGTTCGGCGCGCGTGACATCGCGGCGGCGTGCATGGTCGCGCTGGTGGCCGTGCTTTATTGGAAATACGATGCGATTAACGCATGGATTATCGGGCCGATGTTGTAGGCAGAGTGGACAAAAGGAGCCGGCGCCAATGAACAGATTCGCGAGATCACAGCATTTCCATTCTATGCCGCGCGGGCAGTTGGCGCGGCGGTCCCCCTC
>JBFMBT010000057.1:0-26263 GCA_040754875.1 Verrucomicrobiota bacterium | reverse complement strand
GCACGGCGTGAGCGGCCCGTTGAAAGTGAAGGGCGCGAACTACAATCTCGACATGCCGGCCATGGGCGTCTTCAGCGATGAACAAATCGCCGCGATCCTGACTTACATCCGCCGCGACTGGGAAAATGGCGCATCACCGGTTGAATCGGAAACGGTCCGCCAAATCCGCCAGCTTGAATCCAAACGCGCCGACGCCTGGCGTCAGGATGAATTGTTGAAAGTGCCGTGAGGGGGCGCGAACAGGCTGCGCCCGCCCGAATGGTCACGGATTCACCTGGATGGGCGGGTAAACATTCTGGCTAATCGTGGAGCAGGCCCATGGCGATTTTGCGCTGTTCCTGCCAGCGCGCGCCGAGTTCGTTGAGGGTGCGTGTCTTGAGGAGTTTTTCGGCCAGGGGAAAGACGATGCGCTCTTCCTTGTCGAAATGTTTGCGGGAAAGTCCGACGGCGGCCAGCAGGCATTTGCGCGCGCCCGTGAGGTTCCTGGCCTGCTTCAAGGTGCGCAGGTGCGCCTCGATCTGGTCGTGTTCATCGTGGAAAGTTTCGCGCTGGCCCAGATGGTCCATGCAATGTTCCAGCGGCTCGATGAGCAGTTCGTCCTCCACCTTGGTGTGGGCGGCCAGGAGCGATTCCAAAACGGCGCCCATCGCCTTGATTTCCGCCAGCGTGCGGACCTGCGGAGCCATGTGCTCCAGTTTGTCGAAAAGCGCGTGAAACACCACGTGTTCGCCCAGCAGGGCTTCGGTAATCTTCATAGTCCCATTGGTTGTCTCTCAGTCCTATAGCCGCGGATGGCGCGGCGGGCCAAACATAATTTGGCAAATCCGGCGCATGAATTATCAAAAGCAGCGACGCGTGGACCGGTTGCATCATTGCACCACGCGAGCGCGATAGAACTTTAAAGGAGATTGACCGGCCGTGGTGTCCAGATATTCAAAGGTTCCATCGGTGGGGGTGTTGGTCTTGAGGGGAATCCAGGAGGAAAGGTTGACCGTGCCTTCGATGGCGTAGGAAACATTGTTCTCGCCATGCAGGCGCAGGAGCATCGAGCCGTCGCCCAATCGCGTGACCGTTTCCAGCAACGGCGGCGGGACAAAGTCTTCCTCCGCGGTGACCAGGTAATCGTCAAACACCATGAAATTGTCGCCGGGCGAGCCGGGCGTCCGGATGAACCAGACGGCGTCGGCATCGCCAAAATCCAGCGCCTGCCCGCGGGTGGTGATGGGTTGGTCCACGACGAGCGGGACGTTGTCCAGCATGGCGCTCCATTGGTTGCGCTGGAAGTCCATGCCCACGACCAGCCGGTAGATGGTGAAGGTTTGGAATTTTTTGCCCGTGGACCGGAACGGTGGGCTCGCCTCATCCAGCAAATAGTCGATGTTCCAAGTGTGGTTGTCGAAAATGAGGGTGAACAGGCGGTTGCCGGCGGAGTTGTAAATGCTCCAGCGGAATTCGTCGAAGGGGCCGTTCACCGTATCCGATGAGTCGTTGATCATCATCAGGACCGAGAAGGTGACGATGGGTTTGTTCGCGGGGATGGGATTGAAATTGATGGGGCGCCAGATGGTGAGGCTGTCGCTCGAATCCGTGGGTGGTGAGAAACCGATGTACGCCTGCTGGCCCATGCCTTCAAAGTAGTTCGTCACCAGGCCATTGCCGCCGGTGCCGAAGCCAACCCAGCCATTCTGGCCGACGAGGTCGTTGTCGATGTTGTAATTCTCCGCAACCTCGAAGCTCGTGGAATAAATGACCGTGGGCGTGGCGGCGAACGACGCGTGGCGCGTCCCCAACCCGACCGCCGCCGCCAAGACACACAACATTCGTGGGATGTTCATCCTTGCCTCCATATTACAACGTTATTCGACTAATTCGTGCGTCCGTCAACGGCGCTCGGGACGATTCACCGGGGGCGGCGAATTGTTGACCGGCGGCGTGGACGGACGGCTGCTGCTGTGAAAACCAGATGTGGGTGGCGCCGAGGGACGGGATTCCGTCGGACGCGAAAATGATGGCGCGGGCGGTGAATAGGAAGGGGCCGAGGGCCGCGATGGCGGCGAATACGACGGCGCCGAGGGACGTGAATAAGACGGCGCCGACGGTTGCACGAACTGCGGCCGCGATGGCGCGCTGTAGGTCGGCGCGCTGGGCGGGGTATAGGAACGCGACGGCTCGGCCGGGCGGCCCGGGCTCGAATACGTGGGACGGTTGTTGTCGAGGTTGATCGTGGTGCGGTTCTCGGCCGGGCGTTGAACGGTTATCGACGGCGGGCGTTGGGGCTCGGAGCGGCTGATGGGCGCCGACGGCCGGGCGGGCGCCTGGGGTTGCACAACGGTGGGCGGCGCCAGCGTTTGCGGAGCGGTGATCGGGCGTTGGCTGCCCGTGGGCTGGCTGACGGCGACCTTTGGCTGGATGGACGGGCGTTGTGGTTCGTTGCGCTCCGGCGCGAGCGAGGAAACAGCCGGCGCCAGCGGTGTGGCCGTAATCGGCTTGGGCGCGGTAAGCGGAGTGGGCGCGGCAACCGGCCGGCCCGCCCCAAAGGAGCCGGGACTGCTCGTGCTGATGGACGACCCGGGGCGCGATGGCTCGGCGCGGGTAATCGGGCTGGGCGATGGCCGCGGGCGGCTGACGAGACTGCTGTTGCCGGGCCGGTCGTTGACGGACGCCTTCGAGGCCGAGCGGCTGGATTCCAACGAGGTCAACACTTGCGGGCGCGCGGCCGGTTCGGTCGTTGTGCCGGGGCGGCGGATTTCCTGTGTCGAGCGCGTCAACGGCGTTTCGCCGCGCGGGCGCGTGTCGCTCGGGCGATAGACGGCGAGTGTGGCGCCGTCGGGCACGACGCGGTCGGGCGCCACGCCGGAACGGACGGCGGGCGGGATGTCGCGAACTTCGACGCGGCGGATTTCACTGCGCGTGCGGGTGGCGACGCGGTCGAAGCCGACGCCGTCGTTGATGATGATGTTGTTGTCGCCGATGATGTAATTGTTGATGACGGTGCTGTTCACGAACACGTTGCGGACGTTGTGGCGGGGCAGGCAATAGCGCCACGGATCGGGTTCGCAGAAGTAACGGGTGGGGATGAAGGAGTAATGATCATAGCCCAGGCCGAAGTCGAAGTGGATGCCCACATTTGAACTGTGCCAGGAGAAGCCGATCCCGGTCCGATAATAGGAACCAGGAGGCAACGGCGCCCAACCACAATAGGCGTCGGTGTAGCGCCAGCTTACCCAGGACGGGCCCCAGACGAGATCCGGCTGCCAGCACCAGCCGAAGCGATTATGACGGAACCAGCGACCGTGATGGAACGCCGCCCAGCCCCAGGAATAATCGGACTGCCAGTACCAACCGTGATTGGTCCACAGCCAGCGCCCGCGACTATGATAAGGCCGCCAGCTCACATCGATGACGGCCACCGAGGGCTGCCAGCACCAGCCGTAGTCATTGACATTCACCCAGGTGCCGTACGGCGAGAGCGTGTTGTAGAAGTATTGCACCGGCTGCGGCGCAACGGCGATCTCCGCGGGATAAACCGGCGTTTGCACCACGGTTTGCGGCTGTTCCACCGGTTGCTCCGGCTGTTCGGCAACCACCGGGACACCGGCTTGCCCGCCACCGGGTTTCGCGGCGGCGCCGGGCGGCGGCACGATGGGCGGCACATCGGTTTTCACCTGCGGTTCGGCTCCCGGCAGGACGACCGGCTCCATTTTCTCCGGCATGGCCGCCATCTCCGCCGGCTTCTTGCCGCGCATCACGATGTCCGTGATGACCACCTGCGACACGCCGATGTCGTGCAGGTAAAGGATTTCCTCGACGGTCGGGTTGAATGCGAACTCGGACTTCTGGATGAAGGCGAGCAGGACCTGGTCGCCCACGCGCGCCTGGGCGAGCTTGATGACCTCGGCAAGCCCCGGCGAAAGATTCGGCAGGGCCTCGACCGGCTTGGGGCCCGCGGGCTCGGGCAATTTTTCCTCCAGTTCCTGCTTCTCCCCGGCTTTTGGCGCCGCCTTCTGGTTCGCGACCTCGGCGGGCGGGCTGGCGGAATCGGTTTCCTCCATGCAGCCCTGGAGCAACAGCGCGAGCGCGATGGCCGGGACGAGTTTGAAGGGGGGCCGGAAGGGGGTTTTCATAGCGTGAAAGTTGTTGGTCACATTGCAACGCGCCGGGTGGGGCGCGATTACTACGTGTGCGTATCTACGCGGTCACACCACAATAGACTAAAATTGTTCCGGCGCTATTCAATTCGATAAGTGTGGCTCCGAAGTTCATAACGGCAGCTTAATAATGTGGTTCCGACAGAGGGAGTTACGCCAATTGAAACGACCCAGCTTCGCGGAGTATCCACCCCAGTGTTCAACTTTCCACCGCCCGAGACAATGGGGTCTTTTGCTCGTCCGGGCCGGGGGCGAGCTGGCGGATTTCCTGGCCGAAGCGGTCGCGGTAGTGCTCGAGTTCATCATAATCGAACTGGAGGGCCGTGCGGCGGGTGGCCTCGGCGAAGCGATTGGAAGTTGAGGACGACGAGGATAATGATGATGGCGCCTTCCATGCGTGACTTTGGATAGCGGACTGGCGGTGATGGGAAAGCATCAAGTTGGATGCGGGGCGACAGGCAAAGCAATCCGTTATCAGCAGCCCACACGCGGAGCGTCCGCGTGTTGAAATCCGAAATTCCAAAAGCAAACATGAGGCGCACGACATGGTGACGGCACTCTCCACAAGCTAAAGCTTGAACTCCAAACAAGACCGGTTCGATGCCGATGGGTGTCATGGTTGTCCGGAAGTTTGCAACTTTTGGGCGGGAACTGGGTCATATATATTGTGCCGTTACCTCCTTCCTTTGGGGCGCGGCGTGGAGTAACGTGGGCGTGATCATGAACACGGGGCGATGGCTGGCGGCATCGATTAGCCTCAATCTGGGGCTGGCAAGCCTGATAGCCTGGCGCGTTGCGGACCGGCCGGCGGTGTCAGCCAACGCGCCGGAGGCACGGCCGACAATCAAGCGGGTGGTGGAAACGAATGTGGTGGTCCAGCCGGGCGCGGTGGTGCGGCACGACTGGCGCGCGGTCGAGTCGGCGGATTACCGGCAGTATATCGCGAACCTGCGCGGCATCGGTTGTCCGGAGGAAACGATCCGGGACATCATCATACTGGATCTGAACAAGCAATTCATCGACCGCTGGCGCGCGGCGCATCCGCCGAAGCCGTTCCAGTATTGGGACACGAGCCGGAGCGGCGTGTTTTTTGCGGCGGGCCGGAACACGGAGGAACGGGAGCGCGAGCAATTGCAACTGGAACTGAACCGCGAGAAGCGGGAGTTGGTGCGCGAACTTCTGGGAGTGGACCTGGCGGAGGAACTGGCGGGGTATCACATGTCCAACTCGCGCGCGGACCTGGAGAACATGTGGACGTTCCTGCCGCCGGCGAAGCGCGGGGTGGTGGAGGAAATCCGGGCGAAATACAACGATCTGGAGCAGGGAATCCGCGTGCGAGCCGACCCGGACGGGCGGCTGAGCCCGGAATTGCAGCAGGCAATCCGGGATTTGCGGGCGCGTCGCGAGGCGGAACTGGCGCAAGCGATGACGCCGGGCGAACTGGAGCAGTATCAATTGCGGATGTCATCCACGGCGGCCAATGTCCGGCTGGCGTTGAGCGCCTTCGAGCCGACGGAGGAAGAATACCGGCGCGTGTTTCCGCTTCGCCGGGCTTATGATGAAATCTACGCGGAGCCGGGATTCGACCGCACGGACCCGGAACAGCTCCGGCAACGGACGGAGGCGTACCGGCAGATGGAGGAGCAGATGAGGGCGATGCTGACGCCGGATCGTTTCGCGGAATACCAACGGAGCCGGGAGAATGATTATCGCGACGCGCATGTGTTCGCCAAGGTGTGGGGGCTGCCCCGGGAGACGGTGGCGACGCTGTATCAGTTGAAGCAAGCGGCCGTGGCGCGCATGCAGGAATTGCGCGCCGACCAGGCGCTGGATGCGAACGCGCGTCAATCGGCGCTGGCGGCCGTGGCGGCGGAAGTGGAGACGCGATTGAAGGGCTCGCTGGGCGAGCGCGTTTACAACGGCTATCTGCGCGGCCAGGGGGCGTGGGTGCGAAATCTGCGAGGTGGCAATGAGTAAGCGTCTGCTCATGGCCTCGGCGGGGTTGAACGTGGCGTTGGCGGGTGTCGCGATGCTCGTGGTCTTTCGCGCGCCGCCGGCAACGAATCCTTCGGCACAAGAAACGCCGCGCGAAGTGACGCAAAAAGTTTCGCGGGTGAAGCTGGTTCAGGAACCGGATGAGGTGATCCGGCTGGACTGGCGCGCGATCGAGTCCGGGGACTACGCGACTTATATCAAGAACCTGCGGGCCGCAGGGTGTCCGGAGGAAACGGTGCGCGACATCGTGATTGCGGACATCAACAAACATTTTGCGCGTCGCTGGCGCGAGATGAATCCGGTCCGCGAGTACAAGTACTGGCGGCATGGGCGGAGTTCGGGGGACGACCCGACGCGCGAGGCGGCCAGCCGCCGCAAGGCGCTGGAGGCGTTGCTGCGGGAAAAGCGCGAACTGGTCCGGGCGCTGGTGGGCGTGGACCTGGCGGAGGACGGCGAGCGTTACGCCGATCCGTCGTTTCGCGGGTCGAACGCGGACATGGCGGCGCTGGAGTTTCTTTCGGTGGAGAAAAGGGATTTGTTGCGGCAGGTGCGCGACAAATACGAGGCGCAGATCCAGCAGATCAACAGCAACCTGGACCCGGACAATTACATGCCGCCGGAGGTGCGGGGGCAACTGGCGGCGTTGCGGGGACAGGCGGAAGCGGAGATACGGGAGTCATTGACACCGGCGGAATGGGAACAGTTTCAATTGCGGTTCTCGGACACGGCGCAGAATTTGCGCAACGCGCTGGCGGGGTTCGAGCCGAGCGAAGAAGAATTCCGCCGGATGTTTGAATTGCGCAAAGCCGTGGACGATCAGTTCCGGGGACTGGACCCGGGCGACCGCGAAGCGCAACGCCAGCGCGCGGAAGCCTACCGGCAGTTGAACGAGAGATATCGCGAAGCGCTGACGCCGGAGCGATACGCGAGTTTCCAAATGTCGCAGGAACCGGCATACCGGCAGGCGCTGGGATTTGTTTATGCGTGGGATCTGCCGAAGGAAACGGCGGCAAGGTTGTATGAGGTCCAGAGATCCGCGCAGGAGCAGGCGCGGGGAGTCCAGGCGGCGACGGCGGCGGAGCGGCAACTGGCGGTGGAACGTTTGCGCGCGCAGGTGGAGGCGTCACTGGGCGAGTTGCTGGGCGAGAAGGCGCTGGCGGCCTACAAGCGGAATCAGCCGTGGCTGCGGGCGATGCAGTAGGACAACATCAACCCGGCCGTTTGTAGATGATCTGGCCGCGGGTGATTTCGACGGTGCGGGAGGGACCGGGAGTTTCGCCACCGGGGGCGACTTGCAGACGGATGCGCGAGCCGGGCTGGCCGCGGATTTTCTCCACCACCTTGTTCAATTCCATGCCGCGCACATCTTCAAACGGCTCGTTGCCTTGCGCGATGCCCAGGATGCGGTCGTTCGGATTCAACCCGCCGGTCACACTGGCGGGGCTGCCCGGTATCAAATCGGTGATCGCCACCACACCGTCGTCATCCATGCGCAGGACGGCGCCAATGCCCACGGGCGCCACCTTGCGGAGTTCCTGCATCGCCGTGTCGCGCTCCGCCGGGTCCGCCAATGAGTTGATCCAGGCGAGGGCCATCTGCGTGTCCTTTTCGGCCCACGCATAGCCGATGGTGCCGATGACTTTCTGGCGCTCCTCGCCGGCCGGCAGACTGTTGACCATCGCCGCCGCGCTGGCCGGATCCACGGTCGCCCAACCGCGCAACACATTTGTCTGCAACTCCAGCCGCAAGCGTTCGTCTGGCGTCTGCATCGCCCAGCCCATGGCCGCGCGCGGATCGGTCTTGGCCCAGCCGAAGGCGACGCGGTGAAACAACGCGTCCTTGTCCGCGCCGGCAAGCTGGTCCGCCAGCGCATAGGCCCGTTGCGGATCAACCATCGACAGATGATACGCCGCCGCCCACAGCAGCTCGGTTCTGGGTTTGCCGACGAGCAATTCCTGCGCCCACAGCGCGGCCAGGTCCGGGTTCTTCCGGTCGCCTTCCAGCAACAGGTGGCCCAGCGCGGCTTCGACTCCGTATTTCTCCGTCAGCAAGGCGAGCCGCCCGAGATTTGTTTCGCCCGCCCAGACTTTCGCGAGCGTTTGCAACGCGGTCTGCCGGTCGGGACCGCGCGGCAATTGCTTCGCTACCGCCAGCGCGTTCGCGGGCGCCAGCGTGGCCGTGAATTCAAACACTCCGCGGAGGAACGCGGAGCGATCCTCGGTGTCGGTCAACGCCGCAAGCTGCCGCAGCGCTTCGGCGGGATCGGCGGTGGCGAGATCGAAACCAAGCCGCTCCAATGCGTGGCGGCGTTCAATGCCGGTGAGCTTCAATATCTCATCCAGTGTGGGCCGCTCCGGTGCGCGCCGCTCGACAACAATGGGCGCAGGCGCGGGAGCCGGCACCGGCACGGCGATCTCTGGTTTGGGGAGCGGCCGGGCCGCAGCAGGCTTGCGCGGAGACGGAGGAGGAGCGGGAGCAGGCGGTGGCACTGGCTGGGGACGCAACAACCAGAGCGCGAGCGTGGCGGCAACGCAGCCGATCAAGAGCCATCGTTTGCTCATAACGGGTGTGTTTACTGTAGCACGAATGATTCGGATGAAAAGTGGATTTGGCGGAAGGGGCGGAACAATCGGGCGGAAACAGTTGTCACCTGCGCCGCGCGGATGTAGTAGTAACTCATGCCTTCGTTGACGCGCCATTGCTACAAGTGCGGGTGGGAATGGACCATTTCCGGCCTGCCGGGCCGCAACGATTCCTGCCACCAATGCGGCGCGGACATGCGCGTGTGCCTCAATTGCGTCAGCTACGACGCGCGCGCGGCGCACCAATGCCGCGACCGCCGCGCCGACCCGGTGGCGGAAAAGCACATGGCCAATTTTTGCGAGTATTTTGATTTCATCCGGCGCGAGTTTGTGCCCAACTTGCAGGCCAATCCGCGCGAAGCCGCCGCGCGCGATGCCTTGAAGAAGTTGCTGGGCGATTGAACGGCGGATCGGGCGGTGGCGGTTGGTCGCGGGAACGGGAACGCAACTATGTCACGAAGCACATTAAGGTGGATTGCGGGAGCTGTGGTCATCTTCGTTCTGGTGATTGCCGCCGCCCAGTCCACGTTTGTCGTCGAGCCGGGTTATCGCGGCGTGCGCGTCACCCTCGGCAAGGTGTCGCCTGTCTTCGAGCCGGAAGGCTTCGGTTTCAAGCCCCCGTTCATCACGCACGTCGATTCCGTCCTGGTGCGCCAGCAGACGCACACGATGGACGCGGAGTGTTATTCCTCGGACCTTCAGCACGTGAAAACCAAGCTGAAGGTGCTGTATCGCATCCCCGAGGCGTCCGTGGTCACCATTTATCGCGATTACGAGGGCGACCCGTTTGACACGCTGATTGCGCCGCGCATGCACGAGGCGCTCAAGGAGGTCACCGCGCATAGCAACGCCGAAACCATTGTGCAGAAGCGCGAAGACATCAAAACCAAGGCCCTCGAACTGGCCCGCAAGAAAATCGGCGAGATCCTCCAGGTGGAAGACCTCGTGATCGAAGACATTGCGCTCACGCCCGAACTCGAAGCCGCCATCGAAATGAAAATGGTCCAGGAACAGGAGGCCAACAAGGCGAAGTTCACGCAGCAGAAAACCGACATCGAGGCGCGCACCGCGGTCATCCGCGCGCAAGGCGAAGCCGAGTCCATCTCGATTCGCGGCGAGGCGCTGGCCAAGAATCCCGAACTGTTGGAACTGGAGATTGTGCAGCGCTGGGACGGCAAGGCGCCGCTGGTGCTCGGCGGCGGCGTGCGCGGCACGCAGATGATTTTGCCCATCAGCAACACCCCGCAAGGCCAGACGCCCGCGGCCAAAACCAACGCCCGCTGATGCCACGCCCCGAATCCAGAGTCTATGACCTCGACGACGCCTCGACGGTCGCCGTCGCGCGGCTCATCGGCGCGGCCATTCTCATCTTCGTGGTCGTCATCATGGGCGCGCAGGGCAGCTACGTCGTCAAGCCGGGCATGCGCGGTGTGCTCGTCACCCTGGGCAAGGTGTCGCCCGATTTCAAACCGGAAGGCTTCGGCTTCAAGTCGCCCTTCATCAGCAAAGTCGTGCCCGTGTCCGTGCGGCTCCAGGCGCACGAGTTGAAGGCCGAATGTTATTCCTCGGACCTTCAGCAGGTGAACACGCGCCTGCGCATCCTCTACAGCATCCCCGAGGAATCGGTCGTGAAAATGTTCCAGGAATACGCCGGCGACCCGTTCGACAGCCTCATCGCGCCGCGCGTGCAGGAGGCGCTCAAGGAAGTCACCGCCTTGCAAACGGCCGAGAACATCGTGACCAACCGCCTCGCCATCAAGACCGCCGCGCTGGACCTGGCGAAGAGAAAGATCGGCACGAACTTTCTCAACGTGGTGGACCTGGTGCTGGAGGACATTTCGTTGAGCCGCGAATTGCAGGTGGCCATCGAGCAGAAGATGATTCGCGAACAGGAGGCCAACAAGGCGCGCTTCGTCCAGAAACAGGCGGAGATCGACGCCGAGACCGCCATCATCAAGGCGCGCGGCGAAGGCGAGTCGATTGAGATCCGCGGCAAGGCGTTGCGGGCGCATCCGGCGTTCATCGATTTGCAGATCATCGAGAAATGGGACGGCAAATCGCCCCTGGTCATCGGCGGCACCGGCGCAAGTGGCGACAACATCCTGCTGCCCCTGGGCGACCTGCAACGCACCAAGCGATGAATCCGGGGTTGAAGAAAAGTCTGGGCGCGCTCATCGCGATAAGCGTCGCCATTCTGCTGCTGATTCTTTTCCCGCCGGCGCTGGCCTTTGTGGAACTGGCCGCGCGCGAACTGCGTTACCTCTGGTGGCTGATCCTGCTCGTCGTCTTTGCTCTCTGGCTCATCTTCGGCTTCGGCAAACGCGCGAAGTGACGAAGCTTGAACTCCGAACCAACCCCTTATCCAGACCATTAAGCCGGATTATACTTTTCAATGTCCCTTGACTTCGACTGGGGCGTATGGCTTATTACGCGCGGGTTACGCAACGAATTTCGGGCAAGAAAGCGTATGTAGATTGTTCTTTGACTGCCCACTAGATTTCGGTCTGGGTGAGTACACACTCGGAACGGAAACCCACGTAATCCCACGTTGTACTGATTCTGAACATTCCCCGGGCTGGAACGGTCATCCCCTGATCGGCCAGCCCGGTTTTTATTTGTACCCAAGCAGTTGCGGCTAACGTTAACGCCGCTTCTCCATCTGCTTCAGCACCCATTCCACGCCCTGCACATACTCCGCCCGCGTGGCGTCCACGCCATCGTTGTGGTCGCCCTTGAGTTCCAGCAGCAACTTCGGCTCGTTCGCCGCCGCGAAGTTCTTCTCCGCATGATGGAACCGGACCAAGGTGTCGCCCCGGCTGTGCAGGATCGCCACCGGAATTTTGATTTGCGGCAACCGGCCGCACGTGTCGTAACGAATCGTGCCCAGCATCCGCACCGGGAGAAACGGAAACACCTCCGACCCGATGTCCGGAATGCTCGTGAACGTGCTCTGCAAAATCAATCCGCCCAACGGCGCCGTCACCGCCAGTTCGCTGGCAATGCCGCCGCCCAGCGATTCCCCGAGCGCCACGATGTTCGTTCCCGCGAAACCCTTTTGCCGCAGCCAATCATACGCCGCGTGCGTGTCGCGATACGTGCCCGTTTCGCCCGGCTTGCCCTGGCTGCGGCCGTAACCGCGATAATCGAAGGTGAAGACGTTGACGCCCGTGGACAACACCGCGTCATACATGTCCAGCCGGTGACTGATGTTCCCGCCGTTGCCGTGGCAGATCAAAATGGCCACGTGCGCGCGCGCCGAGCCTTTGTTTGCGGGAAAATACCAGCCGTTGAGTTGCAAGCCATCCTCGGTCTGAAACCATACGTCCTCGAAGGGCCGGCCCAATCGCTCGGGCGGCACGTCGATGGGCGCGCTGGGATGATAAACCTGGCTGTGTTCAAAGGCTCGCAACAACATAATTCCGGCCAGCGCGCCCACCAGCAGGACGCCGATGCGTCGGAGCCAGGGCTTCCACCGCGCGCCAGTCATGCCTCAACGTGGCAAAGAATCATCCCGAACGCCAGCGCGGGTTCACCGCCGCGTGCGATTAGAAGTGGGTAACGACGCGTTGAGGTTCGGAGTCCCGCCTTCAGGCGGTTGGGCGTCGCCCCGCAAACAACCAACGGAAATCCCCACGCGCTTCGAATGGCAACGCCTTGGCCGGCTGAAGCCGGGACTCCGAACCATTTACATTCAATCACGCCCTTCACCGCCCCGTCCGGTTGCAATCGCCAGGTGATCACCCCTCGAGGATCGCCATGGCCACCGCGTAGTGTTCGGTGTGGCTGAGTGACAGGTGCACGATGCGCGCGTTGCGTTCAGCCAGCAGCGTCCGGCCCTTGCCGTGCAGGATGACAAACGGCTCGCCGGATTCCTTCTTGCCCACTTCCATGTCCTGCCAGCCCAGTTGCGCGCCGATGCCCGTGCCGAACGCCTTCGAAATGGCCTCCTTCGCAGCAAAGCGCACGGCAAGAAACGGCGCCGGATTCTTGTGCGAAAGCGCGTAGGATATTTCCGCCGGATGCAGAATGCGGTTGACGAAGCGTTCACCAAAGCGCTCGAACGAGCCGCCGATGCGCTCGACTTCGATGATGTCCACGCCGGTCCCGAGGATCATTCGTTCAACCGGGGTAATGTTCCATGAGCTTGAGCATGTCCTTCACCGCGGCGGACAGGCCGGTGGTGACGGCGCGACTCACGATGCTGTGGCCGATGTTCAGTTCAACGAGATGGGGCACGACATGCAACACCGGCAGGTTTTCGTAATTCAGGCCGTGACCGGCGTTGACCTTGAGGCCGAGTTCGTGTGCCTGTTTGGCGGCGGCGACGAGGCGCTGGATCTCCTGGTTGCGTTCCGCCTTTTGATGGAAGTGCTCCGCGTACGCGCCCGTGTGCAATTCAATGAACTGGCTCCCGGCTTTCGCGGCGGCCTCGACCTGCGCGGCGTCCGGCGCGATGAACAAACTGACTTCGATGCCGGCGTCCTTCATCCGGCGACAGGTGTCGGCGATGGCGGGGAGATTGCCGGCCACATCGAGCCCGCCTTCGGTAGTGACTTCCTGGCGGCGCTCGGGCACGACGCACACGATGTCCGGCTTCAACTTCAACGCGATGTCGATGATCCCGGGCGCATTGGCCATCTCCAGATTCAGGCGTGTTTTGATGACTTCGCGCAATTTCCACACATCCCGGTCCTGGATGTGGCGGCGGTCTTCGCGCAGATGCGCCGTGATGCCGTGCGCCCCGGCCTTTTCACAAACAAGCGCCGCCGCGACTGGATCGGGTTCACCAAAGCCGCGCCCGCGATAGCGCGCTTCGCGAATCGTGGCGACGTGGTCGATGTTAACGCCCAGTTTGAGCATGCTATTTCTTCGGGGCCGGCACCGGCAGCATCTCCGCGGGGTTCATTTTCTTCAACGGCGGATTGCCGGTGCGCGGGAAGTTCGGGTTGTCCAGCCAATGTACCAGCGCCAGCAATTCGATGCTGCTGAGCCCCAGATGCGCCTTGCGCGTGATGTTCAATTCGTTGCTACCCTCCAACGTGACTTCCGTGACGGTGTTGCCCAGGCGCGGCGTGAGGGCCGTCAACCATTTCTGCGCCGGCGAACTGGACGATGCGAAAAACTGCCCCTTCGTCGCCTGCACCGAAAGCAACTGCAGCGTCGGACGCCACTGCCGCAACCGCGCCTCGGTGATTTCCCAGTCGTAATAAACGACGTTCGTGCGCAGTTGCGCCAGCAATTCCGGCGGCGGCGGGTTGGGGCGCGGTGTGGCCTGGAACAACCCCGCCACGAGAAAGTTGTCACCGGGTTCGGGCGCCGGCTGGATGTACGGTGTGATCGGCACCAGGCCGCGCCAGAACAGGTCGGTCTCGTTGGTGAACTGAAGGTAACCCATGCCCTGGTTGGTCAGCACCGCGTTCCAGCGCGCGGGCAGTTCGGCGCCCAACTTGCGCACCAGGTTCGTGGCGCCTTCCACGCGCGCCGCCGCGAAAATCTGGAACATCACCTCCGCCTGGCCCCACGTGAACAATTGTTTCGGTTCCACGCCCAGCACCGGCAGCAAAGCGTGCGGCCCCAGCCACGGCGCCAGCCGTTGCAGTGACGCACTGGCCGGCTGGTACGCCGTGAAACTGATCAACGGCTCGCGGATGGTGTTCGTCGGCACCTGCCACGCTTGCGGCGTTTCCACCGGCGTCGCGAAACGCACCTGGCTGCGCGTGTGCAGATTCTCGCCGCGGCCCACGATGGAAAGCGAAACCTCCGGCCACGTGGCATCCGTCGCCTTGACCCCCCGCTCGGCCGACCGCGGCAAACCCGTCGCCCGCTCCAGCCAGTCGTCGGTCAATTCCCGCAAAAATCCCGCCGCCAGCCCGACGAAACGCGGGTGCGCCCGCAATTCCAGCCAGCTCTCGCTCAATTCCTTTGCGGGCCGCCCCTCCGCCTTGATGCGCGCCACCGTCTTCTCGAAATCGCTGGCCGACGCGCCACCCCAACCAACCACCACCCACTCCTGTTCACGGCTGACGCGCAACCCGGGCGCCCCGCCGGTCAAGGCGTTCTTCCACTCATTCGCGCGCGCTTCTTCCAACCGGATGGCCAGCGTCCATTCACGCGCCGCGCCGGCGGCGTCTTCGCGCGCGGTCAGCACCCATTCATTTTGCAGCGCATCCGCCAACAGCGGTCGCCACGCAGCCGCCTCCTTCGGTGCGCCCAGCCACGCAGGCAATTGCGCGGCCACGCGGTCCAGGGACTGGTCACGCAACGCGGCCGATTCAGGCAACGCCCAAAGTTCCTTGAGCTTCGCGGCATTGGTGTTGCCGGCCAGATGACGCGCCCCAATGAAATGCAATTGCAGCAGCGAAATGTCTTCCGCCTTTTGGACGGCGGGCGCCTCGGCCGCAGGCGGAGCGGACGGCGGCGCCTCCCGGCTGCAACCAAGCATCAGACCCGCGCCCGCCAACCCCGCTGCCATCAGTTTCTTCATATCGAATGCTTTTGATTGCCACAAAGCCAACCGCTTAGCAAGTGACCTGCGTGGGGCCTTCACCCCGGCGCACGGCGTTCACGCCGCTTCCGCGTCACCCAACCCAAGCCCCCGATGATTTTCACGCTTGGCATCGCGAGCGCGCCAGCGTCCTGGGAAGCCCCCCCGACGGAAATCAACCGAATCAAGTTAAACGATTCGCTTACCTTCGGACTTCTTTCGTCATTTGGCCTTCGTCCTTCGTCATTCCCCTCCGCCCCATTCGTTTGCCCTCATTCGCTTGCTGGTTCCGTGCCTCGCCGATTCTGAGTTGCCAACCGGCTGTGCTGCGGTGAATCTCCCATCAACCCGAAATGAAAAAAAAGCGATTGGCGACAGCCCGCAGCTACGTTGGCCTCTTCACTTCAATAATGCTGGCATCCGCTCTCCGGCTGCACGCCCAACCTGCGCCGCCCACCGTCAAGGACTCCAACCTCGAACTGCGCCTCGTCGTGTCGGAACCGCAAATCGTCACGCCGGTGGGCATGACGATCGACCCGCGAGGCCGCCTGTTCGTCATCGAGTCGCACACGCACTTTCCCAAGGCGGATTACACCGGGCCGAAACACGACGTTATCAAACTGTTCACCGACTCCAACAACGACGGCGTCCCCGACCAGCCGCGTGTGTTTGCCGAAGGCTTCCGCGCCGCGATGAATCTCGCGCTCTCGCCCGGCGGCGAATTGTTTCTGGTTCATCGCGCAGGCGTCGTCGTATTGCATGACAAGAATCGCGACGGCCAAAGCGAATCGCAGACCACGATTCTCGAGTTGGAATCCACCGCCGATTATCCGCACAACGGACTGGACGCGCTCCTCTTCGGCCCTGACGGCCTGCTCTACGTCTCGCTCGGCGATAACCTCGGCGCGGACTACACTTTCAAGGGCAGCGACGGCGTGGTGATTCGCGGCGGTCGCGGCGAGGGAAAGATTTTTCGCTGCCGCGCCGATGGCAGCGGCTTGGAGGAGATCGCCACCGGTTTCTGGAATCCGTTTGGCCTGGAGTTCGACCGCGCCGGCCGGTTGTTTTGCGTGGACAACGACCCCGGCGGCCGCCCGCCATGCCGGCTGCTGCATGTCATTCCGCACGGCGATTACGGCTACAAGCGCGCATACGACGACCTACACCCGTTCAACGGCTGGGACGGCGAATTGCCCGGCACGCTGCCGATGATGGCAGGCACCGGCGAAGCGCCCTGCGGCATTCTCGACACCGACCGTCTCGCCCTGCCGCGCGGCTACCAGGGCGCGCTGCTTGTCGCGTCGTGGGGCGACCACACGATTGAACTGTATCGCCCGCAACCGCACGGCGCGTCGTTCAAGGCGAAGAAGGAAATTCTCGTGCAAGGCGAGAGTCGTCTCAACGAGGCATTTGTTCCCGTGGCCCTCGCCCACGCGCCGGATGGTTCGCTTTACATTTCGGATTGGGCTGACCGCAGTTCGTATCCCGTCCACAGCAAAGGGCGCATCTGGCGGCTGGCCGCGAAACCGGGCGTGGCGGTGGAACGTCTGAAGGCAAACCAACCAACGCTCAAGCTCACCGCCGAAGAGAAGCGATTCCAAACCTTGCTCGGCGCCAGTTCGCTCAAACAACTCGGCGAGTTGAAATCCGCGCTGGCAAGTGCCGACCCGTTCACCCGCTCGGCAGCCACGACCACGCTGGCAAAAGACGCTTTTCGCGCAGACGTATTGAAGTTGTCGAACGACGCCAATCCGCAAGTGCGCCTTGGCGCCTTGCTGGCCCTGCGCCGGGCGCAAACAAAGGATGCGCTGTCGCTGCTGCGCCGCGCGTTGACCGATGCCGATGAACGCGTCCGCTTCTTCGCGATGCTCTGGGCGGCAGAGGGCGGTTTCAAAGCCTTGACCAACGACCTCGACCAGGCGCTTGCCGTGAATCCTTCGCCCGGCCTGTTCGACGCTTACCTGGCCGCCGCCGAATTGCTCACCGCCGAACCGCTTCCCGAAGGCGCCAAGAAAACCACCGTGTCGGCCCGCGACCGCCTCGTGACGCGCATCCTGCACGACGACGCGCAACCCGCCGTCCTGCGCGCCATGGCCGCCGCCACCGTGGCCAATCCCAACGTCCCCAGGACCGCCGACCGCCTGCTGGCGCTGGCGCAAAGCCGCGACCCCGTCGTGCGCATCGAAGCCGTGCGCACCCTGGCGAACTGCACCAACCGCGCCGTCGGCGCAACGTTGCTCAGCGTGGCGCGTGACGCTTCGAATCCCGCCGAGTTGCGCGCCGAAGCCATTGTCTCGCTGGCGCGCCGCGCACCCGAACAATTGGCGCAACTGATCGGCTTGCTCAACGACCGCGAACCCATCGTGCAACTCGAAACCGCCCGCGCGTTGCGCCTCGTCGCCACCGAACCCGCCGTGCAAACCGCCTTGCGCGCGCGCCTGGCGAAGGAGCGCAACACCCCGCTCGCCGAACAACTGACGCTTGCCTTGCAACCCTCGAACACCGCCAATCGCCCGACCACGCCCGCCGCCTGGCACAAGGCGCTGGCGCAGGACGGCGACCCCGCCTCAGGCCGGCGCGTATTTTCCCATCCGTTGGTCAACTGCTCGAAGTGCCACGTGGCGCAAGGCCGCGGCGCGATGGTCGGCCCCGATTTGTCCAACGTGGCGCGCTCGTTCGATCGTGCGAAACTCATCGACGCCATCCTTGACCCTTCGCGCGAAGTCGCCCCGCAATACCAGCAACATATCGTGGAAACCAAATCGGGCGTCACCTACACCGCCGTGCTGGTGCACTTCGGCCTTGAAGGCACCCTCACGCTCAACGCCGTCGATGCCGGCCGCGTGCGCGTGCGCGGCAGCGACGTGGCCAGCGACCAGACCTCCACCCAATCCCTCATGCCCGCCGGCCTCGAAAACGCCCTCACCGTCCAGGACTTTCGCGACCTTCTGTCGTTCCTGCTCACACTGAAATAGCGGACCGCCGGCCTTTTCCACGCAAGCGCAATGCCAGCAGGCATTGCATCGCACATCCGGTTAATGTGTCGTTGATTGTACTCCGGCCAGGATTTATTACACAATTGAAGCAGGCGAAATTCGCGTCCACGCCGTGCGGGACCTGCGCCGAAATCCGGCCTGGATCCACAAATCAAACGCCGGTAATCCGCTGCTTATTACGCTGCTGCCGCAGCTGGCTTCGCGTCCAGTGCGGCCAGTTCCGCGTCGAACAGTTCGCGGGTGCGCGCTTTGGCGTCTTCGAGCTTGAGTTCGCCCTTGTCGAGTTTCGCCAGGAACGCCTTTTGCGCCTGGTAATCCTTGTTCACGATGCCGGCCTTGCTCTGGAGCATGCGCCAGGCCTTGCGGCGTTCGACGGCGAACAACACCGCCTGCCGCGAGATGGCGAAATGCTTCAGCTTCCCGTTGATGTCGGCCTTGATATAGACGCCGAAGTTCGGGACGAAGCTGCGGTGCGCGGGGTTGAACACGCGGCGATGAATGACGTCGTCCTGCGTGATGAACACCAGAATGTCATCCAGCAACACCAGCTTCTTCGCGTCGTCCTCGCTGATCGCCTTGAGATGCTTGCGGAAGCGGCCCTCGGTCAACGCCCAGTGCGCCACGGTGAAATTGTACTTCGCGCCGTCGGCCTTGTATTTGGTTTCCCACCAGTCGCGGTTGAGCGAAGGATTGCCCTTGAGGTCGAACGCTTCCTGCGAGGTTTCGCCCGCGCGCGGGTTGAAGACAAATTCGGGCATGCCGCGCGCATCGCGCACCATCTTGGCCTGGTCGGCGCTCATGTTGTCGCCCACGCCGTGCTCGGGCTGGCAGGTGGTGTAAGCCTGGAAGAACGCGGTGCCACGGTATTCGAGGCCATCGAGCATCGCCTTGTAAAGCTTCGCGGCGTTGGCCATCGACACCTGCGCCACGAACGGCGAGCCGTGGCCGCTGGTGAACGCCTCGGCGACGTTTTTCTTCTCGATCAACTTGCCTTGCGACGCCACGCCGAACTGGTTCATGTCGTAACCGCCCAGCATGGTCGAGGAATCCGAGTTCTGGCCGCCGGTGTTCGAATATACCTGCGTGTCGAGCATCAACAGTTTCACGTTGGGCCGGTTTTGCAGAACAACCTTCGACACGTTCTGGAAGCCAATGTCGCCAAACGCGCCGTCGCCGCCGATGACCCACACCTTCGGCAATTCGCGAATTTCCTGGTCGGTCATCAACGTGTCATCCAGATGCGTGAGGGTGAAGTAGTCGGCGTCGGAAATCACCTTGCCGGCCTTGTCGAGGATCGCGTCGGCCAGGCGCTCGGGCACCACGGAGCGGCGCGAATGATTGAGAATCACCGACTCGGCCATGAGCCACGAAATCGTGGCGCCGTCCTGGAACAGCGAATTCATCCACGGATACGGGTGCGGATTGGACGGCGGCGTCGAGCCATAGACCGTGTTGCAACCGGTGCTGGCGCCCATCATCATGACGGACATGCCATTGGCGCGCCGGCCATCGACGGATTGCAGTTCCTTGTGATTAAAGGCGTCGGTCCGCATGACGGCGACAATGCCGCCGATGATTTCCTCGTCGGAAATCGCACCGTGCTTCTCCTCGTAATCGGCGATGCGCTTCGCGGTGTCCTCGTCGCTCTCGCCGCCGAGGCCCATGATGATGTGCGCGACTGATTTGCGGAACAATTGATACTGCTGCTCGTCGGCGGACTTGAGCGCCTGCAATTTCGCCAGGCCGTCTTTCTCCAACCGGTCCGCCTTCGCGCGCAAGCGTTCGGCCTTCTTGTGATACATGGGCCGCATGTACGCCTCGGTGACGGAACCGCACGCGCGCAGGATGCTCTTCTCGCCGCAGCCGGCGCACGCGCCGTCGCCCGAGACCAGCGCCTCGTAATTGCGCCGCACCATAAGATGATTGCGCAACGCCGCTTCGCGCGAACTGGCCGCGTCTTCGTCGTTGTAAAGCCCAAGGAATTTTTGCGGAGTATCCGGCAGCAGGCGCGAAAAAATCTGCGCCGTCGTCAGGTGCGCGTTCAATTCCTCCGTCTCAGTCGTCATGCGCAGCGCGTCGTGGTCGCCGCACACCTGCACGCATTCGCCGCAGCCTTTGCAGAGGTCGGACACAAAAATGGAGAACAACCCGCCGCTGCCGGCCTTCTTCTGCTCCAGCGAACGGAAGATCGCCGGCACATTGCTGTAAGCGAGCGGCAGATTGTCGATGATGCCGGTGAATTCAGCGCGCGCCTGTTCGGAGACCTGCGCGAGTGCATTGACTTCAGCACGAATGATGTCCGCAAACGGCACTTTCTCGCGCTTCTGCACCGCGGCGCTCATCTTCGCGCGCGCGCGTTCCTCGACACCCTTCAATTCCGCCAGCAGCTTCTCGCGCTCCGCCTTGTCGGTGACGTAATACCGCGCCGCCGTGCCCAGCACCGTGCCGATGTCCTGCGACGTGTTCGGCAGCGCCGTGTCCGGACACGCGGTGATGCATTCCATGCATTGCGTGCAATTCTCGGCGATGTAAACCGGCGTCTCGCGCCGCGCGACATACTTGGATTGCGTCGCGCCCGTGCCCGGCCCCATCACGCCCAGCGACGCCAGCGCGCCGGACGGCTGATGATAGCCCAGCCCGCTGCGATATTCGGCGTCGAACTTCGCCAGCGTCTGGAACGGCGCGCGCACGCCTTGTTGCGGCGGCGCCGGGATGCTGGAGCAGCCATTGCTCAAGCCGCAGCCGGCCGTCGGGATGATATGATGCTCGCCCACCGGCCAGAGCGGCGGGTTGCGCATGCTGGAACGGTCCGCGTCTTCGAGTTCGCCATATTTGATTTCCTGCACGCGCGAAAAGCCCTCGGTCATGACCGTCATGTTCGAGGTCACCACGGCGTCGCCGAAGCGCCCGAATTTCTTCTGATACTGCGCCTTGACGGTGGCGTGGAACTGTTCCTCCGCGATGCCGAAAGTCTTGAGGAATGGCGACACACGGAAAAACGCGCCGAGGAACGAATTGCCCTGCATGCGCAGTTGCAAATCCGGCCGGTCGGTCGCTTTGCGCGCGATGTCGAAGCCCGGCAATATATAAATGCGAATCCGGTTTTCCTTGATGAACTGGCGGTATTTTTGGGGCACGCGCTGCCACGCCGTCTCCGGCGTGTCGCTGGATTCCCACACGATGCAGCCGCCCTTGTTCAAGCCTTCCAGCGGATTGGTGTGCGTGAAGGCCTTCGGGTCGCAGCACAACACCACATCGACGTGGTTCAATTCGCAGTTCACGCGGATGCGCTCGGGGGCAACGGTCAGATAATAATTCGTGGGCGCGCCCTTTTTCTCCGAGCCATACTTCGGGTTGGCCATCACGTTGAGCTTTTCCTTAAGGCGCCCTTCCTCGTCGTATTCGGGATTGGCCTCCGAAATGACCTGGCCGAACTCGCCAATGATCGAGCCGAGATTTTTGCCGGTCGTGATCATGCCCCAGCCGCCAATCGAATGAAACCGCACAGCAATCGAGTTCGGCGGCAGCAACGACGGCGTGGTCTTCGAAATCACCGAATACGGATGGTCCACGCCCAGCACAAAATACGTCTCGCCGTCCACAGCGCCCTTGCCGTCTTTGCGGCGCGTCTGGCCAACGGCATATTCGTAGGCGCCCAGCGTGTGTTCGGGGCGGAAGTCGCGCGAGCCGATGCCATACGAGCCGCGGAAAATGCGCGGGGTTTCCTCCGGCTTCAACGGCGGCAGCGCGCCGCCAAATTTCGCCGCTTCCTGCGCCTTGCCGAAGGCCACGCGGATGTCGCGCGCCAGCGGATTGTCGCCCGCGAGTCCTTCATCGGTGCGCTCGATGACGATGATATTCTTCTTGCCGCGCAACGCGTTGATGACCGTCGCTTCGGGGAATGGGCGGATGACGTTGATGTGAATCGAGCCCACGCTCGCGTTGCGTTGCTCGCGCAACCAATCCACCGCCGCCTCGATGTTCTCCGCCGCGCAACCCAGCGACACAAACACTGTTTCCGCATCCTGCGTGCGATATTCCGTGATGAGCCCGTAATGCCGGCCCGTCAATTGCCCGAATTCCGCGTAGCACTTCTCGAGGAAGCCCAGGATGGGTTCGTTGAAATTGTTGCGGCGCGCGACCACGCCGTTCATGTGATGTTCCTGGTTCTGCACCGGGCCGAGCAAGATCGGATTCTTCAAATCCATCATCTCCGGCACGCGGCGTCGGCGCGGGCCGAACAACTCGCGTTGCGCGGGCGTCGGACATTCGATCATGTCCCACGGCGCGCCGAGATACTCGCGGAGCAGGTCGGCTTCCGGCGCCAGATACGTGCGCTCGGAATGCGTGGTGAGCATGCCGTCCTGGATGTTCATGCCGGGATTGAGCGACAGCTCGTTCGCCTTGCGCAAAATGATCGCCTGGTCGGCCGCCTGTTGCGCGTCCTTCGCCATCAACATCGTCCAGCCCGTGTCCAGCGCGGCGTAGAAATCGTCGTGGCCGCAATGCACGTTGAGGGCGTGCTTGGTCAACGCGCGCGCGCCGATCTCCAGCACCATCGTGCACAGCTTGCCCGGCGCGTGATAATATTGCTCCATCGCATACACGATGCCCTGGCCCGAGGTGAAATTGACCGCGCGCCGGCCGGTGACCGCGTACGCCGTGGCGCCGCCTTGCGCGGCGTGTTCGCCTTCGGTCTCGACCGCAATCTTTTGCTGGCCGAACACGTTGAGTTCACCTTGCGCGTACGATTGCTGGTAAATCTCGCCGCCTTCGGTGGACGGCGTGATGGGATAGAAGATGCCGCCCTCGGTGATGCGCGTCTCGATGTACTGGGTGACCAGTTGATTGCCGTTGCACGTCACCCGTTCGCCCGGATACTTCGGTTTGAACCGCGGCGGATTTTGGGCCGCGCTGTCATTCCCGTTGTTATCGTTCGCCTTTACGCTCCCCACGTCTTCGGATGCTGCAATCATAATGCAATACTATAATGGCACACGTCGTCCCCGAGGCATGTTCGGCTGCGCAGCCGACACCTCTAGGGGCACATTAATCAGCATACTCCTTCCTGTCCCCCCGACAAGACACAAAAGATTCGAAAACAAAACTTTTCCTGTTGGCAGTCCGCGCGGGCCGGATGTAGGTTCGTTGCAATTCGGCGGGATGATTAAAGAAGAATTCAACGCAGATCGATGCTCAACGAAGCGAACATTCCGGATGCACATGCCGCCCTGCTGGGCGACCCGCATCCGTTGATCGAACGGCTCGGCTCGCCTGACGGTTGGGCGGGCCTCCCGGCGACCGCCGCGCTTCGCTTCGAAACCGTCAACAGTGTTCCCTCCCTCCGCAAGTTCCTCGAAAAATATCGCGCCGAAATCCTGTTCAAAACGGAACTGCCCTCCATCCTGCGCGCGCATCAACACGCCGGCCGCAACGAAGTGCGCGAACTCATCGAATTTGATGCGCAACTCGGCCGCGAACCGCTCTTCCGCGAATTTGCCTCGGCCAGCCAGCGCGTGGGCCGCGCGCAACTGCGCCGCCTGCGCCCGCTGCGCGACCATCGGTTTGTGAAGCGCTACCTGGGCGCGGTCGAAAGCGGCGACGCGCACGGCTGGCACACGCTGGTGTATGGCGTGGGCCTGTCATTGTATTCACTGCCGTTGCGCCAGGGTCTCAACGGCTACGCCCGCCAGACCCTCGGCGGTTTCATCCACGCCGCCGCGCGCCAGCTTCGTTTGCCGGAACTCGAGTGCACCAACTTGTTGGAAGAGGTGATGTCCTCGGTCCCGCCCGCCGTTGAAGCAACCCTCCAGCACGGCATGTCCACCACGCTCGCGATCGTGGACCGCACTGCGTAGCATTCACCATCGGCCACCGGCCATTGCTTCACTCCTCGGCCTCACCCCGCGCCACTCGCGCCTCGGGCGAGTTGTAAAGCGGGTGGCTGGGTTTGAGATTTTTCAGGAAGTTCAACCGGAATTCCCGGCTCTTCTGGGCGGCCTGGTTCGAGGCACGTTGTTTCTCCGGCATCAGCCGCCGTCCCTCGAAGGGCAGTTTGTCGATTGAGCCGGCCCGACCTGTCAGTTGGCGGGCGCACGATTCAGCAAGTTCGCGAATCCGCTGCAGCGCGGCAATGTGGCGCTTGAGTTTCGGCCGGTCCTTGACCACCGCCATCATCGAGCGCACTTCACCCGACGACCCGCGTGCGATCGCAATAAACGATTGGAGTTCATTCGTCGTCGATCGCTCGAAACCTTCGGCGATATTGTTCGACACCGAGAGCGCAGCACGGTCCAGTTGATTGCGAAACCCCGGCGTGAGCGGCACATTCGGTTCCTCCAACAGGTCGAGTGCGGCGTTGTACAGTCTCTTTGCTTCCTGCCACACGGGCAATTCCTCGAAGTGTTGATACTTGGCCATGATGACTTTCGTTTCCTTTGGTTGAGCCTGTCGCGTGTTCGAGCAAATTTGACAATGGCACATGGCAAATGGTCAATGGCAAATCATCCGAACTCTGTCCTCTTCGCCATCTGCCATTTGCCATTTGCCATCGGCCCATCACGTCCCCCTGCACGCACGCCCCGCCCCATTGACACCCACCGCCTGTTCCCCCATCCTTCCCTCATCCCACGGGTCAACCGGTGACGTTCTGCCGCCCCGGAAACAAACGGTTCAAGCATGAAAGGAAGCATGAAAACCCTCGCTGCTCATCTCCTCATGACGCTGCTGTTCACCGCCGCCGCGCGCTTGGCTCCCGCCGGCACGAACGATGCCAGATCAAAGACGGACCCTGGCCCGCCCGCGGCCGCCGATTTCCAACGCGCGGAGCAGGAATCGCTCAAACGCAAACTCACTTTCGAGCGCCTTCACCGCGAACAGAACCGCGTCAAAGATCATCTCGCCACCGCGGAAAAAGATTTGTTGCTTGTGCGCTCGAAACTGACCGCCTCGCGCGAGCCGCAAGGCGGCCGGACGCCCAGCCCATCCGAGACCGCCGCATGGGAAGCCGCCGTCAAGGCGGCGGAATCCGAACTGGCGCGCCTCGAAACCGCCTTGCAGGAAGTCGCCGAGCGTGTGCACGCCCACGCGCGCGGCTGGGGCGCCGGGCCGTCAACGGTCATCACGCCCGGCGACACTTTGCACGTCCGGTCAGCCGAGCCCTCCATCAACGGGCTCTACCAGGTGCGGCAGGGAGGCTATGTGATCATGCCGCGCACCGGCCGCGTGTATGTTGTGGGCAAGCAGGTCACGCAGGCCGAGGCATTGATTGCCGGCGCGCTCGCCGGCCAGAATTTCGCCCCGGGCGAAGTGTCCATTGATTTGACCTGCGTGGTACCCGGCGAAGAGCCAGGGCATGTTTATCTTGTCGGCGAATTCAACCGGCCCGGCCCGCTCGAAATTCCAGCGGACAATCCCACGTTGGTGACCGCCGTAGCCAAGTCCGGCGGCCTCACCGCCGACGCCGACCCCACGCGCGTCAAACTCCTGCGGCGCGACAACGGCAAGGAACTGGTCGAGGAAGTAAATGTTCAGGCGATGTTGGGCGGAAACGGCCTGGCCTCGGATCTGGTCATCAAGGCGGGCGACCTTATCGTGGTGCCGTCGTTCGCGCCGGTTGCCTATGTGACTGGAAAAGTAGCCACGAATGGCAGCGTTCGCTTGAGTGCGCATGAGGAACTCTCCGCCTACTCGGCCATTGTCCGGTCCGGCGGGACCACTCAGGAGGCCGACCTCGAAAAAGTTTACGTGCTGCGCGAGCACCGCAACGGCCAGCGGACGCGAATCCCCGTGAATCTCAAAGAGGTGCAGGCCGGCAAGACACCTGACGTCATTCTGCAACGGGGAGACATGGTGGTGGTGCCGGACACCAAGGAATCAACTTCACCGAAACTGAAATTGCCCTTCCGTCGCTGACCGCCGTGGCCGCCCGCCGCTTGAATCCGCTCCGGCGAATTCGTTCGCAACGCTCACCCTCAGGGCCCGGCGTCATTTCCCTTTCGCCCCGCCGCCCTGTTCGAAATCGAGGATGAACTGTCGCAGCCCTTCCGCGCGTTCCCG
>JBFMBT010000056.1:0-26360 GCA_040754875.1 Verrucomicrobiota bacterium | reverse complement strand
AAGCATTATGAGCGATTCACATCTCAGCAGCTCTGAACTCACCGAATTGACCGTGGGCCTGAACCGCGTGGCCCGCAACCTCTGGTGGACCTGGAACCAGGAGGCGCAGGAGATTTTTTCGGAATTGTCGCCGCGCAGTTGGCAGAACCTCTATCACAACGCCGTCGCGGTGTTGCACGAAGTTTCCGATTACGAATTGCGCGTGCGGTTGCAGGACCACGAATTCGCGCGCCGCGTGCGGCTGGTGCTCAAAAACTTCGACGAGTATCTCAACGAAAAGGAAACGTGGGGCGCAAAAAATGCTCCCGCCTTGCTGAAACATCCCGTCGCGTATTTCAGCGCCGAATTCGGCTTTCACGAAACGCTTCCCATTGCCGCCGGCGGCTTGGGCATGCTGGCGGGCGACCATGCCAAGTCCGCCAGCGACCTCGGCCTGGGCTTCGTCGGCATCAGCCTCTTCTATCGCGAAGGCTATTTTCAGCAGTCCATCAACTCGGAAAACTGGCAGACTGAATATTATACACGGCTGAACCCGCGCAACCTGCCGCTGGAACCGGTGCTCAATGCCAAGGGCGAGCCCATTACCTGCACCGTGCGCATCGGCACCAGCCAGGTTTCTTTCCGCGCCTGGCGTGTGAACGTCGGTCGTTGCCCGGTTTACCTGCTCGACAGTGATTTGCCGGAGAACGAACAGCATTACCGCGATTTGACGCTGCGCGTCTATGGCGGCGACAGCACCACGCGCATCATGCAGGAAATGTTGCTGGGCATCGGCGGTGTGCGCCTGCTGCGCGCGCTCGGCGTCCTGCCTTCAACCTTCCACATGAACGAGGGCCATGCCGCCTTTCTCACGCTCGAATTGGTTCGCGAGAAAATGGCCGCGGGCAAAACGTTCAACGAGGCGTTCGAGGCCACCAAACAGGAGTGTATTTTCACGACGCATACGCCGGTCGAGGCCGGCCACGATCGTTTCAGCGAGGATCTGGTCAATTATGCCGGCGCGAAATTCATGCACAACCTGCGGCTGGACATCGATGAATTCATGGCTCTGGGGCGCGTGAATCCCGAGGACGAAAACGAGCCGTTCTGCATGACGGTGCTGGCCCTCAAGTGCTCGCGCGCCGCCAACGGCGTGAGCGAATTGCACGGCCAGGTCAGCCGCAAAATGTGGCAATGCCTTTATCCCGGCAAATCCGAGGACGAAGTGCCCATCGGCCACATCACCAACGGCATTCACCTGCTGGGCTGGATGAAGGGCACCGTCCGGCGCTTCTGGCGGCGCAAGTATGCCGCGGAACTCCCGCCGGTTCCCGTCGGTGAGGAAACCGGTTTCTGGACCAAGAACACGCAGCGCACCTGGGTGGATGAGGTCAACACCGCCGAGTTCTGGAAGCGCATGGAGGATCCCAATTTCATTTCCGACGAGGAACTGTGGGCGTTGCGCTACAAGCTGCGCCGCGAGATGATCGAGTTCGCGCGCCGCCGCCTGCTCATCCAGGGGCAGCGCCTCACGCAAAGCGATTTCATCGCGTTCGACCACCTGCTGAACCCGGACGCACTGACCATCGGCTTCGCGCGGCGGTTTGCCACTTACAAACGCGCGCCGCTCATCTTCCAGCAATTCGACAACATTGTGAAGCTGGTGAAGGACAAGCAACGCCCCGTACAGTTCATCTACGCAGGCAAGGCTCATCCGCGCGATGACGAAGGCAAGCGTTTCATCCAGCAAATCATTCATTTGAGCAAATACAGCGAACTCGCGGGCCATCTTGTGTTCATTGAGAATTATGATGTGCATGTCGCGCGCCAGATGGTTTCCGGTTGTGATGTCTGGCTCAATAATCCGCGCCGCCCGCTGGAAGCTTCCGGCACGAGCGGCCAGAAATGCGGCAGCCATGGTTGCCTCAATCTTAGCATCATGGACGGCTGGTGGCGCGAAGGTTACGACGGCACCAATGGCTTCGCCATCGGCGACGACACGCATCCCGACAACGTCGAGGAACAGGACCGGCGCGATAGCGAAAACCTGTACCAGATGCTCACCGAGGAAGTGATTCCTACGTTCTACAATCGCGATGCCCAGGGTCTGCCGCGCCAGTGGCTCCAGCGCGTCCGCCGCGCCATGTCCACGCTCACGCCCCAATACAACACGTGGCGCATGGTTCAGGAGTACACGAACAAGTATTACGTGAAGAAGTGAGGTAAAAATTGACGTGAAACGCAACCTGATCGAAAGCTGGAAGCGCGCGATAAGTATGAAACTCGTTGACTCCATCGAGTAATGTCGCTTTGTCATCGCCTTTGGATTACGTTCGTCTCGTGAACGAAACAGACCGGCCTGACATCCGCTCGCTGACGCGCGAAGAACTGGAGGCTCGCTTCACGGAGTGGGGCGAACCCGCCTATCGCGTCGAGCAACTGTTGAAGTGGCTCTACCAGCGGCGCGCCGCAAGTTGGGAGGCGATGAGCAATCTGCCCAAAGCGTTGCGAGATCGCCTCAAGGAACAATTCACGCTGAAACCGATTGAGCTGGCGCGCAAACAGGGCGCGCGCGACACCACGCAGAAGTTCCTTTGGAAACTGGCCGACGGCTCGTTCGTCGAGAGTGTTTTGATTCCCGCGAATCCGGCGCTTTATGGCGAGCGCAGCGACCGCCACACGCTGTGCGTTTCGACGCAGGTCGGCTGCGCGTATGGTTGCAAGTTTTGCGCCAGTGGACTCGAAGGCTGGAAGCGCAACCTCGCCGTGCACGAGATTGTCGAGCAGGTCCTCGCCGTCGAACGGTGGCATGACGCGCAGCCCGAGGAAATGGAGCGTTTGGACGGCACGCCGAAGGCGGACCGCGTCATCAACAATCTCGTCATCATGGGCATGGGCGAGCCGCTGGCGAACTATGACAACCTGCTGAAAGCACTGAAGATTCTGAACGCGCCGTGGGGTGGCGGCATTGGCGCGCGGAAAATCACCGTTTCCACCAGCGGCCTGGCGCCGCAAATCCGCAAACTCGCCGACGAACCGCTGCAATTCCGCCTCGCGATTTCGCTGCACGGCGCCACCGACGACGTGCGCGCGAAGATCATGCCGGTCAACCGCAAGTATCCCCTCAAGGAACTGACCGCCGCTTGCGAGTATTACCAGGAGAAGAAGGGCCGCATGATCACGCTCGAATATATCTTGATCGCAGGCGTGAATGATATGCTGGAACAAACGAAACCGCTGGCGCAGCTCGCCCGCCGCCTGCATGCCAAGGTGAACTTGATTCCTTACAACAAGGTCGAAGGCCTGCCATGGGTCCGGCCGGCCGAGGAAGCGCAGGAAGCCTTTCTTGCCGCGCTCGAACAACAAAACATCACGGCCACGTTGCGCCGCGAAAAGGGGCATGATATTGATGCGGCGTGTGGACAGTTGCGGCTCAAGACGGAGCGCGAATTGAAACTTCAACCTTCAAATCTTCAAACTCCATAGAAACTTCAAACATCAAAACTTCAAGGCGTGTGAACCATTTACAGCCATTTGCAAATTGGAGTTTTGGAGATTCCTTGGAGTTTGGATTTTTGGAATTTGAGGCTTTTTATCCTCATTTGAAAATTGGCCAGCAACCGTTATCCTGACGCGGTGATTGCATTGATCGATTACGATTCCGGCAATTTGCGCAGCGTCGAAAAGGCGCTGCTCAAAGTCGGCGCCGATGTGCGCGTGGTGCGCCGCGCGGAGGAAATGAAGGGCGCGCGCGCGGTGGTGCTGCCGGGTGTGGGCGCCTTCGATGATTGCATCAACGCGCTGCGCAAACAGGAATTGCTGGCTGCGGCGAAGGAGTTCATCCAGACCGGCAAGCCGTTCCTCGGCATCTGCGTGGGCTACCAGGCGTTGTTTGAGAAGAGCGAGGAGTTCAACAGTTGCGCCCCGGGGCTTGGCATTTTCGGCGGCAAGGTCGTGCGGTTTCCCGAACAGAATGGATTGAAGGTTCCGCAGATTGGCTGGAATCAACTGCAACTCGCGCAACCGGATTGCCCGCTTTATCGCGGCATCAAGGACGGCAGCTACGTCTATTTCGTGCACAGCTTTTATCCGCAGCCCGCGGATGCTTCCATCGTGGCCACGCGCACGGAATACGGGGTGGCCTTCGCGTCTTCGGTGTGGAAGGACAACGTTTACGCCACGCAGTTTCACCCGGAAAAAAGCCAGGCCGTCGGCCTCCAACTCTTGAAGAATTTCGTATCGTTGGCAGCCTGAGCAAGGGGCGCGCCAGTGGTGGTGCAGTTTTTGACTTTACCCCCGCATTCCTCTAGCTTGCCCGCCCATGAACGTGATTCGCTACAACAGCGCGAAATTCAAAGATGAAATCCGCCAGTTGACCGCGCATTCGAGCCTCTTCGACAAGCTCATCGAGGAACGGACGCGAGCAATTGTGGAGGATGTGTATTTGCGCGGGGATGCGGCGGTGCTGGAACTGACCGCGCGGTTTGATGGGGCGACGCTGACAGCGGAGCAACTGGCGGTGACGCAGGCGGAATTGTTCAACGCGTGCCTGACGGCGGACGAGCCGCTGCGCAAGGCGGTCGAGGCGGCGTCGCATAATGTCGAATTGTTTGCGAAGAAATCGTTGCGCAAGAACTGGTCGGCGAAGAACGCGCAGGGGGCGAAGGTGGGGGAGAAGTTCGACGCGTTCCAGCGGGTGGGCATCTACATTCCGGGCGGAACGGCGCCCCTGGCTTCGACGGCGTTGATGACGGTGGTGCTGGCGCGGGCGGCGGGATGCAAGGAAATCGTCGTGTGCACGCCGTGCAACGCGCAGGGCGAGGTGAATGCGGCGCTCTTGTTCGCGGCGCGCACGGCGGGTGCGACGGAGATTTACAAGATCGGCGGCGCGCAGGCCATCGCGGCGATGGCGTACGGCACGGCGACGATCAAGCACGTGCAGAAGATTTTCGGGCCGGGCAACGCGTATGTCGTCGCGGCCAAGCGGCTGTTGTTCGGTCACGTGGCCATCGATTTGCTGCCGGGACCGAGCGAGGTTCTCGTGCTGGCGGATGACACGGCGAATCCTCGCTTTGTGGCGGCGGATTTGCTCGCGCAGGCCGAGCACGGCTCGGGACACGAGCGCGTATGGCTCGTCACCACCTCCATCAAGCTGCTGCACGCGGTGGAAAAGGAAATCTCGCGGCAATTGCCGAAATTGTCGCGCCAGGAATTCATCACCAAGGCGCTCGCCAATCACGGCCATCTGATCCTGGTGAAATCGCTGGAGCAGGGCGTCGAGATTGTGAACCGGCTTGCGCCGGAACATTGCGAAGTGATGACGCGCAACGCGGCGAAGGTGTCCGAAGGCATTGTCACAGCGGGGGCCATTTTTCTGGGCGGCTTTTCACCGACGGTGATGGGCGATTATATGGCCGGCCCGAGCCACACGCTGCCGACGGGCGGCGCGGGGGCGTCGTTCGCCGGTTTGACGGTGGACCAGTTCCAGCGGCGCACGAGCCTGGTGCAATACGACCGCAACGCTTTGAAGAAATCGCTGCCGACGATCCAGAAATTCGCGGAACTGGAAGGGCTGGATGCGCACGGGCGCTCGGCGGCGATTCGGTTGGAGAAGTAACGGCGCGCAGCTTGTCAAAACTGGATCATTGATGTTTAATTACGACTATGAATTTGAAACTAACCGCGGTGTTCCGCCGGTTTCCCGAAGGCTACGCTGCCTTCGTCGAAGAGTTGCCCGGGGCCAATACACAAGGTGCAACTATCGACGAGGCGAGAGCCAATCTCGAGGAGGCGGTCATGTTGGTATTGGAGGCGAACCGCCAACTCGCCGAAGAAGAACTGCGAGGTGAGGATGTCATCCGAGAATCGATGTTGCTTGCTTCGTCATGAAGCGGGTTGACTTGATTCGTCATTTGGAGCGACACGGGTGTGAGTTTCTTCGGGAAGGTGGGAACCACACGATTTATGTCAACCGGACGGTAAAGAAGATTTCTGCTGTTCCAAGGCATCGAGAAAATCCTTGAGTTCACCGCGCGCAAAATCTGCAAAGACTTGGAGATTCCGCGACCTTGAGAAGCGACGTTGAATTTGTCGGCGCATGAAGAATCCGCAATCACTGGTCCGTCCGCTCGTTCAGAAACTGCACCCGTATGTGCCCGGGGAGCAGCCGAAGATCAAGGGGCTCATCAAGCTCAACACCAACGAGAACCCGTATCCGCCGTCGCCCAAGGTGCTGGCGGCGGTGAAGGCGGCGACGGATGGACGCTTGCGGCTGTATCCGAATCCCACGTCGCAGCGGTTGCGCGAGGCGCTGGCGAAGCTGCACCGGTGCAAGCCCGAGAACATCATCATCGGCAACGGGTCGGATGAGCTGCTGGCGATGGCGGTGCGGGCGTTTGTGGAACCGGCGGCTCCGTCAGTGGGACGCAGCAGGAGCCTGGTCCAGTATTTCAACCCGAGTTACTCGCTCTATCCCGTGCTGGCGGACACACATGGCGCGGCGAAGAGCGCCGTTCCGTTGAACCCGGATTTCACGCTGCCTTCGGTGAAGGATTTGAAGCGCGGCGGGCAGTGGGACTTCGAGGCGGCGCTGACCTTGGTCACCACACCCAATGCACCCAGCGGCCGCGGCTATGCCACTGCGGAACTGGACGAACTGTCCCGCGCACAGCAAGGCGTGGTGGTGCTGGACGAGGCGTATGTGGATTTCGCGCGCGAGAACGCGCTGGGACTGGCGCTCAAGCATCCGCACGTGCTCGTGGCGCGCACGTTCTCGAAGGCGTATTCGCTTTGCTTCCAGCGCATCGGCTATTTCATCGGCCATCCGGAGTTGATCGTGGCGCTCGACAAAATCCGCGACAGCTACAACGTCAATGGCCTGGGGCAGATTGCCGCCGAGGCGACCTTGAAGGACCTGCCGTATTACCGACGCCACTTCAAACGCATCATCGCCACACGCGAACGCCTCGCCGAAGAACTGACCGCACTGGGCTTTAATGTGTTTCCAAGCCAGACGAATTTCATTCTGGCCCGGCCGCCGAAGTTCCCCGCGGAACAATGGCTGCACAAACTGCGCGACCGGAAGATTCTAGTGCGCTGGTTCAAGTATCCCGCGGTCCGCGACTACCTGCGCATCACCATTGGAACCGATGCGGAGGCGAATGCGCTGGTGCGGGCGGTGAGGGGGATTGTGAACGACAATAGCTTTGCGCCAGATTTGTGAATGTAATCCCGAAACGGACGGTCACCCTCGGGATAATCGCAATCCTGACGGCTTGCCTTGGGTTCATTGCTGGTCGGGCCTCGGTAAAAATATACCCACTGAAGCCTGCGCCGTATTCGGATCACGCTGTGCAAGACGAAATTGGACAATTCACGAATTTGGTGGAAAAAACATTCGCTCTCATAGGCGAAAAGGACGGGTATCTTCCTGAGGATATGTACCTTGCCCTGTTGCAAACCGGAAAGGTCAAAAGTTCATACGAATTTTTTATTGGCGGGCGGATTGTACGCTTCGCGTGGCCTCATTGCCCGCCAAGGATCAGTACCAACCTAGTCGAAAATGCCCGGTGTCCACTGTTTACATTGGCAAGAGAGGATCTTGGCGAGATCTGGGCATGTTACATGGATGGGTCGTGGGAGCGCAAGGGAGTCGAGCGCGATACGGAGTGGTTCGATGCTTGGCGAACTGTCCTTCATGAGAAGGCAAAGTACCCGTACTGGTCCTCGCTTGATGAGAAACGAGCGTGGGTGCAAAGGAACCGAGAGAACCTTCGTTGGGATGGCAGTTTGAGAATGTACGTTCCGTTGGCAACAAACGCTGGAGAACAGAAGACAGGTTCTTTGGGCGAGTCGCCGTAACGTCGTTATGCGCCACACCTTTTCCTTTTCTCGCCAGCGAAAACGGACTAATAAAGCAACGTGTACCTGGCATTTTACGGCCTGAAGGAACCGCCCTTTAACATTACGCCGAATCCGCGGTTCCTGTTTTTCAGCGCGAAGCATCGCGAGGCCTACAATCATCTGCTCTACGGCATCCGCGAGCGCAAGGGCTTCGTGCAGTTGACCGGCGAGGTCGGCGCGGGCAAGACGACCATCTGCCGAGCGATGCTCGACACGCTTGGCCAGAAATACGCCACCGCCCTCATCCTCAATCCCATCCTCGACGCCGACGGCCTCATGAAGGCCATCGCCATGGAGTTCGGCCTGCCGGTCAAGGGGCTGGACCGTCTCGAAACCGTGGCCAAGATCAACGAGTTCCTGCTCAAGATGGTGGAGGATGGCCGCGATGCCGTGTTGATCATCGACGAAGCGCAGAATCTCACCAACGAATTGCTTGAACAGGTGCGGCTGTTGTCCAACCTGGAAACGGACGACCATAAGCTGCTGCAAATCGTGCTCATGGGGCAGCCGGAGCTGCGCGATCGGTTGAACGACTTCAACCTGCGCCAGTTGCGCCAGCGCATCACGGTGCGTTACCACTTGAAGCCGTTGACGCAGATGGAAGTGAGCCAGTATTTGCAGCATCGCCTGCAAGTGTCCGGCGGCAACGGCGCGCCGTACTTCACGCGCGGCGCGTTGTGGCGGATTCATCGTTACAGTCGTGGCATCCCGCGCCTCATCAATGCGGTGGGTGACAAATGCCTGCTGGCGGGGTTCGTGCACCAGACCGAGCGCATCGATTTCAAGGTGGTGGGCATGGCCATTCGCGAACTGGAGGGCGAGATCGACGCATGAGCCTGATCAACGACGCCCTCAAGCGCGCCGGCGAGGCGCAGCGCAAGAACGCGCCGAGCGGGCCGCTGGGCGTGCCGTTGCAACCGGTGCACACCACGCCGGGGCCGAGCTGGCTGCCGTTGGTCGTCGTGCCGGTCTTTCTCATCGCGGTGCTGGGCCTGGGCGTGTGGTTGATTGTCGCCTGGTGGAACTCCCGTGAACCGGCGACGGCCGCCGCCGTTGTCACCGCGCCGCCGGTCATGCAAGTGACCAATCCCGAACCGGCGAAGCCCGCTGTGTCACGGCCCGCCGAACCCGTTCGCGAAACGAAGACCGCGACTTTCACGCCCACTCCGGCGCCGCCGGTCACCAAAACACAACCGCCTCCGCCGCCCGTGGTGACGACGCCCAAACCCGCACCCACTCCGCCACCGGTCCAGGTCGCCGCCGTCAACCCGGCACCCGCGAATCCGGTCATCGTCGAACAACCGAAGCCCGAACCGCCCAAGCCGGTTGCGGCAACACCGGCGGTTGCCGCGCCGTCAACGCCGCCCGCTCCCGTGCCGCCCGCCGAGCCGCCCAAGCCCGAGTTTCCCACACTGAAGGTGCAGGGCATCTTCTACAGCAAGACGCGTCCCACCGCGCTCATCAACGGCAAGCCCGTCTTCATCGGCGACAAGGTGGACGGCGCGAAGATCATCCGCATCGAGCGCGATACCGTCACCGTGGAATTCGAAGGCATCACCAAAATGGTGGGCATGAATTGAAAGGGCGCCGCACCACAACGGAGTGCGCCCGTCCCCGGGCGCAGCAACGTGATAGGTCAAAGCGCCTGGCAACTCAACGAAGCAGGGGAGAAACAGCCAACAGCCAAGATGAACGACGGAACGCGAATGAGCCTGCCATTGGGTTCTGCGCTGGAACAACGGCCCGCCTTGGCGCGCGCGCTTCCGTTCCTGTTGTTCGCCGCGCTGACGATGGGCCAAGGGTTGTTGGGCGAGGCCGCGCCATACTGGATTTACCTGCTCAAGACGATTGTCGGCGCGCTGATGTTGTGGGCGGTGCGCCCGATCATTGCGGAGATGCGTTGGGAATTCAGTTGGCTGGCGGTTGTGGCGGGCGTGAGCGTGTTCGCGGTATGGGTGGCGTTGCATGGATTGTATCCGCAAGTGAACCGCGGCGCGGTGTGGAATCCATTTGACCAATTCGGCGACAGTGCGATGGCGTGGTTCTTTGTGGCGGTGCGCATTGTGGGCTCGAGTCTCGTGGTGCCGCCATTGGAGGAAGTGTTTTACCGTTCATTTCTCTACCGCTGGATTGCGCGGCAGGATTTTCTCTCGGTCGGCTTGGGTGCATTCGTCTTGCGCCCGTTTATCGTGACCACGCTGGTTTTCGGCTTCGCGCATCACGAATGGCTCGCGGGCATCCTATGCGCGGCGGTGTATCAAGGGCTGGTTTGCTGGACCAAACGCCTGGGCGACGCCATCACGGCTCACGCGATCACCAACGCGTTGCTCGGGCTGTGGGTGGTGACCAAAGGCGACTGGCATTTCTGGTGATGAACGTTCCTCCCTGTGTGCTTCATGAAGACGACGACCTGCTGGTGGTGAACAAGCCGGCGGGCTGGAACACGCACGCGCCCAGTCCCTATGCGGGCGAGGGCATCTACGACTGGCTGCGGCATCGCGAGCCGCGTTGGAGCGAACTGGCGATCGTCCACCGGCTCGACAAGGAAACGTCCGGTGTCCTCGTGTTTACCAAATGCAAGCGCGCCAATCGCTCGCTCACGGAACAATTCACGGCGCGCGGCGTATCGAAGACGTACCTGTTGCTGACCGATCGCAAGCCGCCGCGTCAAAAGCTTAAGGCCGTGTCGAATCTGACCCGGGCCGGGGAGCGCTACATCAGCAAGCCGGCGCGCGGCTCTAGCGAACGCGCCGAGACGGAGTTCGTCTTGCTCAAGGAGACCGGCGGGCGCTGGCTGGTCGAGGCGCATCCGTTGACCGGCCGCACGCATCAAATCCGCGTGCACGCCGCGGACAATGGTTTCCCCATCCTCGGTGACACTCTGTACGGCGGCACGCCGTGGCAACGCGTTTGCCTGCACGCCGAGCGCATTTGCTTCCGTCATCCCGCGACGAATGAGGAGGTCGAATTCCATGCGTCCGCAAGTTTCGATGCTGACCCGCGCGAGGCGTTGCGCGTCAGTTGCCTTCAACGCGAAGAGACAAACGCCTTTCGCCTTTGTCACGGGGCGGCCGATGGGCAACCCGGCCTGTATGTGGATCGCTTGGGCGACTGCCTGCTGGCGCAATCCGAACAGTCGTTGAATGAGTCACAGCGGCGCGCGATTGAGTATTGGATGAAATCCTCTTCAGCGAAGGGCGTGTATCACAAAGTCCTCACGCGCTACGTGCGCCAGAAGAACGTGACCGAGACCTCGCCGCAACCGATCATGGGTGAACCCGCGCCGCGCACATTCGTCGTCACGGAAAACGGCGTTTCCTTTGAAATGAGTTTCGAGGAAGGCTACTCCGTCGGCCTGTTCCTGGATCAGCGCGACAATCGCCGGCGCTTTCTGACGAATCACGTGGCGGCCGGTTTTCCGTTGTTTGATGGCGGGGCCGTGGGCAAATCCGTGCTGAACACGTTTGCTTACACATGCGGCTTTTCCGTCTGTGCGGCGAAGGCGGGCGCCACGGCGGTGAGCCTCGACCTGTCGAAGAAATATCTCGAATGGGGGAAACGCAACTTTGCGTTGAATGGCCTGGATGCGGCGAATCATGATTTCATCTTCGGCGATGTCTTTGACTGGCTCCGGCGTCTGCGCAAGAAGGGGCGATTGTTCGACGCCATCGTGCTTGACCCACCGACATTCTCGCACTCGAAGGAGCATGGCATCTTTCGCGCCGAGACAGATTTTCCCGCGCTGATGAAACTGGCTCTGGCATTGCTCAAACCCGCTGGGGTGGTTCTCGCGTCCACCAATGCGGCAATCCTCAAACCGGAACGGTTCATCGCGCAATTGCACGAGGCGGCGAAGGCCGACGGCAGAAAAGTGGTGCAGGAGCATTACGTGCCGCAACCGCCGGATTTTCCGGTCACGCGTGACGAGCCGGCGTACTTGAAGACGGTGTGGATGCGCGTTGACTGAGAGGAGTTGTCGGCACGGGGGACGAGGCCGTCGTCAATGCCGCTCGCGATCGAGGGCGCGGGAGATGAAAGAGGTCTGAGGGGTGCGGGACTTGCGCAGGACGTAGAGGACGGTCCAAAGGGCGACGAGCAACAGGAGCAATCCGGCGAGCAGCATGCCCCAACGTTGGATGGCGTTTTGCGTCGGGACGACCACGGCAGTTTGGGCGGTGGTTGGTTTCGCGGGGGGCGGTGAAACTTGAGGTGAGGGAGCCGGCGGCGGTTGGGTGATGCTGGGGACGGTTTTCTTTTCAACGACCACGACAGGTTCGGGAGCTTTGGCTATCGGTGCGGGCGGGGGTGCGGCTTTTACTTCAGGCTTGGGCTGGGCTGGCGCGGGCGCTGGTGTCACGGCGATGGAAGGTGGAGCGGGTGCGGTAACTGACCGCGGGGATGAGATGGGTGGAGTCTCGATCTTCTTCGGCGGAGGTTCCGGCCTTGGAGCGGCAGCCACGAGCTTTGGCGTTTCGGACGGTTTGGTGGGGGACTCGGCTGGTTTGGGCGCAGGCGCGGCTTTGGCAATCGACGGGGAGGGTGGTGGCGAAGGCGAGGATGGTTTCTCGGTGGCGGGCTTTGTTGTCGCGGCAGCGACGGGCTTGGGTTCGGAAGGCTTGATTTCTGTCGATGGCGCTGGTGTCACGACCGGCTTGACTTCGGCTTGGGGCGGCGTGGAAGGTTTGGCGAGGGGTGGAGTTTGCGGCGCGGCTGGTTTGGTGTCGCCCGGAGGTGGAGCGGGTTTGGATTCGACCTTGGTCGGCGGCGGTGCGGGGCTGGGTGCGGGCGGCGACGGCTTGGGTTCCACCTTGGCTTGCTTGGATTCGGGAGGGGGTGGTGGTTCGGACTTGGTTTCGGCTTTGGCTTGCGGCGACTCCGCCGGCTTCGGAATGGGGACGTTCTTCGGTGGTGGCGATGGTGAGACCTTGGGCGGCGCCGGCGCTTCGGCGACTTTTACTTCCGTTGGCTTGGGTGCTTCGACCTTCGGTTTTTCAGCCGGCTTCGGCGGTTCGGGAATCGGTGGAACGGTGAAACGTCCGCCGGCCGAATCAACCGACCAGGCTTCGACCTTGCCGTTCTGGGCAACGAGCGTCACCTGGAACGGGCGCTTCTCCTTGGCGAGGGTGTCCTCGTGCAGGACGAACAAGGTGGTGATGGGCACATCGAACGGCGTGCCAAAGATGGTTTTCTCCTTGCCATCGGTGATGAGGAAAACGGTCACGCGCGGAGTTTCCTTGGTGACCTTGAGGATTTCCGCCAGCGCGGCGTCGAAGTTGCAGCGCTTTTCGAATTTGACGTTCTGCAGGAACTTATGCGCGTTGGATGCGAGCATCTGACGGATTTCCGGCTGCCATCCTTGGACGGGCGATTTGTAGATGACCTCGTTGAAGAGCCAGATGGCGTAACGGTCGCCCTTGCGCATGTCGCCGTAAGCGCCGGTCAACAGAATGTTTCGCACCGCCGCTTGAATCCCTTCCGACGTGCGGCGCATGGGCGATGAATTGTCGATGGCGAAGAGATAGAAGACCGGAGGCTCGTCTGTAGGCGGAGCCGTTTTGGCGGGTTGGGCGGACAAAGCGAACGGGAGCAGGAGAGAAACCAGCAGTGAAATCCGAAGGACGAGCGACGAATAACGAAAGAAATCCGAAAGGCTGAAAGAACTAATCGAGGACGAGCGTCCGGAGAAATCACGCGCAGGGACGGGTGGAAGGCAACAAAGCACCATCGGGCTGGCGCACTCCAAGGCGCTGACGCGGGGGTTAGGGCGATCTGGTTGATTCATCATGGCGTGATTCAGCGGGCGTTTTTGAAGCGGCTGACTTCGCGGCGGTTGTGTTCTTTGAGGCCGTGGGCCAGCTCCTGAAGGGCGTTCTCGACGTCGGTGATGAAGTTGAAGCACGTCGAGGCCATCGACCCCATGCCCACGACGGTGTCGCGCTCGGCGAGATCGTCGGTGACGACCAGCACGTCGCCGTAGGCGCTCAAGCGATGCGCGGCGCGTTCGATTATGTCGTCGGCGGTCTGGCCGGCCTTGGAATAAAGCACTTCCACGGCAATCTTGCGTCCATCTTTGGGCGTGCCCGGTGGCGCGCCCGAGCCGTCGAACACAATCGTGATGGGCGTGCCGGTGGCGTCCTGGTATTGCGTGAGCACGTGGACCAACTCGTCGCGCGCGGCGGCGGAATGGCGCGGTTTTCCCGGGGCCAGACCTTCCCAGCAATGGAGAAGGCTGTACCCATCGACCAGAATTCGCACCAATGCCATGCCGAGAATTTAGTTGGAAAACGCGGTTTTGACACGCTTATTCTTGGCGCGCGGCCGCGTGTGGCGGCGCAGCAGTCGAGTGTGCGGTTATGAAGCAAAAAGATCCCATTCCAGTGACGGTGTTGACGGGTTTTCTCGGGGCGGGGAAGACGACGTTGTTGAATCATTTGATGACGGCCAACCACGGCTACAAGTGCGCCATCATCATCAATGAAGTCGGCCCGGTGAGCATCGACAACCAGATTGTCATCAACGCCGACGAGGAGATTGTGGACTTGAACAACGGCTGTCTTTGCTGCCGCGTGCGTGGGGATCTCATCAAGACGCTGGAGAACCTGATTCAGAAACAGAAGCGCTTCGATTACGTGCTGGTGGAGACGACAGGGCTGGCCAATCCGAGCCCGGTGGCGCACACGTTTCTGTTGCCGCAACTGCGTGACAAACTGCGGCTGGACGCGATTGTCACGGTGGTGGATGCGCGCCACATCGAGAGGATGCTCGACGAAGCGCCGGAGCCGCGTGATCAGATTGCATTCGCCGATGTGATTCTGCTGAACAAGATTGATCTCGTGAACGCGGCGGATTTGGAACGCTTGCAAGTGCGCGTGCGCGGCATCAACCGGCTGGCGAAGATTCATCGCACCGAGCGTTCGAGCCTGCCGGTCGAAAAGCTGCTGAACCTGAGCGCGCGCGACACGAACGCTCCGCTGGAGTTACCGGAGGAGGAAGAACATCACGCGCACGCGCATGCCCACGACCATGGGCCGGATTGCGGTTGCGGCCATGACCATGGTCATGGGCACGGTCACGACCACGGCCATGGAGCGCACGCGCATCACGACGATGAGGTGCATTCGTTCGCGATCACCGAGGAACGACCGCTGGATTTGAAGAAGACCGAGGAATGGTTGAGCACGCTGCTGACGGCGCAGGGCGAGCAGATTTATCGGAGCAAAGGCATTTTGTATTTCAAAGGGCAGGCCAAGCGCGTCGTGTTCCAGAGCGTGCAGATGATTTACGACGCACAGCCGGACCGGTTGTGGCGGCCCGGTGAGCACAAACGGACGCAATGGGTGTTCATCGGCAAGAAACTCGATGAACAGGAAATCCGCAAGGGAGTGGAATCCTGTCTGGCCAACTGACGGTGACGGGGAAACACTGACCAATGCAGAATCCGCCGAACGCAGCCGCCGCTTCCGCGGAGGAAACGAATCTGCTGGGGCGGTATCATCGGGAACTGGCCTGGGTCTTCGCGTTGTGCCTGGCGGTGTTGATCTCGTTTTGGCCGGTGCTGGAGGCGGACTTTCTGGCGTGGGACGACGACATCAACATCTACGAGAATCCGCGCATAACGGCGTTGAACGCGGAAAACCTCGCGTGGATGTTCGCGGACTTCGAACACGCGTTGCGTTACAAGCCGCTGTCGTGGCTGAGTTGGGCGATCATCCATCAATTCAGCGGACTGCATCCGTTTGGGTATCACTTCGCCAATCTGTTGCTGCATTGTGTGAACACGGTACTGGTGTTTGTGCTGTTGCGACAACTGGCGCTGCGGGTGATGGGAGAGATTGCGGTGGAGAAGTTGAACTACGTGTCAAGCTGCGCGGCGGCCGGCACGGCGTTCTGGGCGTTGAACCCGCTGCGCGTGGAATCGGTGGCGTGGGCGACGGCGTTGCCGTACGGGCAGGCGCTGTTGTTCCTGTTACTGTCGTTGTTGAGCTATTTGCGCTACTGCGCGGATGTCGCAACGCGCGTGAAGTGGTATTGGGCGGCGGTGGTGTGCTTTGCACTGGCATTGCTGACGTATCCGACGGTGCTGGGATTTCTCGGCGTGCTGGTGCTGCTCGATTTCTGGCCGTTGAAGCGATTGGAGCGGATGCGTGCGTTCGCGTTCTCCGAGGCGCAAACGCGCCGCGTGTGGCTGGAGAAAGTTCCGTTCCTCGCCCTGACCACGGTGTTTGTGCTGGGCACGCTGTATGGAAGGGCGCATGCGACGGGTGACTGGCCGGAGCCAAAGTCGCTCACGGAGTACGGATTGACGTCGCGCGTCATGCAGGGATTTTACGTATGGGCGTATTATTTGTGGAAGCCGCTTTGGCCGATGGACCTGGCGCCGATGTACACGACGTTCCTGTACTTCAAGCCGTTTGACGCGGCGTTCCTGGTCAGCTTGGTCGCGGTGCTGGGCATCAGTCTGGGCGCGCTGGCGGGCGCAAGAAGATTGCCGTTGCTCATGGTGTTGTGGTTTGCGCACCTGGCCTTGCTGGTGCCGGTGCTCGGATTGACGGAGCGGCCGCATTATCATCACGACCGCTATTCGTTGATCGAGGGCATCTGTTGGGCGGGATTGATCACGGCGGGTTTGATGGCGCTCGGGCAACGCAAGCAATTCATGAAACCCGCAGGCGTTGTGTGCGCTGCCGGCATGATTGCGCTGGCGACACTGAGCCATCGCCAAACCGCCATCTGGCAGAACAACATCGTCTTCCTGGAATACCTCGTGACGAAACTGGACGACACGGCGTATCGCAGCACGGCGTATCTGAAACTCGGCAATGTGTATCTGGGCACGGGCGACGAGGCGAAGGCGACGAACGCATTCCGTCAATCCATCGCGTTGAATCCCGGTTTTGCCAAGCCGCATTTCAACCTGGCCAACGTGCTGGCTGGGCAGAAGAAGTTCGACGAAGCTGTGCCGTTGTTTCGCGAGGCCATCCGGCTTGACCCGAAGCACGTGGGGGCGCGCAACAACCTGGCGATTGTGCTGGCGGAACTGGGCCGGCTGGATGAAGCTGCGGCGCTGGTGAACGAAGCGCTGCAACTGGAGCCGGACAATGCGGATTTGCATTACAATCAAGCTCAGATTTTGCAGAAGCAGGGCAGGACGGCCGAAGCGGCGGCGCATTATCAGCGGGCGGACCGCTTGAAAAACCAGCCGCGTTGATTATGTATAGGCAGGAAGCGTATGCCGATTTACGAATACGAACTGTGTGAGGGCGATTGCAAGGTGTGCGGCGGGCGGTTCACGTTGCGGCGTCCGTTGTCCGCGGCGGAACTGACGAAATGCCCCGCGTGCAAGAAACCGGTGCGCAAGTTGATTTCGCAATTCAATTCGCCGATCAAGCTCAAGCCACTGTCGGTAAGCGACGCGAAGAAGGCGGGGTTTACGATTTACAAGAAGCTGGGCAAGGGAGAATACGAGAAGCAATAGGAAGCTCCTTGGAAGCATTCAGTGTTCTGTATTCAGCGGCAGTGGTTTGACTTGGAGTGGGTGACTCGATAGCCTGCGGGCATGTTCTCCCGGTGGCGGATCGCAGGATGCGTGTGTTTCCGAGGTGCTTTGGGCGTGATTTCGTTTCTCGTTTCGCTGGCGGGACAAGCGGCCGAAACTGTGAAAACCCCCGATTATTCCGCCGGCATTGCCGCGTTCGAAAGCCTGGCGCGCGCCGAAGTGGAGCAGGGGAGAATCAGCGGCGTATCGGTTGCGTTCGTGGATGACCAGCGGATTGTTTACGCGCAGGCCTTTGGTTGCGCGGACAAGGCGAAGGGGATTCCCGCGACGACCAACACGGTCTATCGCGCAGGGTCCATTTCGAAGCTGTTCACGGCAGTCGCCACGATGCAACTGGCGGAGCAGGGAAAACTGGACATCGACGCGCCGGTGACAAAGTTCAACCGCGCGTTCCGCATCGTGAATCCGTTCGAGGGCACGGGTGAAGTGACGTTGCGCCAGTTGATGTGCCATCGCTCCGGGATGATTCGCGAATCGCCGGTGGGCAGCTACTTCGACGATAGCGGGGCGACGGTGGACGAAACGGTGGCGAGTCTCGCCGGTTGCGCGTTGGTGAATCCGCCGGGAGCGAAGATGCGTTATTCAAATGTAGGCGTAACTGTGGTGGGGCAGACGGTGGAGCGGGTGAGCGGGCTGGAGTTTGAGGCGTATCAACAGAGGCATCTCTTCGGGCCGCTGGGGATGCGCAGTTCGAGCTTCTGGCTGGGGAAGTCGCTGAAGCCGTATTTGTCCAAGGCGTATTTGCCCGTGGCGGATGGCAAGGGCGGGTTTCGCGAAATCGAAGCGCCACAGTTTGAATTGGGCACCATTCCGGCGGGCAATCTTTATACGACTGCAGCGGACCTTGGGCGGTTTCTGAGTTGTCTGTTCGCGGAGGGCCGCACCGCGGGCGGAAAGTTGCTCAAGCCCGACACGTTGAAAGAGATGTTCACGCCGCAATTGACGAAGGAGACGAACACGTTCGGCATCGGGTTCAGTCTGGGCACGTATCGGCGTTACAAGACGATTGGCCACGGCGGCGCGGTGTATGGGTTCAGTTCGACGCTGCTGGCGATACCGTCGCAGAAAATCGGCGTGGTGTTGTTGAACAACGATGACATCAACGGTGGTCCGGTGCGCAAGCTCACTGAGGCGGCGCTGGATTTGTTGCTGGAAGCGAAAACGGGCGAACGATTCGCGAAGGAGAAGAAATCGTTTGCGCTGGCGGACGCGACGCCATTCACGGGCGAGTTCGAATCGGAGAGTTACTGGGCTTCCGTCGCGTCGGGGCAGGGGAAGTTGCTGGCGAACATCTCGGGTCAACGGATGGAATTCATCGCGATCGGCACGAATCGCTTCGAGGCGTTTGGACGCGTGGTGCATGCTTCGCCGGTCGTGTTCGAAAAGGATGCAGCGGGGCGAATGATTGGTTTTAGCCTGATGGGGCAGACGTTTCGCCGCGTGGACATGAAACAAGTCAGGCCGATTCCGCAGTTGTGGCGCAGCTACCTTGGCAGTTACGGCAAGAGTTTCATTCCCGCCATTGTCAGCGAGCGCAACGGGCATCTCTACGTGATGACGGAAAACATGTGGGACTACCGGCTCACTCCCGTGAACGAGACGGTCTTCAAAATGCCGGTGGGCATGTACACCGACGAGCATCTGACGTTCGAAAAGGACGCGAAGGGCCGCGTGCATGGATTGGTGCTGGCGAATGTCAAAATGCAGCGGAGGAGCCGATAACGCGTGAGTTCATTTCTGCCACCCAACGACCCGTGGCCGCTGTGGGGCGTGATGATCGCCAGCGTGGGGCTGTGCGTGTGGCTGGAGCAGGCGCGCTCGTGGGGCGGCAAGATCGGCGGGCCGTTGCTGGCGCTGGTGGCGGGCATGGCGTTGTCCAATCTCAAAATCATGCCGGTGGATTGCGCGTCTTATGACGTGGTGGATTCCTATCTGGTGCCGCTGGCGATTCCGTTACTGTTGTTCCGCGCCAATGTCGTGAAAATTGTGCGGGAGACGGGGCAGATGTTCCTCGGGTTTCACGTGGCGGCGGTGGGCACCATGCTCGGCGGCTTCCTCGCGGCGTTTCTGTTCAACGGCTCATTCGCGCGCGTGCCGGAAGTGACGGGCATCATGTCGGCGAGTTACATCGGCGGCGGCGTGAACTTCGTGGCGGTGAGCAAGTCGTATGACGTGTCGCCGGAACTGACCAATCCGTTGCTGGTGGCGGACAACTTCATCATGGCGGGGATGTTCGCCGTGTTGTTTATGTTTGCTGAGGCGAAGTTCTTTCGCCGGCGATATGCGCATCCGCACTCGGTCGATGTCGCGGCAGGCGCGAGTGAATCACTCGCGGCCAAGCATTGGAAGCGCAAGGAGATTGCGTTGCTGGACATTGCCAAGGCGTTTGCGGTGGCGTTCGTCATCGCGGCGGTGTCCATCAAGGCAACGGGCTGGATCAAGGCGTCCACGGATTCGAAGATCATTCATTCCATCTTCGGCAATGCCTTCATCCTCATTACGGTGCTGACGGTGGCGCTGACGACCCTTTGGCATCGCGAAATGGAGAACATCCACGGCAGCGACGAACTCGGGATGTATCTGCTGTACGTTTTCTTTCTCGTCATCGGTCTGCGCGCGGACCTCGTCCAGGTCATCCTGAACGTGCCGGTGCTGTTCGGGTTTTGTCTGGTGATGGCTGCGACGAATCTGGTGTTCACGCTCGTGGTGGGAAAGTTGTTCAAGCTGAACTTGGAGGAATTGTTGCTCAGCGTGAACGCCACACTGGGCGGCGCGCCTTCCGCGGCGGCGATGGCGATTGCGAAAGGGTGGTCGAATCTCGTGCTACCCGGCTTGCTCGCGGGCATCTGGGGTTACGTCATCGGGACATTTCTTGGAGTGGTGATGACGGAAGCGTTGAAGGCGGCTGGTGGTTTTTGATTTTGGAAATCGAGGACGAGGACGAGAAGGAGAACGAGGACGAATGGGGAATGGAGCGCCGGGTTCGCAATGCCGTACTAAAGTTTCCAGAGATCCGTGATCGACTGCCCGATCTTCACGAACTTGAACACCACCCACGCGATCACCGCGAGCAGCGCGGCGTTGTAAAAACGCAGCCGCCAGATCGTGCCGTCGCGTTTCTTGAGGATGAAGCGCAGTTCGTCCACCTCCGCCTTCTGCCAGTCTTTGTCGGTGCCGCGTTGATACTGGTCTGCCATGATGGCGACAGCTTACAGGACCGGCTTCCACTTTACCAGCATGGCGGCAAGCTCTTTCACTTCCTCGGGCCGCAGGGTGGGCAGGGGAGGCCGCACCACGCCGCCGTTCAAGCCAATGAGGTTCATCGCTTCCTTCATCACGGTGACTTCGTAGCCCTTGCGACGCGCGCGAAAGGCGTAGAGCGGCGTCACGTAATCGCGCATCAACTGGCCGAGCTTCGCAGAATTGCCGGCGGATGCCGTCTCATGCAATTGATACGAAAGACCCGGCGTGATCGTCGCGATGCTCGACGTGTAGGTGCGAATGCCGATGGAATAATAGGCGGGCACGGCGTCGTCACCCGCGCCGCCAATCCAATGGAGCCGGTCGCCGACGCGGTTCATGATGATCTGGTATTTGCGCGTGTCGGCCTGGCCGTCCTTCCACGCGATGAGCGTGGGGGCGGCGTCCGCGAGCTTTTGCACGAAGGCGGCGCCGGGATTCACCCAATCGCGGCTGTAAACCAGCAGGCCGAGTTTCGTGGCCTTGCCGATGGCTTTGTAATATTCAAGCAACGCTTCTTCATCCGCATTCGGATAGTAAGGCGGCAACGCGAGAATGCCATCCGCGCCGGCATCGGCGGATTGCTTGGCGATGCGAATGCTCAGCGGATAATTGAAACCCGTTCCAGCGATGACCGGCACCTTGCCCTTCACTTCCGCAACGGTGGCCTTCACGACTTCGAGATGTTCTTCCGGCGTGAGCGAATACATTTCGCCCGTGCCTGCGGCGGCGACCACGGCGGCAACGGGATACTTCAAAATGTGCCGCATGTTTTTGCGGTACGCGGCGATGTCGAGCGAGAGGTTGGCTTTGAATGGCGTGACCGGGAAGGAGATGACGCCGGAGGAAAGTTTGCTGCGAAGTTCCTGGGGTTTCATTTTCGAAAGCGTAGATATTAATTACCAGCGGGGCAAAATGCGTTTCCAATTCGGATCGACGTGCTTGCGCATCTCGGCTTCGTCGTCACGTTTGCGGTAAGGACATTTGGCGTAGCGTTCGCGGCCGCGCGCGAGCTGGTCGTAATCGAGTTCGACGCCAAGGCCGGGCTTGTCGGGAATGCGCACGCAACCATTGACGAACTTGATGCGCCCGCCGGCGACGACTTCATCCTTGGCCTGCGACCACGGATAATGCGTGTCGCACGCATACGTGAGGTGGGGCGTGGCGGCGGCGACATGCGTCATGGCCATCAACGAAACGCCGAGGTGGCTGTTCGAGTGCATCGACAATCCGATGCCGAAAGTTTTGGCGAGCTTGGCCAGATGCTGCACCTGGCGCATGCCGCCCCAGTAATGATGGTCGCACAGGATGATCTGCACGGAATCGAGTTTCACCGATTCGGGAATGTCCGCGAAACACGTGACCGCGACGTTCGTGGCGAGCGGGGTGTCGATGCCGGCCTTCAACAAGGCGTGGCGCACTTCCGACATGCCCTTCAAGTCCGCGGTCGGATCTTCCAGATAACCGCCGCGCCCGAGCTCCTCCGCCAGCGCCTTGCCGACGCGAATTGACGTCTCGACGGACCACGCGCAATTCGGGTCGATGCGCAACGGCACGCGCGGTCCAAGGTCCTTGTAAAGCTGCTTGATGGTTTCGATCTCGATGTCCGGTTCGAGCACACCCGCCTTGAACTTGATGGACGTGAAACCGTATTGCGCGCGCATCTGGCGCACCTGCCGGACGATGCCTTCGGGCGAGAGCGCCTCGCCGTATTCGTCCTCGCGCGCGTCATCGCCTTCGCCGCCGCCGCCCTTGTGCTTGTAAAACGGATACGCGGAGAACGGAACTTCATCGCGCACGCGGCCGCCGATCAAGTCGCACACGGGCTGGCCCACGGTCTTGCCAATCAAATCCAGGCACGCCGTTTCAATCGCGGAATACGTGCGCGCCGTGGCGTCCAGCGGATTTTCGCCGGGCACAAGGTAGGTTTGCGAACGGTCCGAACTCGTGCCCGAGCGATTGCCCTCGACCATCGAATTGAGAAACCCGGTCAGGCGATAAGGATCGGCGCCGATGATTTGCGGGCGCACCTGTTCCAGCGCCTTGGCGGGCTCTTCGCCGCCGTAGGTTTCGGCGATGCCGGTGATGCCGTCATCGCTCTTCAGCTCCAAAATGGTGCGCAACGCATAGGGCGCGTGGAGTCCATACGAACTGCGAATCGGCGGGTCCGCGATCGCAATCGGATGGATTTTCATTTCAACAATTCGCATAGGCAAATGGTTCCGCGGCAGCCGGGGCCGCCGTTGGAAAAAACGACCGCGCGAGGATAGGGAGCAAGCGCCGCGCGTCAATCTGGAATGCGCACCTCATACGAAGGGGAAGAATTTCGCCAGCAGCAGCGTCACGGCCAGGCCGACGAACCCCATCAGCGTGAGCATGACCGAAAATGTGCGCAGCATTTCCTTTTCCGTCAGGCCGCTCATTTTGCAAATCACCCAGAAACCGCTGTCGTTCATCCAGGGGAACGGCTTGGAACCGCAGCCGATGGCCAGAGCGAGGTAGATCGGGTGAAATCCGAGTTGGCCCTGCGCGGCCATGCCGCCGACGATGCCCACGGCGGTGATCATCGCCACCGTGGCCGAACCCTGCGCCGCGCGTATGAGCGCGGTGACAAAGAACGCCAGGGGCAGCACGGCGATGTGGTATTGGCGCGCGATTTCTTCGATACGCCCGCCAATGCCCGTTTGTTGAAGGACTCCGCCAAACGCCCCGCCCGCCGACGTGATCAGAATGATTAGCCCGCCGCTGGCCAGCGCCGACTCCATGGCTTTGCGCAGATCCTCCGAGGCAAGCTTGCGATAGCGGATGAGCGTGCCCAGCGCAATGACCGCGGAGATGATGAGGGCAATGTTTTTATCGCCCAGCTTGTTGAAGAAGAAGGCGAGGGACGACATCCAGGCCGGAATGCTTTCCGCGCCCTTGAGCAGGGATACGAACACCGCGTCGCCGCCAATCAGAATGACCGGCAGGAGAATCGGCGCCAGCGCCAGCCAGAAGGGAGGCAGCTCGCGTTCATCGCGCTGTGACAGGGATTCCAGTTCCGCCAGGGAAACATCGGCCGTTTCGCGCAGAGGAATCGGGTGGCGTCGGTTGACCCAATGCGCGAAGAAATATCCGAAGCCCGCCGTGACGAGGCCCACCGCGATTCCGCCCAGCATCATCGCGCCGATGTTGATGTTGAGCTTTTCGCCGACAAACAGCGGCCCCGGCGTGGGCGGCACCAGCGAATGCGCCATCGTCGTGCCGGTGATGATGGTCAGCACATAGAGCAGATAATTCTGCTTGGTGCGCGCCGCCAGCGCCTTGCCCAACGGTATCATCAGATAGAACACCGTGTCGAAAAACACCGGGATGCCCAGCGTGAAGCCGGTCGTGGTGAAGGCCAGGGCCGCGCGCTTCTCGCCCAGCGCCCGCAAAAATGAGCGGATGATTTTGTCGGCGGCTCCACTATCGAGCAGGCATTTGCCGATGATGGCGGCCATCGCGATGAGGATGCCGATCTTGCCCGCCGTGTCGCCGAATTCCCGCGCCACGCGTTCGCCGATGGAGGTCTGCGCGAGTTTCTTGGCCTCCGCCGGGGATTTCTTGCCCTCCAGAGCGAACTTCTCGATGGACGCGGCGGGCGTCAACGCCGCCACCAGCAACGCGCCGGCCATCAACGCAATGAACGCGTGCAGCCGGAAGGCGAGAATGCCGCCGACCACGACGGCCATGCCGATGAGAAGTATCCAGAGAGGGTCCATGGGATTACGTGATGCGTGATGCGTGATGCGCGTCGGTCGTGATGCGTGATGCGTGATGCGTTTCAGGGGATTGCGGCATCGGAACGTCCTCCAGCAACGTTGTGAGTGGAGCGTTGGATTGTTCGGGGGATGCGTAGGGGGCCGGTGCGTCGTGCAGTGTGTAGCCGCGCTCATCCGGAACGATGCAAAGGAGGCTCTTGGTGATGGAGGTCAAGAGCGCGATTCGATGCATCGTGACGCGTTCGCCAAGGACGTGTCGCCCCTTGTAATACCAACCGCGGCTTTCACGTGCTGAACCAAGCGCGTATTCGTAAAACCGGGTTCGGTCCTTGTTGCTCCCGCGCGAATAACCTTCTGAAATGTTGGCTGCGACCGAACCAAGCGCCTCATACATCTGGCTCGATAGATCAAGTGTTCTTCGGTCACGCATCAAGCAAGTCACATCATGCCAGCCAAGGTCCGTGGCGTACAGCGCCATCTGATAAACGGAAATCTTCCACAACGGGTCTTCCGTGAATTCCCTCGGCACCGACTTTAGCCATTCGTTGAATTTCATAGTCCACGAATCACCAACCGCATCGGATTAATCCCAACGCTCATCCCCGAAAACGCATCACGCATCACGCATCACGACTTCGCATCACGCTTCTCACCCTCCACCCATTTCACGCTGTGGTCGCCGGTCACCGCGATCGTCTCCGGCGGCGAGTTGATTTTGAAAAACGACCATGGGCCGGGAATGAAGGGATACTTGGCAACGACCTTTTCGTTGATCTCGATCCCGAGCCCGGGGCCCTTGGGCACGGTGAGGTAACCATTCTGGATATTCATGGGCTCGGCGAGGATTTCGTCGCTGAGCGGAAACGGATACATCCCCGCGCGGCCGAAGTTCGAGTAACACGGATACTCCAGCCACTCGACGACGTTTTCTTCCCAGCAGATGCCGATGTGCGCCGCGGCCAGCACCTCGAGCGTCGTGCCCCAACTGTGAAACGCGAAGCGCAGGTTCTTCTTCGCCACCGCGTCGAACACGCGCGCGCCCATCTCGAACCCGCCCTGACAGCACACATCCATCTGGATGTAATCCGCCGCCTTCGTTTCGATCAAATCCAGGAAGCCGCTTTCCTCCTGCTCGTGCTCGCCCGTGGCCACCGGCACATGGCCCAACGCCTTGAGCTTGCGATATTCGTCATGTTTCTCCGGTGGCAAGGGCTCCTCCAGCCACGTCGGCTTGTGGGCGCTCATGGCCTTGGCCAGTTGCGCCACGGTATCGAAGGAATAATTGCGGTCGCCCATGCGCCACCACGAATGCGCGTCGATCATCAAACCGAAATCCGGCCCCGTCGCCTGGCGCATCAATTCAACAGTTTTCAAATCCATTTCCGGCCCGAGCGCCGGGCGCATTTTGTAAGCGGGAAATCCCATCGCCTTCACCGCCGCGGCTTCCTCCGCGTATTTCTCCGGCGCCATGTACATGCCGGCGCTGCCGTAGAGCTTGATGCGATCCCGCTTGCGCCCGCCCGCCAGCTCGGACAACGCGCAGCCTTCGAACCGCGCCGCGGCATCCATCACCGCGATCTCCACCGAGCGATACGTCTTGGTCGTTTCCAGTTCGCCCTGGAAATGGAACTTGCCCCATTGGCGCGGGTCTTTGCCCAGGAGGAACGGCTTGATGATGTCCTGAATCTCCTTCGCCGCGCGTTCGTGGGCGGGTCCCGGCGCGTAGCCGCGCAGGCCGGTGTCGGTGGTAACGCGGATGTACATGGCGTCGCGCTTGAGGATGGTTCGCTCGCCGTTCCAGAACGGCAGCTTCAAGGGCGCGGGCAGGGGGTACGACAGCAAAAAGGATTCAACATTCGTTATCTTCAAATGGCGCTCCGTTTCCAAATCAATGGACGTTTCACGTCCGTTTCAGTGCATGGGACGACGTGTGTTATGCG
>JBFMBT010000055.1:0-26422 GCA_040754875.1 Verrucomicrobiota bacterium | reverse complement strand
TTCTCACTGCGTTCATCCCGTCAGCAAGCCGGCCAGCTATTTCTCCCGCGTGGCTTCGCTGAGCAAGGCTTTCCACGCGATGCGATAGCAGCGGTCGGTGCGATGTTTCTTTTCGTCTTCGCCGCCGAGCCAGAACAGGTGGTCGCCGCTCAACGCGAAACTTGCCATGGCGCGGTAAGGCAACGCGCGCGCCGGGAGGTAGCGGTCGTTCGTCGAATCGTAGATGAACGCTTCGTTGGTGAAGCCTTCCGCGTCGGATTTGTAACCGCCGCCGAGCAGGAGGTAGCGTTCGTTCAGCGCGATGGCGGCGAGACCGCGCACGGCGAAGGGATAATCACGCAACCGCTGCCATTGGCCCTTGCGAATGGAGAAAGCCCACGCGCCGCTCTGGTTCTGCACCTGGCCGCCGGCAAAGGTCGCACCGGTGAACGCAAACACGCGGTCGCCGAGCGCGGTGACCGCGGGCAACGTGAATTTGCCGCCGGGGAAGGGAGGCAGCGACTTCACGGCGCCGCTCTTCAAGTCGATGGCCTGGCAGGCATCGGCAAGCTGCGACAAATCGGCGGCGTCCTTGCTGCCGCACACGAGATACAAGACCTGGTTCACAATGGCGGCCCCGCCATAGACGGTCGCTGAAGCGATTTGCGCGCGCGCCTTCACCTGCCCGCGCGCGTTCAATTCCCAGAGCGTTTGATGTGTGCGCGAGCCGTCGCTGCCGCCCATGAAGTAGAGCGTCTCTTTCGTTTGCGCACTGGCGGCGTAGGCGACCGGCGCGGGCAATTTGCCGGCGAGCTTCCACTCGCCCGTTTTGAGAGAACGAGCCTGGATGCCGTCGAGCCAGTGTTTGGTGTCGTTGCGCCAGTTGGTGCCGCCGAGAACAAACAGGGTGTCGTTGAGCGCCCCGCACACGAAGCCGCCGTTCGGTCCGGGCAGCGGCGCGACGGATTGCCACTCGGCGGCGGGCGAAGTGGAGATCAGGGCGAACAGGGCGATGGCCAGGGTCTTCGAAGTGCTCATTGATGCCGTCCATTTGACCAATCGCGTCGCCTTGAAACAAGGACGTTCACGCGCCGCTTTCGGACTGCGGCTGTCTCAGCCGCGGTCAGGTGTTGCGCGTCCCTTCTCTTGTTTGGAGTTCAAGCTTCAGCTTGCGGAGAGACGCGCAACCCGCACGCTGAAGCGTGAACTCCAAACAAGGCGTGTACACGCGTTCCGGTGACACGGTATTCCGTAACCGCGATTTAACAATTGTCACGTGGGCAGCGGGTCGGAAACGCGCTACAGGTAACGCGTCGTTCTTTCCGAACATCCCGAAACCATCCACGCGTTGCTCATCGTTCCATTCGATGCGCGCGTTGGTTTTATCAATTATCACGAACCCGACATACACGCTACGTTGCAACTCATGAAAGACCACACAACTCTGGAATACGGCGAACGCATTCTGGCGCGGGGCGACACGCACAAGGGCTACGCCGTGCGGCTGGCCAGTTGCGCCGAGGAAGTCCGGGCCGCGCAAACGCTGCGCTTCGTGGTGTTCAATCTCGAGCTCAATGAAGGGCTCGAAGCGTCGTATGCGACGTGCCGGGATGAAGATCCGTTCGACGCCATTTGCGACCATCTCATCGTCGAGGACCTGCGCACGAATGACATCGTGGGCACGTATCGTTTGCAGACCGGACTGCGCGCGGCGGCGAACCGCGGCTATTACAGCGCGCAGGAATTTGATTTGCGGCCGCTGGAACCGTTGCGTTCGGACCTCGTGGAACTGGGGCGCGCGTGCGTGCACAGCCAGCATCGGAACCTGGTGGTGCTCGGCTTGCTGTGGAAGGGCATCGCGGCGTATGCGCGCGAGCGCGGGTGCCGTTACCTGATGGGTTGCAGTTCGCTGACATCGCAGGACCCGCGCGTGGGCGCGACGATGTATTCGGATTTGGCCCGGCGGCACGTGGTGCCGGTCGAACAGCGCGTGCAACCGCTGGCACGCGTGGCGTGTCCGATGAACGAGTTGCTGGAGGAATCGCCGCGCGTGCCCAAGCTGTTGCTGGCCTATCTGTCGATTGGCGCGAAGATTTGCGGGCCGCCGGCGATTGACCGCGAGTTCAAGACGATTGATTTTCTGACGCTGCTGGACCTGGCCACGCTGCCGCCGGAGACGGTGCGGCGGTATTTGAATTGAGCGGCGGTGTGACGGACGGATTTGCGATGTCGCAGCATTTCCATTCTGGTCAGTGCGGGCAGGCGATGCGGCGGTCCCCCTCACCCCGGCCCTCTCCCCGAGGAGAGGGTGATACATTTGCCGCGGCTGAAGGAAATAACGTAACAGGCTCGCGACGTCATTCACTCCAAGGACACCGCTACAATTCGACCTGCATGCCGAGTTCGACGACGCGGTTGGCGGGGAGTTGAAAGAACGCGGTGGCGCTCTGGGCGTTGCGCGACAGGATGGAGAAAAGGGTGCGCCGCCAGGCGACCATGCCGCCGCCGCGGCCGGAGACAATGGATTCGCGGCTGAGGAAGAAGGTGCATTCGAGCGGTTTGACGTCGAGTCCCAGGGGCAGGCAGGCGCCAAGCAACTTGTCCACGCTGGGTTCATCCATGAAACCGTACCGGCCGATGACACGATAGAAATCCGGGCGCAATACTTCCAGTTGCACGTGTTCGGTGGGCGGCACGTGGGGCACTTCGAGAATGGTGATGCTCAGCAGGATGACGCGCTCGTGGAGGACGCGGTTGTGCTTGAGATTGTGGAGCAGCGCGATGGGCGTGCCGGAGGGATTGCCGGCCATGAACACGGCGGTGCCCTTGACACGTGTGGGCGGGTTGGCATCGAGATCGGCAATGAACAAATCGAGCGGCAGCGAGGCGGCCTGGAGTTGTTCGCGCAGGATGCGGCGGCCGGTTTTCCATGTGGCCATGATGGCGAAAATGCCGCCGGCCACGACCAGCGGGAACCAGCCGCCATGGGCGATTTTGAGGAAGTTCGCGCCGCAGAACGCGAGTTCAATCAACAGGAACAGGCCGCACAACAATCCCAGCACCCACGGGTTCCAGTTCCACAAGCGGCGAGCCGCGCGATGAAAGAGTATCGTGGTGATGAGCATGGTGAGCACCACGGCGATGCCGTAGGCGGCGGCCAGGTTGCTGGAGGAGCGGAAAAAAACAACCAGCCCGATGCACGCCACCATGAGCATGCCGTTGACAGCCGGCATATAAATCTGGCCGCGCTCCTGCGAGGATGTGTGGCGGATTTGCATGCGCGGCAGAAAACCGAGCTGGATGGCCTGCATGGTGATGGAGAATGCGCCGGAGATGAGCGCTTGCGACGCGATGATGGTGGCCATCGTCGCGAGCACAACCAACGGATAGAGCGCCCATTTCGGCGCGAGATTGTAAAACGGATTCACCGCCGCCGCGGGCGTGGTCAGGATCAAGGCGGCCTGCCCGAGGTAATTCAGGAACAATGCCGGGAAGACGAGGAAAAACCAGGCGTAACGAATGGGGCGCACGCCGAAATGGCCCATGTCCGCGTAGAGCGCTTCCGTGCCGGTGACGACGAGGAACACGGAGGCCAGCACGATGAAAGCCTCGCGGGCGTTGTGCAGGAAGAATTGGATGGCGTAAATGGGGTTGATGGCACTGATGACTTCCGGGGCCAGGAGGATGCCTTTGATGCCCAGCGAAGCCAGCGCGATGAACCAGATGAAGGTGATGGGGCCAAAGATCTTGCCCACGCCGCCGGTACCGATGTGCTGGAACGAGAACAACCCCACGAGAATCACAATGGTGATGGGAATGATGTACGGCTTGAAGAACGGCGTGGCAACCTCGAGTCCTTCCACGGCGCTGAGCACGGAGATGGCCGGCGTGATCATGCCGTCACCATAGAGCAATGCCGCGCCGAAGACGCCGATGAGCAGCATCTTGGAGGCGCTTTTCGCGTGCAAGGCGCGTTCGGGAAACGCCATCGCGAGCAGGGCGAGAATGCCGCCTTCGCCCTTGTTGTCCGCGCGCATGACGAAGGTGAGGTACTTGAGCGAGACGATGAGCGCCAGGGCCCAGAAGATGAGCGAAACAACGCCAAGGACGTTTCCCCGCGTGATGGCAATGCCATGGTCGCCGGAGAAACATTCGCGCAGGGCGTAGAGGGGGCTGGTACCGATGTCGCCGTACACGACGCCCAGCGCGCCGAGCATGAGACCGGCCAGATAACGACGATCCGTCTGGTTCGTGTTCATTTCAAAACGCGCCAACACCGCGTCGTGAGACGCGGGCGCGCGATACGTTCAGGGGAAATCGTAGAGTCGTTCCAGCGGCTCCAGAGGATCGCCCTTCCAATGCCGGCGAGGTTAGCTGACGGGCTGGGTCTGGAAAGTGACCCCGGCAGACGCATCTGCCGTTCGCCCCTTCCCGAGGCCAAAACCCCGGGATCTGGGTCCCCCGCGTCTGGGTTCGTAGCTGAACCGCAGACTTAGGCTGCGAAGAATTATTGGCATGTCCGGGCCGGGAAGTCAAATAGCGAGGTAAAAATGATTTGTATAAGTATTTATCCACCAATTCGTTGCGGAAATTAATTGAGCTAAATCACCACCTGGTCAGACGGGATGACAGCCAGTTCGTAGCGGTGGGAGCGGCGCTGGAGCCGGATGCGATTGGCGAAGGCGCTGGAGAGTGTGCCGGAGGTGAGGCATTCGTCCTTTGTACCCGCGCGCAGGACGCGGCCCTGTTTCAGCACGAGCACGTGCGTGAAGACCGGCTGGATTTCCTCCACGTGATGCGTGACCAGAATGAGCGTCGGCGCGCCGCGGCGGCTGCCGAGGCGCTGGAGGAATTGCAGAAAATGTTCGCGCGCGACGGGGTCAAGTCCGGCGCAAGGTTCATCGAGGATCAGCAACTTCGGCTTGGCCATCAGCGCGCGGCCGATGAGCACGCGCTGGCGTTCACCTTGCGAGAGGTAGAGCCATGGGCGCGTCGCGAGATACTCGCACTCGATTTGCTTGAGGATGCGCAGGCCCTGGCGGCGGTCGGCGGGCGTGACGCGGCCCCAGTAATCAATCATCGCATACTTGCCGCTGACGACTGATTCGAGCGCGGGCTCCGAATCGGCCATCATCTGGCGGACGGACGAACTGACGATGCCGATGTGCTTGCGTAACTCGCGCCAGTCCGCCCGGCCATACGTGCGGCCAAGAACCGTGATGGCGCCCAGCGTGGGCGGCAGATAGCCGGTGAGCGAACTGAGCAGCGACGTTTTGCCGGAACCATTGGCGCCAAGAATGACCCAATGCTGGCCACGTTCAACGCGCCAGGAAACGTCTTGCAGGATGGCGACGTTGTTGCGGCGGATGGTGAGCTGCGAGACTTCGAGAATTGATTTACCGGGAGGCATGAGACGTTCGCGGGGAATCCGTCGTCAACGGGACTGGCTTGTTTGGATTTCTCATCGCGCGATGGCGGGCATCTTGCGCGATGAACAATTTGATTCCAAGCCTCTTGCGCGAAGAGGCCGCGCTTCTCACGAACTCCGGCCCGCTGGCGCCAGGACGATGTTCAGAAAGTGTTCCAGCAATTCCCGTTGCCGGCGCTGTTCCGCAAGTGGCGGCATGAACACGGTCAGCGCCTCATGACCGTAACGGCGCCGGCCCTTCCATAATTGCGTCAGGCGCTCGGTGCGCGCGCCGGTCTTTGCCGTTGCGCCTTGGAACATTTCCGGTTCGCCGCCATACCAGCGGCAATGAAGCACCGCCTGCTCGACGCCCTCGAATTGAAAACGGAACAATGCGCCGGTCACAGTGGCGCCGGCGACCTTCAGGGTCACAATCTCCGGCAGACTGACCTGCTGCCATCCCGCCTGCACCAGACAAATGTCCGGCGTGTGGCTGAAAGCCAGGCTCGGCACGGTGCGGTCGGGCTTCCAGAACAACCGGTAGGCATGGGCGGGCTGACCGTCCGGCAGACGATACGACACGGCCTGGGCTTCGCTGAAGCGCAACATTTCTTTTTCGCGGGCGGACATCTGATCCGCGCTCAGGCTCCAGCCGCGCGGCAACTGGCTGGTGCGCAGCGTCCACATGGCTTCGCGCTGGATGGCTGGCGGCCCGCTCCGGGTGAAGGTCCACCAAATGCGGCACAGCAACGGCGTGGCCACTACGAGCGCCAGGACGGTGAAACCAAGGCTGCCGGGCAGACGGGGAATCGCGGTGAAAGGCGCCGGGTGAGTTTCCTCCGAATTGATCTGCCACGTTGGACGGCGCGCAAGCAACCAGGCCAGTAGAAAGATCGCGCCGAAGGTGAAGGCGGTGGCCGTGTAACCGACCATGTCGTGGTAACGGTCCACGGCGGATTCGCCCTGCGCCTGCACCAGTCGCGTAAGAACATAGACGCGCGCGAGGTTCCCGGCCCACGCGCACAGCCCGCCGGCCAGCACCAGCCCCGCGCGGGCGGGCAGGCGGAACCGCAGCAGTTCCCCAATGCACAGCGAGGCGACCAGGCTGGCTTGCAATGATTGCACACCGCTGCACGCGGTATCCACGCCGACCATACCGTTGGCGAGTTCAATCACGTTGCCCCGCTGCAACGCGGCGATGCCCGACCAGTTCAACAAATCGACGGTGTTGCTCGTGACCAGCCGCATGAGCGCCAGCGTCACGCCGTTCTCGAAAAACGACGGCCACGGCAAGGCGAGCCACGTGAACAGCAGCGGAACCGACAACGCCTTCAAGAGCGGCGCTCCTCCCAAATGCCACAAGCACACGGCCGTCAGCAGCGATGCGGAGCCGTTCATCGTCCAGGCAACCATTCGCCAGGTCGGATCCTGCTGGCGCAGCAGTTCGGCAAAAAGGAATGCGGTGAAGGACAAAACCACCAGTGCCAGCGACAGCACGTTGGTGGACGAAGCGGGTTTGAGGTCGCCCGGCGGCAGCGCTTTCAATCGTTCCCAGCCAAGATACAACGACAACAGCGGCACAAAATAGCCGTATTGGTATTGCTCGTTCAGCCGCCACTCGATCTCCAGATGCCGCCACGTCCAGAACCACACACCCGCCAGGGCGATGAGCCAGGCCCCGCCGTTCCACCGACTGCGCTGCGATTCCGGCTTCAGCATGGATCAACGGCGCGCGGATTGACGCAGCGCGGTGCTGACGAGCATTTGTTCCTCGGGGAAGAGGGCCTTGTTTCCATCGGCGCGCGCGAGGTAAGCGCCCGCTTTCGTCTGGTCGCCGGCCGCGTGGAGAATCGCCCCATACAGGGCGGCGATGGAAGGGTGCTCGAGTTGCGATTCAGGAAGTTCTTCCAGCAGGCGCGCGGCATCGGCCGGCTTGTTCTGAAGGTGGAGCGAAAGCGCGTAGGTCGAGACGAATGCGGCGTTCTTCGGAGAACGCGTGAAATTTTCCTGCGCCAGTTGGTGGGCGCGGGCGGCGTTTTCGCCCAGCAACAACGATAATACAGCCACATTGTTGCGCGCCACCAGGTCGTCCGGGTTAAGTTCGAGGATGCGGTTGGCCACGCGCAGCAGATTGCGTGCGTCGCGCCGCTCCGAGTAGAGCCGGTGCAGGGCTGCCAAAGCGGGGCGTTGTCCGGCGTTCCCGCGCGCCAGCCGCCACCAGAGTTCCTCGGCTTCATTGTCCCACCGCCACTTTTGCGCCTGGCGCGCGAGCATGGCCATGGGTTGGCGGCCATTGCCCACAGCGGTCAACGCCTGCCGCCACCAGCGCGAGGAGGCGAACCGATCGTCTTCCTCCCGCGCCGCCCGGGCCAGGAACGCGTGGCGCATGAAGTTCAATTCCTGCCAGTCCGCTTCGGCCAGGCGCGCGCGCAACGCGGGCCACTGTTTGAGCGTGACGTCGGCCTCGGCCATCGCCAGGGGAACGGGTTGTTCGTTGCGGCGCGCCGGAGGAAGTTCATTGAACCACGCCTCGGTGTCGCGTGCGCGTCCGTGGGCGTTCAGCCAGAACATCAGTTCAGCCAGGTCACCCGCGTGAGTGGCGGACACCTTCGCGCGCTGGATTTCGTTCTCCAGATCCGCGTGCTGGAATTGCGCCAGCGCATCCACGACATGCACGCGATCGGAGAATGCGGCGCCCGCGCTGGCGAGCAGGTCGCGCCCGAAGAGGATGGCGCGGCTCGCGTTGGAACTGCGTCGCGCATCGCTGAACAGGGCGCGCAAAGCGAGGGCTTCACAGCCGCGAGTGGTGCGCAGCGATTCCAGCGTGGTGCGCGCGTGGGCCTGCATGGCGGAATTGATCGAACTCAACTGGACCATCGCCAGATTCAACTGGTTGAGCGGCCGCGGATCCAGGCGCACCGCCTCGGCAAAATGGCGCGCCGCTTCGTCGGGACGCGACGCGGTCAGGGCAAATGCGCCGGCGGTCTGGTGAAACGCCGCGGTCTGGTGTTGCGCGGGTTTGACCCGAAGCAGCGCTTCTTCGGCCACGGGCAGTTCGTTCTCGCGCAACGCGCAGTTCGCCAACGCCAGCAAGTCGTCGGTCTGGTTCGAGCCCAGTTCGACGACGCGCTGATGCCAGAGCAGCGCAGCCGGGTTGCGGGCTTCATCGGCCAGCCGCGCCATGATGCGCGTGGCGGCCAGATGGTTGGGGTCCAGTTGCAAGGCGCTGCGGGCGCTCAATCCCGCGCTCCGGGCGTCTTTTTGTTTGAGGAAGGTTTCGGCTTGGCGAACCAGATGCTCCAGCCGGGCACTGCGGTAATAGTGGCGTCCCGCGACGGCCAGCCCGCCCATCAGGGCGAGAACCAGCAGGGCCGCCAGCAACTTGCGCGGATTCACCCCCAACACATGCAGCCAGTGCGGGGCTTGGGACTTGCTCACGAACCACGCTCTCACGACTTCGACCTGGTGGTGTTGCGGGCCAGCCAGCCGCGCCGCTTCAGGAACACGGCGCCCACGCAGAAGGCGGCCGCAAACAGCGCGGGGTGCGTTTCGGGAATGCGCGGACGCGGAGTGAAATTGATGTCGTAAAGGCCGATCCACTGCTGTCCCGGATTGCTCGGCGCGCTGGAGTGATCCCCGTAAGTGAAGGTGAAACTGTTCAGGATGTTGGTTCCGTAGTCGATCGTCGCATTGCCGTCATTATCGTCCGAGTCCACCGATTCATCACCGCGAATGGTCCGGTTGGTCCCGGAACCGGAAACCGTGTTATCGGAAGACCCGGTCACCGACGTGGGCGCGAGGGGCGTGCCGGCGTCATACTGCGCGTAAATCTGGGTGATGTAGTCCCGGTAACTGCCGTCGCCACGATCGATGTCGAAGAGCATGAAGTCCACATCGGAGACGCCTTGGGCATAGTGAAAATTGACAGTGATGGTGATCGTATCGTTGCGTGACGGAAAATTGACCGCCAGCCAGAGCGATTGCTGCGAACCTCCCTGGCCACCGGTCAAATCCGTCGTGTCGTTGGGGGTGCTGTTGATGAAATAACTGGTGTCGCCCGTGATGACGATGCTCACGTCCGCGCCCGGATTCGACGAATCCAATTCGAAGAACGCCGTCAGCGAGCCCGCACTGTAAGAGGCGGAATTCCATTCCAACACCAAACCGGGCGCCGAGGCCGCATGGCACAGGGCAAAGGCAAACAACAGCGTGCGCCAGATTCGGGCGAATCTCGCCTTAAAACTCGATTGTGTTTTGCGTTGCACAGCCTGCGCGCTGGACGGTTGCGCCAGCGTTCGATGACAGACGCTCACCGCCACGGGTAGTTACACCCTATATTGCTATTTTAGCGCCACGTGGTTGCACATGGCTTATTGGCTCTATCTTAATAAGGTCAAATGGTGCATTTGTCAACCAACACGTCGCCGCGGTTGGCATTGCGTTAAACGCTTGCACGGCAGTGTTTAACGCTCACGGATAGCGTGCCAACAATGCGGCTTTCAGTCGCGACAAGGCGTTTTCGCCGTCTCCTTTGTAGTTGATGGAGAAAATAAACACTTCCTGTGGCGCGAGTTGCTGAAACCGGATGTCCCACAGCAACGTGCGCCAGGAGAAAAGCCCGCGATCCTCCAGCCGAAACGTGCGCGGTTGGCCCCCCACCAAGTGGAGGAATCCGACCAGCACGGATTCGCGGTCGTTCGAGAAGGTTTGCCAGACGACCGGATATTCCCGCCCGCGCAAGGTCACCGGCGCGACGCGCGACGTTGAAAGCGAAAGGTAGCCGGAGTTCTGATAGCAGATGGTCGGCACGTGCTGGCCGACGAATTGGTTGGACACTTTACCCGCGCCCCAGAACGCGTTGAAGACCTGGATGTCCGTGCCGTCCGCCGCAAGAAAATGCGCGTCCACCGCGCTATCAAACATCAGGATGGGCCGGCTCGGTTCCACGGGAATGTGGCGCAGCGCATAACCGGACACCGTGGCGGGCAAGGCGCCGAGCTGCCGGAAATCCTTGTCCGGTACCCAGGCCGTGCCGTGCGGCAGCGCCAGTTGCAATGCCAGCACGAGCATTACGGCGGACGCCGCAAGCCACGCCCCGCGCCGCCCAATGCTCACGGGCGCGAATTGCATTTCATCGGCTGGCGGGACGATGCGTTCCCGCCGCACCATCAAAGCGCTGGCCACGGCAAGGAGGATCATGTTGGCGAACAGCGTGCCGAACCCGGCGGGGTCGTGATATTCGCGGACGCTCGTCAACCCGTTCTTGTGCACCAGCCACGTGAGGATCGTGGAACGCACGAGATTGGTCAGCAGAACGGTGACGACGCTCCCGCCGAGGAGCGCGAGGCGATAAGGCCACGTGCGAAAACTCAGCATGCCGATGAACAGGCCCGCCGCCAGCGTCGCTTGCAAGGAACGCAACCCGCTGCATGCCTCGTCCACACCCACGGCCCCGCGCGCGGTGAAAATGATGTTGCCCTGCTGGCGCGCGGCCACGCCGAACAAATTCAATACATCCGTCGTGGCGCTGGAGACGAGCAGGCGCAGCGCCGCGGACAGTTCGCCCCAGACGGTGTGGGGCAGCGGCACGGCGAGGATGAACAGCAGCATCACCGGCGCCAGGCGCCACAGCGCTCCCCTGCCCCACCAGCGCAGCCAGACGCCGCACGTGGTCAGCACCGCGCTCAGCACCAGCGCCCAACTGGCCGCGCGCGAAAACACGACGGCATGGGGTTTGATCAATTCCCCCGCGATGAGCAGCGGCCACGCCAGCAGCAGCAACGCCAATCCCAGCCGGGGACGTCGCACATCCGTGGGCCGGGCGCGCCACGGTTTTTCCTGCCGGAGCAGAACGGCCGCCAGCACCGGAATGGCGACCCCGAAGTAATATTCCGGATTCACCAGCCATTCGCGCCCGACGTACGCAGTGACCCAGCCCCAGTACGCCAGCGGCGCGGCCAACACCACCCACAAGCGATGGTCGATGGGTTTCACCGGCGCCGCAGCCGATGTGTCAGGGGAATTGTTCATGCAACTGCCGCAGGAGTTTCTGTTCTTCCGGAAACAGCCGCGCCTTGTCTGCTTGCGCGAGCAGTTCCCGCACACGATTTGTTTCACCGGCAGCCGACAGGATGAGCGCGTGGTAAAGCTGCATGGAGGGGGAGGGAGCCGCGATTTTCGCGAATTCATCGCGGGCTTCACTGGTCTTCCCTTGCTTGAAAAGCGAGTACGCGTAGGTCGAGCGGACCGCGTCATTCTTGGGCGAGGCGTCCGCGGCCTCGCGGGCGAGTTGATGCGCGCGGTCCGCATCGCGTTCCAGCAGCAGCAGGATGAGTGCGAGATTGTTTTTCACGGTGACCGAGGCGGGTTCGACAACGAGCCAGCGTTCCAGGGCACGCGCCATGTTGGCCGTATCACCGCGGTCATAATAGTATTTCGCGAGTGTGCGTAACGCCGGCAACGGATTGCGATTTTCCTGGGCCTGCTGCCAGCGGAACAGGTTCGCCTCCTCGTGCCAGCCCCAGGCGTCGAGCCGGTCGGCGAGGCTGCTTTGCACTTCCGGCTTCAACCGGCTGAGGATACGGGCGTACTCCAGTTGTTCCTTGGCCAGCCGTTCGCGGCCAATCTGCCGGGAAGCCAGTGCGCGATAAAGTTCCAGTAACGGCTCGTGCGTGGGAATTCCGGGGCGGCTGAGGAACTCATCCAGTTCGCGCCATTTGTTTCCCCGCGCCAGAACTTCCACCTGCACCGAAACGACACGGATGGAGAACCTCGCCGGTTCCGGGATGCGGGCCACGACAGTTTGCGCCGCGTCCCAGTAACCCCAATCGACCAGCCGCCGCGCCAGTTGCAACAACAGCTCGTCGCCCATCGGCCGCATCAGCAACTCTTCCAGTGATTGACGGCCCTGCGTGGGATCCGCCTGCCATTGGCGGCGCACGTGGTCGAAACGGTCGCTCCACAACGAGCCGGGCACGCGGATCAACTGTTCCGAGTATGCCGCCGCGGCGGTGTAGTCCTGGCGCGCCGCGCGCCGGTCAATCAACATCCGCAGGCTGGGCGCGGCCACCGTTTCGTTCGTGCTCAGGCGCTTCAATTCGCCTTCCGCCCAGGCGTGGCGCGGGGAATTGGTGTCGGCCAGCGTCAGCGTGGCGCGGTTGAATTGGTCCCAGAGATTGGTTTTGTCGAGCGTGCCGAGTTGTTCGAGCAGAATGCGCGCGCGCGGCAGATCGTTCTTCAGCAGGCTGTGCGCGACCAGCAGGCGAAGCGCATCGGAGTCCGAGCGATAATGTTGGTCGATGTGCGCCGCCGCTCGGGCACCCAAATCGGGACGGCCCATCTGCACGGCCACCGCCAACGCCGTGCACCAGTTCGTGCGGTCGTTCGTCAGTTCGGCCACGCGCGTCCACGCTTCGATGGCCTCAGGATCTTTGAAGACGTTCAGCAGATTGCCTTTGAGGCGAAGCGCCTCCACATGGTTGGGGTTCAGGTCCAGCACCCGCTGGATGCTCAACGCCGCCGAGCGGGCGTCATTGGCCGCGATGTGCTGGCGCGCGGCGCGAATCGCCAGCCCGGTGCGGATGTCGCGCACCCAGCCGAAGCTGAAAGCGCAAACCGCGAAGACAGCAACCACCACCAGAATCAGCAGAATTCGCCTCGCCTGTGGGCGGTCGTCCCAGAACATGGCCCAAGCCAATCATGTCCGGCACCCGAAATCCAGCCATCAGTAAAAGCCCCGCAACGCCATCAATAGGGCCGTATGGGCTAGGAAATAATCCGAGCGATAATGCCATAAGAAATCTGTTTTTTCGCAAAAACTAAGCTATTGTAGTGCAGATAGATGAAAAGTTTGCTGCCAATTCTGGCTCTTGTCGCGCTTCTCCTTGCCGGCGGGGAGGCGAGGGCCACATTTGTCAGCTTTGAAGAGGCGGAAGGTTACGATTCGCAAGACAACAAGACGGTCGTTGGCTTGCCCAACCCAGGGGACGATGAGGAGTGGAACGGGCCGTGGGAGAAGAGCAGCGGCAATGATAATCGTGCCGTGTCGTCAACCGATGTGGCGTTCCACGGGGTGCGCAGCTTGCGGCTGGGGCAGAGCCAGCAGATTGAAATCGCGCGCGACGTGGACCGCAGCATCAACGGCGGCAACCCGTTTCACCGCATTGATGTCTATGCCTATGTCACGCAGCAAGCCATTGATAATCAGGTGCAAGCAACGTTCTTTGTTTCCACGGCTTCCAACAAATTTGACGAGTCGGCGGCGTTTCGGACGCAGTTTTCTTCCACCGACAACCGGATGAACTGGTTTGTCTGGGACAACGGGGTTTATGTCGATACGGGGGTGGCGGTGGTGGCCGATACGTGGACGCACCTGCTGGTGGAGATGAACATGATCGACAAGACGTACGTGCCGCAGATTGATGGAACTTACGTGTTGCCAACGACTACGCTGGAGTTCGGGCCGGGGTCGGGCGGCAACTCGGCGTCGAGCAACATCACGACGGGCATTGGCTTCGAGCACGATAACAACAACGGGTATGTATATTTTGACGCGGTGGGGTTGCGGCCGAACATTCCGGAGCCGCCGGTTTATTTCAGTCTGGCGGGGTTGATCGGGGCCGGACTGATTCCGATCTGGCTGCGGCGGCGGAAGGAGCGGGCGGCTGTTCAGGACAGCTAGAAAATGTTCAACGGCTGCCGGGGGCCGTGGCGAGCGGTGGAGTAGTTTGGGCGAACGGCGGCCGTTTGGACGGGTCTTCGCAGGGCGACGCGCGACGCGGCAAACATTGAGAGGCTGGTCGAACCGGTTACAGGAGAACCAATTTCCCAGGGAGGCGCGAATAAAGTTCCCAGCTCGGGCGTCTGGACGATGGCAATTTATGCGAAAGAGAGTGCAAAATCCTTCTTGCAACTGAATCTCATTTGCTTTAGCTTGCCACGCGCTTGAACGACAACTCCACATTGCCCTGTGCCGCCGATTGCGGGAAGCCGGAGCTTTGCCCATTGAGCAAAGTGCGCGCGGGCACGCTGGTGCGCATCAAGCAACTGGCCGCCGAGCCCGCGGTGGTGGATCGTTTGCGCGAAATGGGCTTGTGCGAAGAACAGCAGATCAAGCTGCTCGCCCAGAATTCCAACATCATCTGCCAGGTCTGCAACGCCCGCCTGGGCATCAGCCTGCGCCTGGCGGACAATATCCTCGTCGAGCCGCTCACCGCCAGGTCGATGGTTGCGTGAGTCATGGCCGACGCCACCCAATCTCTGAGTTCCCTGCCGGTGGGAGCGGCGGGCACCGTCGCTGAAATCAAACTTTCACCCGAGAACCGCTCGCGTCTCATGGAAATGGGCCTGCTGGTGGGCACGCCGGTCGAGGTGGTTCGCTTCGCGCCGCTGGGCGATCCCATCGAGTTGAAGGTGCGCGGGTATCATCTGACGTTACGCAAGCACGAGGCGGAACAGATTTTTGTGCGAGCCAAGGCGTAAGGAGGCGGCGATGAAATCCGATTTTAGATTGGCGATTGGCGATTGGCGATTGGGGGCGCGGGCTCGCGCTGCCGCGCGGTTTGTGCCGGATCGCGGCTGTCCCCAGCCGCAGCGCGTGAAATGCAACCGCCGCAATGGATGGTCCTCCGCGTTCTCTTCGTACGAGGTCAAACACACACACAGTCAAACGGACCTCCCAGCCGCCCCTTGCCCGCCACCCGCTGCGGCTGGGGACAGCCGCGGTCCGGGGCGATGGGTTGGCGGTGATCGCATTTCGAATTTGAGGTTTCGGATTTGTTTCGGGTTTCGGGTTTCGGATTTCGGATTTCTTCGATGAGTGCCAATGCTCCCATTGCTTCAGCGACGGCGGCGAAGCCAATCACGGCGTTCGTGGCGCTGACGGGCAATCCGAATTGCGGGAAGACGACGTTGTTCAATGAGCTGACCGGGTTGCGCGCGAAGGTGGGCAATTACGCGGGCGTCACGGTCGAGCGCAAGGAAGGGCGGCTGCGCCACACGGCGGCGAATGTGAACGTGACGGTGCTCGATCTGCCGGGGACGTACAGTCTCAGTCCCAAATCGCTGGATGAACAAATCTCGCGCGATGTGCTGTTTCATCGGCTGGGCGATGTGCCGGCGCCGGCGGCGGTGATGGTGGTCGTGGACGCGTCGAATCTGGAACGCAACCTCTATTACGCGACGCAAGTCATCGAGCTGGGCTATCCGACGGTCGTGGCGCTGAACATGGTGGATGTGGCGCGCGAGAACGGGCACGAGATTGACGCCGCGAAACTCTCGAAGGCGCTGGGCGTGGCGGTGATTCCGACGGTGGCGAGCACGGGCGAAGGCATCGACGAATTGCGCGCGGCACTGGTGGATTTGCTGGGCGCGAGTCGGCCGGAGCCGAAAGCGTTTTGTGAACTGCCCAAGTCGTTCGAGCCGGAGGTGGAGCGGATTGCGGCGCAACTGGAGACGGCGTTTCATCAGCGGCACACGTCGGCGCGCACGGAGGCGTTGTTGCTGCTGACCGATGAAGCGGCGCTGGCGAAGAACACGGGGCATTATCCGGAAGCGGTACAAGCGCTGGTGCGCGAGGCGCGGGCGAAGCTGGAGGCCGCCGGGCATGACTGGCGGAGCGCGGCGATTGAAGCGCGCTACGCGCGCGTGAGCGCGATCAACACGGAAGTGGTCACCGAGGCGGCGGCGCGCCAGGAAAATCTCAGCGACAAACTGGACCGCGTGTTCACGCACAAGGTGTGGGGCCTGCTGATTTTCGTGGGCATCATGGCGCTGATTTTTCAATCGATATTTTCGTTCGCGGAAATTCCGATGAACCTGCTGGAGCAAGGCGTGGCGTGGATTGGCGAGCATGTGGGGCGGATCATTCCCGAAGGCGACTTGAACAGCCTGCTGGTGGATGGCGTGATTGCGGGCGTGGGCGCGGTGGTGGTGTTTCTGCCGCAGATCTGTTTGTTGTTCCTGTTCATCGGCCTGCTGGAAGACACCGGTTACATGGCGCGCGCGGCGTTTCTCATGGACCGCCTGATGAGCAAGGTGGGGTTGCACGGCAAGAGTTTCATTCCGATGCTCAGCTCCTACGCGTGCGCGATTCCCGGCATCATGGCCACGCGCACGATTGAGAATCCGAAGGACCGGCTGGCGACGATTTTGATTTCGCCGCTGATGAGCTGTTCGGCGCGCCTGCCGGTGTACACGCTGCTCATCGCCGCGTGCATTCCGGAACGGACGGTGTTGGGTTTCCTGAAGCTTTCCGCGCTGACGATGCTGGGGATGTATCTGCTGGGCACGGTGACGGCACTGTTCATGGCGTGGCTGCTCAAGAAAACGCTGCTCAAGGGCGAGCCGCCGGTGCTTATCATGGAACTGCCGCCGTACAAGCGTCCGGTGCTGAAGGTGACGCTGCGCCACATGTGGGATCGCTCGAAGCTGTTCCTCCAGCGCGCGGGCACGGTGATTCTCGGCATCAGCATCATCCTCTGGTTTCTGGCGACGTATCCGCGCAGCTCGGCCATCCAGCAGGAATACGACGCGAAGCGCCAGGCATTGACGACCGCGACGTTCCCCGGCGTGACCGAAGCGCAGGCCATCGAGGACGCGCGCGCGGAAGCGCTGGCGGCGATCGACAAGGAAGAGGCGGGCGCGAAGTTGCGGCACAGTTTTGCGGGGCGCCTGGGGCGGCTCATGGAACCGGTCATCGCGCCGTTGGGATTCGACTGGAAGATCGGCATCGGCCTGGTGGCGTCCTTCGCCGCGCGCGAAGTGTTCGTGAGCACCATGTCCACCGTGTACAACGTCGGCGCAGCCGATGAATCCGAGGAAGGCACGCAGCGGCTGGCGGAGATAGTGCGCGCGCAGACGCACGAGGATGGGCGTCCGGTGTACACGACGCTGACCGGTCTCACGCTGATGGTGTTTTACGTCTATGCGCTGCAATGCGTGAGCACCGTGGCCGTCGTCCGCCGCGAAACCAACTCCTGGAAATGGCCGCTGTTTCAGTGGGCGTACATGGGCCTGCTGGCGTGGGTGGCGGCGTTTGTGGTGTACCAGGGGGGGCGGTTGTTGGGGTGGTAGGCAGTAGTCAGTGTTCAGTGGCGTGGAACTTACGAATTGATTGAATAGAAACGGACTTCGTTTCGGAAGAATTGCCCCGATTCCGCGATCTCGTCACTTTATCAACCTTGAGATTTCTGCGCGATTTCGTCGTGTGTATTCGCAATCGAGGGCCGTGTCAGAATCCGAAGCAAGGTTATTGCGCCGAAAGGTTTCCAGTGAAATGATAACGGAAAAAATCATCAACTACAGGGACATCCGTCCATGAGTTGTCGCGAAATACACGGTTGTAGGTCAGTCGCTGCAGCGTTGGGTGCTTCCGTAACACTTCGACGTTCTTCGCTGTCTGCGGCACCGCAACAAACTCGAGCTGGCGACACTCCAACAACGGCGATAGATCGGTGACGAATGAACAGCCCACCAACCTCAAGGTTCGAATGGGCAACCCTGTAAGCGGCCTTAAGTCCGTAATCATCGCGTCATCACAATTGAGATTGGTCAACACGGTCGAATGGAGCGGAGATAGGTCAACTATCGGAGCGCGCCACATGGTAAGGCTGGCGAGCGGCATACCGCTCAGGGGGGATAAGTCTGTAACAAGCGAACCGCCCAAGTGCAGACTCAGCAGCTTCATGCCTCGCAACGCACTTATGTCGGAAATCGGTGTTTGAGCTATGAAAAGGCTTTGCAGGGGCATGCCCCGCAACGGGGCCAGGTTCGTAACCGCGGTCTTGATTAGTCTCAACTGATGCAGTGGCATTCCCCGGAGCGCATCCAGGTTGGAAATCTGATTGCTGTTCAGGTTCAGTGAGGTCAAGGGAAGAGTCTTCAGCGGGGACAAGTCAGAGATACCCGACGCGCTGAGGTCGAGTGACAACAAGGCATTAGTTTCCTTGAGTAATGGGCGTTTTATGCCTGCGGCCAGGGCGTTGCTTTGCCACTTCTGGAAGAGCGTTCCATCGGAATCGTCGATATGGAGCGCTACTTCGATCGCCTCGCCATAGCGGCCCTGGCTCAACAACTCGACCCGAAAATCGTCCAAAGCCACGGATGAGATGCCGGATTCGGATTGTGCCCGCATTCGGTTGCAGATTTCGAGATTTCGCCGCGCCCCTGGGTGAGCGGGGACCAAGTCAAGTGCCTTGGAATAGGACGCATGCGCTTCGTCGATGCGAAGTGATGTCTGGAGTATGTTACCGCGGAGCACGTGGAAGTCGGCCCGGTCAGGCTCCATTTGCAGCGCGTAATCAATCCGTTCCAGCGCCTCTGGCAGCCTTCTCTCCTCGACAAGGGAGGCCGCCTGCGAATAGAGCGAGGGGGCCGCTTGTCGAATGCCGCGGAGGTGCGCCATGGTCTTGAGGGTAAACCCAAACGCTAACCCCAGCATGATAAGCAGGGTGATCGCAACCAGCCCAAACTCGGTCTTTCGGCGCTTGAACAACAATATCGACTTGCGCCAAAGCCCCGCCTGTTCGGCCGAAACAGCAAACCCATCTTGATACGCGGCAAGGTCGCGTTGGAAGTCCTCCACGCATGCGTATCGTTCGGAAGGACGGGAATCCATCGCCTTCCTGGCGATGGCAAGCAATGGTTGTGGGGGCCCTTTGCCAGCGCCGGTGCGCGAGGTTGGCGTGCCGGAATCCGAGTGAATTCGTTCCTCGCCCTGGGGCCGGGGGCGCAGTGTCAGGATGTTAAATAGGATGGCGCCCAGCGAGAACACATCAGATTGTCGTGTCCAATGCCCGGCAGGAGAAGAACGTGCCTCTGGCGCCGCGAATGGATCGGCCTCTGTATCACTCCCCGAGGGCACCGCGCCCAGTCCGGCTGCTTCGTTGGAAACGGTTTGCCCGGCGGGTTGGCCACTTTCCAATGCTCGGGGAATTTTGCCAGCCCTTCCCCACGCCAGCACAAGAACCTCTCCATAGTCCCCAAGCATGATGTTTGCCGGACGCAGGTCTGCATGCGCGATGCGTCGCGAATGGGCGTAGGCCACCGCATCACAGACCTTCTGAAGGGCTACGAGCAGTTCGTTCAACGGGTAATCCCGCACGGTTTCCAGGCGTCCCAGGCGCAGTTCAGTCAGCACCTCGTCCAGTGTCCGGCCCTGGATGAGTTTCGTGATATAGAATAATGTGCCCTCCGATGTAACACCCATTCGATAGATGGGCGGGATGTTCGCGTGTTCCAACTGGCCCGCAACTTGGGCCTCTACCAGAAAACGACTGAGACGCGTTTCATCCTTTTGCTCGTTTGGCGTAAGCACTTTCATCGCGACTGCGCGTTCCAGGCTGATGTCGCACGCAACAAAGGTGCTGCCGGATTCTGAGGTGAACAGCGGATCTTCGACGGCCAACTGCCCGCGGACAGTTGCCGATCGCGCGGTCCCTTCTAATCGTCCTTCATCGAAGCGATCACGCTGCCTTGACAAAAACGCCTGCACATTCGTGTTCAAGCGGCCCGAAGGACTTTCGAGGCTCTGCTTCAATGTGTTCAGGAGAGACTCGGCGGCCTGCCATCGAGAATCGCTGCGGTGGTCTTGGGAAGCGTTGTTAGGCATGACGGCTATTTTTTTGTTCGTGCATCCCAAGCCTTCCAGAACTCTTCAGGAGTTGGAGTTGCCGGCCATTGACCGGAAGGCCACGCAAAGCCGAGGCGTTCCAAATTTGGCAAGCCCCTAAGGACTTCGACATTCCTGGCGGAGAGCGGCACGGTGAGGAATCGAAGCTGGGTCATGTCCCGAAGTACAGAGATATCCGTAATGTTGGTGGAACCGTCGAGCAAAACGTTCCACAGCGGCATGTTCCGGAGCGGGTTGAGATCAGTGACGCCGAGTTTTGCTGCGTGGAGCAGTTCCAATTGCATGCCAGCAAGCGGGCTGAGATCGGCAATCTGTGTTCCGCTGCAACTCAGCGAACGGAGTCTCATTCCCCGTAGCGGGCTCAAGTCCTTCACCTGCGACCCCCAAAAGGAGAGATCGTTCAAGGGCATGCCCTCGAGCGGACCGATGTCCGCGACCGGTGTTGCCGGAAACCAAAGCATCGTCAGGGGCATTCCGCGCAGCGGCGAGAGATTCGTGACGGTCGTGCCGTCTAGCTTGAGACGGGTCAACGGCATTCCTTGTAAGGGCGATAAATCGGCGACACCGGTTGATTCCAAATACAATTCGGTGAGTTGCTTTCCAGCGAGCGGTGCGAGGTCCCGTACCTTTGTCCGGGTCAGGTGGAGAGTTCTCAACGGCATGTTCCGCAGGGCGCTCAAGTCGGCAACGGCCGTTTCACTTGCGTCCAGATGGGCGACAGGCATCCCAGCGAGCACGGATAAATTGGTGAGTGCGGACCTGCTCAAATCTATGCTGATCGTGCCGTTGTCCGCGACGAACGGTCGAGCAGCCAATCCTGCCTGTTGGAGCCGGGATTCCCAATGTGCCTGGAGTTTGCGGGCCATCTGAGCGGCTTCTCCCAGCCGCTGCTGGCGGATCATGGCGAGACGCAACGTCAGCAGCGTATCTGGTCGAGCGTTCTCGCGTTGTCCGTCGGACGGCATCAGGGTTTCACACAAATCAAGATTCTCGCGGGCGACCGCAAGATCTGAATCAAGTTGGATAACCTTCGCGTAAGTTGTACGTGCTTCCTTAAACCGAAACAAGGATTGCAAGGCATTCCCGCGAAGGACGTGGTGCGTGGGATTGTCCGGGGCCAGAGCCAGGGCGTAGGAAAGCTTTTCCAGCGCCAGTTCATGATTTCCGGCCTCCACCAGCCGGACCGCCTCTTCATGGAAGTACGCGGCAGTTGCGCGCAGTTCCCGGAGAGTCCGGAAATCCCGCAAGACGAACCCGGTGCCCGCTGTGGTAATCAGCAGCAAAGAGCACAGGACAAGCAAACTCATGAGCCGGTGGCGACGAATAATGCGGAACAGATGTCGGATCGGGCTGGCATTCTCCACGGAGACGGCGTCGCCGTTTTGATAAGCGGCTACGTCCCGTTGCAAGGCGCGGGCACTTTGGTAGCGGTCCACAGGGTTCCAAGACAGAGCCTTCATCGAGATGGCAGAGAGAACCGAGGGAATGTTTCCCCCTGGACAATGTTTCAATGCCATCGCCCCTGACTGAGCATCACTCGGAGCCTCCGCAGGCTGGGCGCTGCTTGATCGCGAAGAGTTGTAAGAAAAAGGGTGGGCAATTCTGCCTGCGGCCGCGTTATCCAACAACTCCTGCAAGGTCGAACCCCGAATCGGGGGGTGGAGCGTAAGAATATTGTAAAGAATGGCTCCCAATGCATACACGTCGGACCGTTGATCAACCTCTCGTATCCTTCCTCGCGCCTGCTCCGGCGGCATAAAGTGAGGTGTGCCCAGCACCATGTTTTCCTGCGTGCGTCCCGCCTCCGAAGGGGGGAGCAGATCATCGGGCGTGTCGTCACTTTTAATGACCCCACGGATCGGCTGATGGGATTCATCACGAACCGCTTTCAACGCCACTGTCCGTCCGGAAGAACTGACAGGCAAGACTTTGGCCAAGCCCCAATCCATTACCATCACGTCGCCAAATTCGCCGACCATTATGTTCTCCGGCTTGAGGTCGCGGTGGACAACCCCCTTGGAATGAGCGAATGCCACGCCATCGCACACCTTCTGAAAGATGTCGAGGAGACGTTCCAACGGGTAACTCTGGATTGTGTCAGTATCTCCAGTGTGGATATTTGCCAGAATCGCTCCGAGGCTCCGGCCGGAGATGCGTTTCATCGCACAATAGACCGTGCCATCGGCTGCCACACCAAGCTCGTACATGGGGACAATGTTGGGGTGTTCGAGATTGGCAACTACTTTAGCCTCCATGACAAAACGGTGAAACACGGGCGGTGCGGATCGTCGGCCGTCCAGTGGAACTTTGATCGCCACGCTGCGATGGATATTCCTATCTGCCGCACCGAAAACCGCGCCCATCCCTCCCACTCCCAACACGCCTTCTAATTCAAACGGGCCTTGTTCTCGCCCACCCACCCGGCCCGTTTTCATAAGGTATTCGGACACCGGAACGTTCAGAACTCCGTTTTCACTTCCAAAAACGGAGTTCAAATGTGCCGCAATATCTCGTAGCCCATCCTCGCCCAAATACGCAGGTCCAGTCTCTCTTAATTCCACGGTTATCTGGTAGCAAAAGGCCTGCTATTCTGCCAGTCAAAAGGACCCGCCGTGTGAAGACACATATCGTCCGCGAGGTGTTAATGAAAGGGACGGGTTGCGGCCAAACAGCCAAGAGCCAGGGAAGAGAGTAGTAAGTAAAACGGGCCCTTAATCGTATTGGCAGATTGCTCAGCTTTGCTGTCAGCTCTCCGGCGTGGTCCAGCCGTTGGAGGCGGTGAGGCGCCAGTGGGCGGGGGTGATCACGGTGGAGCGGACCGTTTGTAATGGGTGACACGCAACAAAGCGGCACAGGACTGCCGCACTCCGGGACGCTTCGCGTTTGCGGTGGGCAACAAGGTGTGAAGCCGTGGGCATGCCGGGGTTGCGGCGCCCGGGGCGGCGCCGCCGGGCTATGCGGGCGGGAGGTTGATGGGTTTGCGGAAGGAGCGGACGGCCAGGAGCATGGCAACGATGGTGAGGATGGCGCTGCAGTAGAAGGCGGCGCCGGGAATCTGCCGGGGCGCGGTGGGGTCGATGAACATGGCAAAGAGGCCGGTGGCAATCGGCGGGCCAAGGATGCCGGAGACGCTGGTGAGGCTGGTCAGGGAGCCTTGCACGCCGCCTTGTTCGTTGGCGCCGACGCTGCGGGAGATGAGTCCCTGCACGGCCGGGCCGGTGACGCCGGCCAGCGAGCCAATCAGGATGATGGCGTACATCATCCACCCTTTCGAGGCCCAACCATAGGCGGCATAGCTGAGCGCGCTGATGAGGAGTCCAACGGTGGCGGTTTTCTTTTCGCCAAAGCGGGCCACAACGATGCGGGTGAGGCCGGCCTGCACAACCGCCGCTGTCACGCCCACCAGCGCAAGCGAGAAGCCGACTTCCTTGGAGGTCCATCCGTAGCGGTAGCTGGTGTAGAGGACCCAGGTGCTGGGCAGGACCTGGTGCGCGAGGTAGATGAGGAAATAGGTTCCGGCCAGGCCCATGGCCATGGGATGAAGGCGCAGGTGAAGGAGCGAGCCGACGGGATTGGAGCGGGTCCAACTGAAGGCGCGGCGGTTTTCGAGCGCGAGGGACTCGGGGAGCACGAACCAGCCGTAAAGCCAGTTGAGCAGGGTGAGGCCGCCCGCCACAAAGAACGGCACGCGCAGGCCGATGTCGCCCAGCACACCGCCCAGCGCGGGCCCAAGGATGAAGCCGAGTCCAAAGGCGGCGCCGATGAGGCCGAAGTTGGCGGCGCGTTTCTCGGGCGGGCTGACGTCGGCAATGTAAGCGGTGGCGGCGGCGAAGTTCGCGCCGGTGATGCCGGCAATGATGCGGCCGACGAAGAACCAGGCGAGGTTCGGCGCCAGCGCCAACAGGAAATAATCGAGGCCCGAGCCAAACAGGGAAATGAGAATGACGGGGCGGCGTCCAAAGCGGTCGGAGAGGCTGCCCAGGACGGGCGCGAAGACGAATTGCATGAGCGAGTAGAGGGCGGCGAGCAGGCCGACGGTGGTGGAGGCGGACGCAACGTCGCCCCCGCGGAATTCTTCGACGAGCTTGGGCAGGACGGGAACGATGATGCCAATCCCGAGGATGTCGAGCGCAAGGGTGATGAAAATGAAGATGAGAGCCGGTTTGCGCGCCATAAGGACGGGCGATTAGAAGGGAGAGAGGGGAAAGTTCAAAGTTCAAAGTTCAAAGTTCAAGGTTCAAGGTTCGGAGTTCAAAGTTCGAGGTTCAAGGAGTTCATGTCTTCGGCGCATCGCGCGTCACGGTCCCCGCTACGTGGGATTACGTGGGATTACGTGGGACAAACTGCCGTTTCCGCCCGCTTCCGCCCGATAACGGCACGTTCAGGCCCGATGGCCCGCCGACTATTTTTATACAAAATCGGCGCATGGAGTGTCTATTTAGTGAACCGTGGACAATGGCTGGACATCGTGCTGGTGCGAACGCCTCTATGCGGAAAGGGCGGGCGGCCTGATTTTGTACGGGCGGGCGCTGGGGTTGAGTCACAGCGAGGCGGAGGATGTGTTGCAGGAGACGTTCATCGCGTTGCTGAAAAAGACCGAAGCGCCCCAGCAGCCGGACCGGTATTGCCTGCGCAGTTTTCGCAATCGGGCGTTGAATTACCGGCGCGGGTTGTGGCGGCGGTTGCGGCGGGAGCTGGAATCGAGCCGGTGGTTCGAACGGGGGCCGGATGAGACGGCGGGCGAGCGGGCGGCGATGCGTTGCCTGGCGGAGCTGCCGCAGGAGCAGCGGGAAGTGATCGTGCTGAAGATCTGGCACGGGCATTCCTTCGAGGCCATTGGCGAATTGCTGGAGATTTCCCCGAACACGATTGCGGGGCGTTATCGTTACGGCATGCAGAAACTCAAAGCGCGATTGAAAGGACTGGATTATGAACGACTCGAACAACTGGGAGAACCGCTTGCGTTCCTGGAAGCCGCGTCGCCCCTCCGCGACGCTTGAGGCGCGGATATTTGGAGCGAAGCGGGTGGGCCAGGCGCCGAGGTACTGGATGGCGTGGATGCACCGGCTGGCACCGTTGGGAGCGTGCGCGGTGTTGACGTTGCTGGCGCTGCAACCGCCAACCTCCGTCGCAAACTCCGACGCGGGGGAAACGAACCGCCTGTGGGCGGCGGGACTGCTTACCAATCAGAGCGTTGCCTTGCTTTCGCCGTTGCAGGCAAACGTGCAATGGAACCGCGTGGGGCTGGCTACTTTTGCATCGACAAACCTGACTCGTTCGCCTTCAAGTATAGGCTCTTTTTCGGCGTGGACGAACAATATCTAAGTCGTTTGGAATGAGTCAGGACAAAAAGAAACCGGCTTCCGGGAAGCCCGGGGCCGGCCGCGAGTCTGCGCCAGCTCCGGAAAAGGGAACCGCAGCGTCCGTACGGAGCAAGGAATCACCAAGCCCGGCGCCACCACCGACGCCCGCATTGTACCGGAAGGTGGACTGGCTGACGTTCGCCGTCACCACGCTGCTGGTGCTGATTGGATACGTCATCACGCTGGCGCCGGATTTGACGCTGGAAGATTCGGGCGAGCTGGCGGTGGGTTCTTATTACGCGGGCGTGCCGCATCCGCCGGGTTATCCGGTGTGGACGCTGTACACGTGGTTGTTTACGCACATTCCCTACTCGAACATCGCGTGGCGCGTGGCGTTTTCATCGGCGGTGGCGGCGGCACTGTCGTGCGGATTGGTGGGGCTGCTGGTGTCGCGCGGGAGCAGCATGATGATCGAGGGGATTCCGTTTTTGAAGGGGATCGACCGGCGCGTGGAAAATGTGGTGTGCTTGATGTCGGGTTACGTGGCGGGGATGTTGATGGGGTTCAACGGGTTTTTCTGGAGCCAGGCGGTGATCGTGGAGGTTTACACACTGAGCGTGCTGTCGTTAATGGGGGTGTTGTGTTGTTTGTTGCGGTGGATTCATGCCACGCACCAGCGGCGTTACCTGTATTGGGCGGCGTTTCTGTTCGGCATCTGTTTTACGAACCACCAGACCCTGCTGGTGGCGGCGATGGGCATCCAGATCGCGATCGTGGCGGCGGACAAGAACCTGGGCCGGGACGCGCTGCTGGGGAACACGCTGTTCTACATCCTGGGCCTGCTGCTGAAGGCCAAGGGCGTGATCACGACGTTCGACGGGAAGGACAACGTGATGTTCATCATCTTCAACCTGGTGGGGCTGTCGTCGATCGCGGGTTGCGCGTGGCTGTTCATCACGACGAACAAGATGTTGACGGAGTGGAAGGCGGTCGTCTGTTCCGCATTGTTGTGGGCGCTGGGGGCGCTGTTTTACTTCTATATGCCGCTGGCGTCGATGAGCAATCCGCCGATGAACTGGGGTTATCCGCGGACGGTCGAAGGTT
>JBFMBT010000054.1:0-26479 GCA_040754875.1 Verrucomicrobiota bacterium | reverse complement strand
GGACTAAGGTGGTGCGAATTTATTCACGCACCGCCCGTTTGTCAACGGCCTCCGGCAATTCTTGCGTAACCCATTAACTCACAATTAGTTGCATGGTGAGGCTTTGTTCATCTTAAGTCTTTGATTGTCAGCACCTTACATCTTTCCGCCCGGTTCTGCCCGCTTCCGCCCGATAACGGCACTTTTGGGAGGGCCCCAAATCCAGCGAATAAACCGTTTGCAATCACTTGGGTTTATGGTAGAAACCTCGTCCCGCCGAACGGGCGGGCAAACAGAAACTCGAGAATTTTTGGTTTATGTCACAGCATCGCAGTCTCCGCGCGGCCAGCGTCTCTGGCGCCAAACGTAATGTGTGGAAGCGTTTTGAACGCGTCGCCCTGCTCAAGAAGCGCGGCGATTGGAAGGAAGGCGACCGCGTCACCGGTCTGCGCAAAACCAAGCCGGAGATTTAGTTTTCGATTTTTGGATTGGCGATTTGCGATTGGTGCAAATCGCGGATCATTTCGTGCGCGCGATGTGGCGGTCCCCGTGACCTCAGACATCTTCCCCAATGCGGGGGACCTGGTTCCCGCGCTTTGAAGAGTCAACGCTTCGGATTCGCCGCACTTTCCTTGCGCCTGCTTCCCACGTCGGCGTAATCTTTTCATTCAACGTCGGCGCCGTTCATGGTTCGATTGCAAAAATTTCTGGCGGAGGCGGGCGTGGCTTCGCGGCGCGCCAGCGAGAAGATCATCGTCGAAGGGCGGGTGACGGTGAATGGCGAGGTGGTACGCGAGCTGGGGTCGAAGGTGGACCCGGCGCATGATTCGGTGGCGGTGGATGGCACGGCGGTGCGGGTGAAGCGCAAAATGTACGTCGCCGTCAACAAGCCGCGCGGCTACATCTGTTCACGGGCCGATCCGGAGAAGCGCCGAACGGTGGCCGAGCTGTTGCCGAAGGAATGGACAAGTTTGTACAGCGTCGGTCGATTGGATTACGACAGCGAAGGGCTGTTGTTCCTTACGAACGACGGCGAGTTCAGCCTCAAGCTGACGCATCCTCGTTACGGCGTGCGCAAGAAGTATCTGGCCACGGTGGAGGGCAAGGTGACGCCCGAGATGGCGCGGTCGCTGACGAAGGGCGTGTTTGATCACGGCGAAGTGTTGCGGGCGGCGGCGGCGAAGATTCTGGAGGCGAACAACACACACAGCCTGGTGGAATTGGAACTGACGGAGGGGAAGAACCGCGAGGTGCGGCGGTTGTTCGAGGCGCAGGGGCTGGTGGTGAGCCGGTTGAAGCGCACGCAGATTGGGCCGATCAAACTCGGCGAGTTGCCGTCGGGCAAATGGCGGACATTGACAGAACGGGAGATTAAATCTCTACTGGAAAGGTTATGAAAATTGCATCCCTTCCGGCTTTCCTCGCCGCGCTGGCGATGGGGCTGGCTGCCGCGCCCGCGAGCGCGGCGGACACAGCCGTGGTGAAGGAAGACCGGCTCAACGTTCGCGGTCAGGCCACTCTCAACAGCGAAGTCATCACGCAACTCCGCAAAGGCGAAACGGTCACCGTGCATGAAGTCGTCACGGCAAAGGCGCCCAAACCAGGCGATCCGGCGCGGTGGGCGAGAATTTCTCTGCCGCCCAACACGCCCGTGTGGGTGAGCGCGCAATTCGTCAAGGATTCGATTGTCACCGCGACGCGGCTGAACATCCGCTCCGGGCCGGCGGAACGTTTCAGCATTCTGGGCCGCGTTGACAAGGGCGCGCGCGTGGCGGAAATCCGCACGATGGAAGATTGGATGGAAATCATCGCACCGGAGGGAACGTTCGCTTTTGTGGCCGCGGATTTTCTGGACATCCAGGGCGCGGCTCCGGCGGCCAAGCCGGACCCGAGCGTCAAGCCGGACAATGTCGCGCCGCCCACGCCGGAGCCGCCGGCCCCGCCGCCGATCACGGTGGTGGAAACGGTGAAGCCCGCGAACGCCCCCGCCGCCGCTGTTGATCCCGCGCCAGTGGTTCCGGCCACGCCGAAGCCAGCGCCGGTGCCGGTGACGGAACCTCCGCCCGCGCCCGAGCCGGTCGTCGCGAAGCCCGCGCCGTTGCCGGCGGATGTGAAGATCGAACCTGCGCCGCCGCTGGACGAACCGTTGCCCAAGCGCATCGTCACGCGCGAAGGCATCGTGCGCCGCAGCATCAGCATCCAGGCGCCGACGGATTTCCGTTTGGTGGAGGACGAGAGCGGGCGCACCATCAATTACCTGTTCACCGGCCAGACCGGGCTGGAATTGAAGTGGTTTTCCGGCAAGAAAATCCGCATCTCGGGAGAGGAAGCCATCGACAAGCGCTGGCCGAACACGCCGATGATTGAGATTAAAACCCTCGAGCCGCTCAACTGATGCCGTTGGACAATCTTATCGACGGCCGCGCCATTGCCGAACAAATCCATGGCGAAACAGCGGAGCGGATTGCAGCCCTCAAACAGCGCGGAGTACAACCCGGCCTGACCTTTGTGCGCGTGGGTGAAGACCCGGCGTCCAAGGTGTATGTGGGGATGAAGGAGCGCACGTCCCAACGGCTGGGCATCCATTCCGTCACGCGCGTGCTGCCCGAGGCCACCACGCAGGCGCAATTGCTCACGCTGGTCAATCAATTGAACGCCGACCCGGCGGTGCACGGCATTCTCGTGCAAGCGCCGTTGCCCAAACACATCGATGCGCCGACGATTTTTGCCACGGTGTCGCCGGACAAGGACGTGGACGGGTTTCATCCGGTGAACGTGGGCAAGCTGATGCTGGGCGACACGAGCGGTTTCGTGCCGTGCACGCCGGCAGGGGTGCATCAATTGCTGATTCGCAGCGAAGTGCCATTGCAAGGCGCGGAAGTGGTGGTGCTCGGGCGCGGGAACATCGTGGGCAAACCGATGTTGGCGATTTTGATTCAGAAAACGAAGCACGCGAACGCGACGGTGACGTTATGCCACGCGAGCACGCGCGACGTGGCGCAGCATTGCCGGCGCGCGGATGTCATCATCGCCGCGATGGGCGTGGCGGAGTTTCTGAAGGCGGACATGGTGAAACCAGGCGCGGTGGTGATGGATGTGGGCGTGAACCGCGTGGCCGATCCGGCGGCGAAGAATGGCTCACGGCTGGTGGGCGATGTGGATTTCGCCCGCGTGCAGCCGATTGCGGGCAGGATCACGCCGAACCCCGGCGGTGTGGGGCCGATGACCATTGCGATGTTGATGCAAAACACCGTGCGCGCGGCCGAGATGGCGACGAAGTGAAATCCGAAGGACGAATGACGAAGGCCGAAAGACATCCGAAGGGCGGCGGGGATTTGCGATTGAGGGAAATGCCGGACCGCGGCTGTCCCCAGCCGCAGCGCATCAAATGCAACCGTCGCAATGGATGGTCTTTCGCGTTCTATTCGTGCGAGGTGAAACACACACGCTGTCAAACGAACCTCCCAGCCGACTCTTGCCCGCCACGCGCTGCGGCTGGGGACAGCCGCGGCCCGGGGCCGTGGGTTTACGGAGCCGTAGCATTTGCATTCGAGGCGGGTTGGCCGTTTTTTTGGAACCCCCTCTCCCGTTAACGAAGTTCAGTGCTTCCCATTACTCCATTTCTAAAAACCAATTGAATGAACCCAACACGAATACTCCCTGACCTGCAATGTTCGGTGCTGTGCGAAGATGTCCGCCAGGAGGCGAACGGCAATTTCTTTTTGATCGGCGTGATGTCGTTCCTGCGCACGCCGCAGGTGCCCATCACCGCGTTCAAGCTGGCGGTGTTCACGCGCTGGACGGCGGGCGTGGGCACGTTTGTGCAGAACGTGCGGCTCATCGCGCCGGACCAAAGCACGGTGATGCGCGAGAGCAAGGTGCAATTTACGCTGCAAGATCCCGCCCATAGCGCGAGCAATTTGTCGATGTTCGCGCAAGTTGAGTTCAAGACGGCAGGCGTTTATTACGTCGAAGTGTTGGTGGACGATGTGATGAAGCTGCGCTTTCCGGTGCCTTTGGTGGTGGTGCAGCCGCCAGGAGGGCAGCCGGGGCAGGCACCACAGCCACCGAAGAGCGAGTGAGTGTTCAGTAATCAGTGTTCAGTGTTCAGTGGGCAACTGAGTGGAATCCCGTGAGCGACATGGCTGCGTCGCTCGCCGCAAGCTGAAGCTTGAACTCCAAACAAGCCGAGGCACGGCGTCGGGATGGCAATGGTTTCTCGCAATCTTACTCTTGCTATAATCCTATCCAAGTCTCTGGAGTGTAAGAGTAAGGTTAGATTGGTGAGTCAATGAGCGATGAGGCTTCGTGGTGGACGAAACAGCCGCTGACGTTCGGGAGCGTGGCGGGGTTTGCGCGCGCGCCGCTGGGACGATTGCTGGCGGTGGAGTTCGTCGTCGCGTCGCTCGCGGCGGCAATCGTGGTGTGGTTCCTGGGCAGCGTGTGGGCGCCGTTGATCGAGGAAGCCATCGGCAGGTTGCCTGACCGCGGCGCCATTCACGACGGAAGGCTCGAGTGGCCCGGCGGCAATCCCGCGTGGCTGGTGCAAAGCCGTTTTCTCTCCATCGTCGTCAGCACCGGCGGCGACCAACCGGTCGGGCAGGCGGCCGATTTTCAACTTGTCCTTGCGCCGGCTGAATGGCGGCTGGAGTCATTGTTCGGTTACTGGCCGTTTCCGTATCCGGAAGGCTGGGCCATTGCCTTGAACCGGCCGGAGCTTCAACCACTGTGGGGCGCGTGGAAACCGATGCTGCTGGCGGGCGTGGCCATTGCGACCGTGCTCGGCCTGTTTCTGTCGTGGTTCCTGCTGGCGGTGATTTACGCCGCGCCCGTCAAGCTGATGTCCTTCTACGCGGACCGCGACCTGACGTGGCGACAGTCGCGCCGGCTGGCGACGGCGGCGCTGATGCCGGGCGCGCTTTTTCTGACGCTGGCGATTTTGTTGTACGGCTTGTCGCGTCTGCCACTGGCGGGGTTGCTGCTGGCGGTGGTGATGCACCTGGTCATCGGCTGGGTGTATGTGTTCGCCAGCCCGTTGCGATTGCCGAAGGAGGACAAGCCGAAGAATCCATTTGCGACGGATGGGAAGCCGCCGGTGAAGAAGGAGAATCCGTTTGCGGGCTGACGTTGTGGCAGGGTTATCATCCCGTGTCCGAGGGGAGCCCGCCTGGATTCGGTACATCGTAAGCGAGCAGGATGCCCGCGGTCCACAAGTTACCACCCGAAGGCGTAGAGCGCTGTCGGGGTGCGGAGGTAGAGTTGCTTTTCCACCAGCGCGGGCGTGGCGGCGATGCGTTCTTTGAAGTCCGCCTGGTGAAGGATCTTCGGCGCGGCTTCGGGGCCGGCGGCGAACATGGTCACTTTGCCGTTGAGGGAGGCGACGATCACTCGGCCATCGGCAGCGACCGGCGAGGCGTAGTAACCGCCAATCGCGTTGACGCGTTCCTGTTGATAGGCCGGCTGGCCGGTCTTGGCGTCGTAGCAGGAAACCATGCCGCCATCCTTCACCAGATAGATGTGGCCGCGGTAATAGAGGGGCGACGGCACATAAGGCAGACCGCGGGTTTGTTTCCAGGCGACCTTGGTTTCGTTGAGTTCGCCCAAGCCGCCGGATTTGATGGCGACGAGGAGGTTCTCGCCCCGGGCCATCATCGAATTCATGGCTTCAATATCCGAGGCGGTGAGTTTGCCGTCGCCATTCGTATCCTGGGCGCGGAAGAACGATTCCAACTGCGTGCCTTTGGCTTCGTCGGGCGTGATGGCGCCGTCCTTGTTTTTGTCGAGCCCGCCGGCCATCTGCTCGAAGCTGGGCATGGGGGCGTCGCCCTTGCCGGGCGCCCAGCCGGCGAAGAACAGCATGCCATCGCCGACGACGGGTGTGGTGCAGGTGAACGACGGCATGCCGGCAAGCGACCAGCGTTCCGAACCGTTCTTGAGGTCGTAAGCCTTGAGCTTGAGCGAGCCGGACATGACGATTTCATCCGCGCCGTTATTTTTCCAGACGATGGTGGAGCCGAAGCTGGGCGAAACGTCCGGCCGCGAAGTTTCCCAGGCGAGTTTGCCGGTTTTCAAGTTCACGGCGAGCAGCGAGCAGCCGTTCGCCAGGTCGCGATTGAGCAACACCAGTCCGCTGGCCAGCGTGGGCGAACTGCCGGTGCCAAAGCCACCGGCGGTCTGGGCGACGGGCAGCGGGTGCCGCCACAATTCCTTGCCGCCGAAATCATGGCAGATCAGCCCGAAGCTGCCGAAGTAACTGACGACGCGCTGGCCGTCGGTGGTGCAACTGGACGCCGCCGGGCTGCCTTCGGTGGAATGATATTCCTCGAGCTTGCCGACGGGCACCGCGCGTTTCCACAGCAACTTGCCGTCCTTGCGCGCATAGCAATGGACTTCGAGTTTGCCGGCATCAAGCGCGGTCAGGAAAATGCGGTTGTCCCAGACCACGGGCGAGGACACGCCAGCGGGCACGGCAATTTTCCAAAGCTGATTCTGGCCGGGGCCGAACTCGGCGGGCGGGCGGGCGGTATCGGACACGCCCGAGCAGTTGGGCCCGCGGAACTGGGGCCACCAGGATTCGGCGGCGAAGGAGTTGACGGCCGTGAGGAACAGCGAGGCGCTGAACAGGATGTTTTTCATGGCGCGCGTAATATGCGCTGGTTCCGATTTTGCGCAAGTGGCGGTTGGGTTACGACTTTGGAACCAGGGTTTGTCGTGGTTTGTCCCGCGCGCGGGCGCAAAAAGCATTGCGCGTCGGGCGGGAATTCAACACATTGTCGCGACGGCTGGAGAGATGGCTGAGTGGTTTAAGGCGCACGCCTGGAAAGCGTGAGTACCTAAACAGTACCGGGGGTTCGAATCCCCCTCTCTCCGCCAACTTTCATTTTTGGCGATTTTCCGCAACAAAACGCAGAATTGGGCGGAGCACTTGGAGGCAACCTGTATGTAAATCGTATGCATTTGCATGTTTCGCTCCTTGACGTTCATTACTGTGCAAACCGTGCTTGTCCGCGCAAGATGCCCACCATCCGCGTGTTGGCGTCGTTCTTGTGGACGATCTCAAAGCCCACCCGGTAGGGCGGCTTCATCAGCGGCAGCGCCTTGTTCTGGATGAACAGGAACGCCTGGTCGACAAAGGCCTTCTCCACGTCCTCGGTGGCGAGTTGTTCGGCGGCGGCGTGCTTGGGCCAGGTTGCTTTCATTCGGGGGGTGCAGATGGGGCAAATCTCCGCGTGGTCATTGACCACGCGGAGATCAGGAACAGATGTGGCTCGCGAATGAAAGCAAACCGGTCCAGCAGACCGGCGTCACAAATCATATCTCCGTCTGTCAAGAGGGTGGGATCGGAACAACCGTCCAGAAGGGCTGAGCAACCATCAACCGATCCTAAACGCCGGCTGGCCCATCGAATCGAGGAAAGTGTGGCTGTGGAAATCAAAATGCCCCAGTGGCTGTCCCAGCGGGCCGAACAAGGATCCCGTTTCGGGGGAAAAATGACCCAAATACTGGCCTAAAGCGCCGAACATATGGTGAGTGTTCAGGTCGAAGCGTAACATGGGCGAAGACAGGTGATCGAACAGCGTATTCGTGATTGGATCGAAGCGGGCGACAAACTGTCCGTGCTCGCCAAAGAAGGACTGGGTGTCGGGGTCCCACCGTCCGAACATGTGGCCCAGATTGTCGAAGAATAATTGATCCATATTTGTGTCAGGTTCTTGGGATTTCAAAATCCACCCTTAACTGAGCAACAAACTGGCCGTATGCGTCCGGCAAGTGGTTCAAGTCCGCGCCAGCGGCATCCAAGTCGTCAAGCACTCGCGTGACCGCGGTGACGCAGACTTGTTGAACCTTTTCTTCGATCAGCGGACGCAATTGTTCAATACATTTGATGTGCATGTCCTCCAATTCCGCCCATCGATCTATGTACTCGGTGCCGGTGCGACTGAAGCGCTGAAAGAATTGTTCGCCCTGCTTGCTCCTCTCTCGGTCATGGTTATAGATCCCAATTACGGCCAGCACTCCCGCGAAAGGATTGATGGCGGTGGCGGTCCCGGCGGCAACCGCTTTCAGGATGGCGGAGGCGCGGTCCGGATTTTCGTGTTCATCCAGCATGGCGACCAAGACGGGCAAGTCAGCCTTCAATCGCGCATGGAGGTGATTCAGATCCCCGGCCGAAATGAATATCGGCGAGAAGTACCTTCGGACCGTCGCCTGAATGGCGCCCGCCTCTTGGGCGCGCAGCGAGTGATTCAGGTGGTATCGTTCTGGCTTGAGTTCAGGACTATGAAAGTCACCCAGCGTCAACGGTAGCAATTCATCGGCGTATGTTGCGACTAAGGCGTCGGACATAATTTGGCATTGCTGCTCTATCTCAACCAACATTTCCGTCGGGGAAATCAAGAGCGTTGACTCGTAAAACTTGCGCAACGTCCGCAAGTCCTTGAACTCCTGGTGTTGAAGAAGTTTGGACAATTCATGCACGCGCGACCACACAGGCCACGCGATAAGTTGAAGGGAAAGCTGGTTCAGAACATCGGCCAACTCCGTGAGTTGCTCTTTGCAAGATTGGATGGCCCGGGCATTGGGTGGCCGGCGTCCCGAGGCGACAGCCACCACTGGTGGTGTCGGCGTGCTTCGTTCTGACGGTGACTGCGGCCGGTCCTCAGCGGGGGCCTTTTCTTGCCACCTCGTTTCAGGCCCTCCCAGGCACCGGCCAAACTGTTGATCAGACGCATCGCTTGTTTTTGTGGACCTGGCAGTTTGACCAGGAACCTCTGAATTTGATGTAACCACAATTTCGGCCGCGTGCAAGGCAAATTTCCCATATGTGGGAAGGCTGTCGGCGCACACTACCGGCGTGGCAGTGTCCCTTCAAAAGCAGTTGGGCCGGTTCCTGCGCCGGCAGCGCGGCGATCTCAGTTATCCGGCTTTCGCGCGCAAGCTTGGTTTATCTTCGTCATCTCTGCACCGCATGGAAATGGGTGAGCAGAACGTCACCTTGAAGACCCTCGAACATCTGATGAAGCGGCTGAAGTGCAGTGTGACAGACATCTTTGACGCCGATAACGTGTGAACCGTGCTCAGCGGTTTGACAGCCACTGTGTTCTTGTTAAGCTGAAGACACTCAAGCAGCAGGTCGCTTCCTCCGAGGGTCCCCACCCTCAACCTCCTTGGCGTTGCTGCTTGGGTCTTTCTTTACTGCGTCTGTGTGGAGGAAAAAGTACCAAGGATTTCTCCATTTGGATTGTCTGATGAGTTAAAGAAAGAGCCGCATGGGCCAAACGGGAGACGAACAGGAATGGATTCGCCTGAGCCGGGAAGGCCGCCATGAGGCCTTTGAAGCACTGGTGACACGTTATCAGGCCATGATTCATTCGCTGACCTATCGGATGACCGGATCGATGAGCGACTCGGAAGATCTGGCGCAAGAGACGTTCATCCAGGCGTACCGGCAACTGGCGGGGTTCCGGGGGGAAGCGTCGTTTTCGTCGTGGCTGTATCGGATTGGCATCAATTTGTGCCTGAACTGGCGCAAGCGAAATGAACGGCGGCAACAGCTGCACGAAGAACTGGCCCAGGAGGAGCCAGCGGTCCGGCGGATGGAAGAGGAATTGAGCGATGCAATCCAACAGGCCTTGCTGGAACTGGACCCGAAACAACGGGCGGCGATTGTGTTGACGGTGTATGAGGGGTTGAACCATGCGGAGGCGGCGCGGGCATTGGGCTGCACGGAAGCGACCGTGTCGTGGCGGGTATTTGTCGCGCGGCAGAAATTGAAGCGGCTGCTTGAACCCAAGCTAAGGCAAACTCGATGAAACCGGGCGATCCATTGGATGAGTTGTTGCGCCAGGCGCGCGAGCCGAAGCGTGCGGCGGAGTATTGGGAGGCGTTCCCGGAGAAGGTGACGGCACGGTTGCGCCGGGAGGAGTCGCGGCGGGCAGAGGCGATGCAGCCAGAAACGGCGCGCGGCTCGTGGCTGGGTTGGGGATTAGGGCTGGCGACAGCCTGCTTGATGCTGGGATTTTTCCTGGGGCTGTGGCGCGGGCGCGAGCAGAAGGTTGTGCAGGCGCCGCCGCTGCCGGCAACGCAACTGGAGCAATATCGGAAGTTGTTTGGCGAGATTGCCACGTTGTTTCCGAACCGGGTGAAGGCGATCGTCATTGAAGGAAACAATGTGCAACTGGTGCTGGCGGAACAGGCGACGGTGCCCAACTCGACGCCGTTGTGGGTGGAGATCTGCCAGGGGGGGCGGTGCCGGGATTTCATCACGTTCAGCGGGCAGTCAGTGCAGGTGAACGGCAGCAGTTACGAGGTGCTTTCGGACGCGAAGGAGAACGTCATTGTGGTGGGGAACAAGCTGGTATGGACGAGCACCGGGGTGGCGGAAGATGAGCGCGAACCGGTGCACATCCGCGCGAAATCGTTGGCGGTGAATTTATGAACCGTTGGGCTGTCATCCTGATTGCCGCGTGGCCACTGGGGGCGCGCGGGGAGCTGGAATGGCTGCCGCAGCCGACGCCGGTGGTGTTCGCGGGCGTGCCGCAGGCGGTGCCATCGATCATTCGCAACCGCGCGGACATCGCGGTGAGGCAGGAAATCCGCGGGCGGGTGACGCAGCTCAGTTCGAGCACGCAGATGCCGTTGCCGCTGGTGGAGCCGCGCAAGCGCATCGAGGTGCTGCCGGGCCAGACGGTGATTGAAACGGTGACGGTGACGCTGCCATCGGTGAACGCGAACACGCGGTTCCGCATTCACTGGATGGATGAAGCGGGCCGGTGGTTGGGCGCGAGCGAGGTGATCGGCTGCCCGGACAACACGCTGGAGCAGCTCAAGGCAGCGGGCGCGGCGCAAACGATTCATCTGCACGATCCGGAAGGGGTGTTCGAACCGTTGTTCGCGCAGGGGAAGGTCCGGCACGAGACATTGCGCAGCCGGGCGGACGTGGACGCGGTGAAGCACGGGCTGGTGTTGATCGCGCCGTTTGAGATGGGGGCGCGCGACCGGGAGGATTTTGCCACCAAGTTGGCGAAGAAAGCCGGGGAGGCCGGGGTGGCGGTGGTCTGGTTTCGAGCACCAGACCACCGTCTGACAATTCCGGCGCCGGTGTGGCTCGCCAGTCACGGGGCGGGCACGCTGGTGGTGGCGCCGGGCTTGTTGGTGGCGGATTTGAAGGATTCGGCCGCCGCGCAGGTCAATCTTATCCAGTGCGTGGAACTGGCCCTGAAACCGGCGCGTTTCGGGTTGATTCTGGAAGGGCAGTAATTGAGCATGAACGAGCAACCAGGACATTTATGATCTCGCTGAAACGACTGTTATTCCCCGTCCTCATCGCGTTGTGCGCCCTGGTGGCGCGCGCGGAGAATCCCGTGTTGACTGTGGCCGTGTTCGACTTTGAGTCGCGCGACGAGGGGATGAAGGATCTCGGGCCGAAGGCGGCGACGCTGGTCAACGCGTACTTGTCCGCCGAAGGCAACCTTATCACGGTGGAGCGCGCGGAATTGGAGAAGGCGCTGGGCGAACAGGAACTGGGGCTGTCCGGAACGGTGTCCCCCGAGACGGCGGCGAAGGTGGGGAACCTGACAGGTGCGAAGGTGCTGGTGACCGGGCGCATCTTCAAGGTGGACAAGGAAACGATGATGGTCGCGAAAATCATCGGGACGGAAACCAGCCGCGTGTATGGCGAGGTGGTGAAGGGCGCGGGAGCGGCGGGGATTGACGGGATGGCGGGCGAGATGGCGAAGAAGATTGCGAAGGTGGTGGAGCAAAAGGGCGAAACGCTCGTAGCCAAGGTGGAAACGCGCGACCAAAAGGTCGAGCGTTTGAAGAAATCCCTGAAGGGCGACAAGCGGCCGGTGGTGTTTGTGAAGATCACGGAGATGCATTTTGGCGCGCGCACCATTGATCCGGCGGCGGAAACGGAGATGAGTTATTACCTGAAGGAAAGCGGGTTCGCGCTGGTGGACGCGAATGCGACGCTGAAACCGGAGTTGGAATTTATCGGCGAAGCGTTCAGCGAGTATGGGATGCGCAAAGGCAACCTGGTGTCGTGCCGTGCGCGGGTGGAACTCAAGGTCATCGAGAAGGCGACGGGCAAGCTGCTGGTGGTGGACCGCCAAACGAGCGTGGGCGTGGATTTGTCGGAGCAAACGGCGGCGAAGACGGCGTTGCAAAGCGCCGCGGCGGAACTGGCTCTGAGGGTAATCCCGAAGGTGGCGAAGTGAGGAATTCAGCGAGCATATGAATCAAGCGGGAAGAGCATGCCGCGCGAGCGAGCAGCGGGGGTGACGACTTGGAGAACGAGTTATGAAAACGTGGAAGATCAAAACCGTAATGGTCTGGCTGGGGGCACTGGCGGCGGGCGGGAATTTGTTAGCCGCGGAGGTGAAGCTGGCGGTGGTACCCTCTGGCCGCGAGGAGCAACCGCTCGCGGATTTGCTGGTGGCGCGCCTGTCCAATGTGGCTGGTGTGGCGTTGGCGGAACGGGGCGAGATCGAGCGCGTGCTCAAGGAGCAGGCGTTGGGCGCCGCGAACAAGCCTGATTTCGTCAAGCTGGGCAGCTTGCTCAAGGTGGATGGGCTGTTGAGCTTGGAGCCCGCCACGGCCGGCAACAGCCGGTTCCTGGTGGCCCGGCTGGTGGCGGTCCGCCAGGGGGTGGTGTTGGGCATTCTGCAAAGTCCATGGCCACTGCCGGACCGCGACGGCTGGATTCAATTGGTGGCGCAGCGGTTTGAAGGGTTGTTCCCCAAGGCCGGGGTGTTGCCGCGCGACACCGTGGCAGTTTCGGTTCTCAATCTGCGTTCGGCCATTCCCTCGCGCGGGTCCGAGATTCTGGAGCGGGAATTGACAGTATTGCTGACTCACCGGCTGGCTGCGCGGCGCGAGTGGTTTGTGCTGGAGCGGCAAAAGATGGCCGATCTGGTCGCGGAACTCGGATTGACGGGAGTGGATGACACGGCGTTCTGGAGCGGCAGCCACGTGCTCGAAGGCGGGATTGATCCGGGCGGCGTGAACGGAGAGGAATTGACGGTGAATTTGCGCCTGGCGCCGCCGGACCGGAACGCGGAGAAGCAAATTACGGTGACGGGGCGACGCGCGCAATTGGTCGAATTGGTGGAGCAGATCGTGGCGCAACTGACACCGCTGTTGTCGCCGCAAGCCGGACAGACGGCGTGGGAGCCGCAGGCGGAGGCGACCCGGTATCTGGAAGAGGCGAAGTGGGCGTTGCGGTGGAAGGTGTACGGGGCCGCCCAGACGGCGGGAGAAGCGGCCTGGGCGCTGGGAAAGCGGGACGCCGAAACCGCGCTGATCCGGATGCAGTCTTACGCGGAGGCGACGGTGACATCACCCACGCCGAGCTGGCGGACCTACTCGAACAAACCGGGGGTCACGTATGCGGGCCCGCTCGTCACGCGATCGCTGGATCATGCGGCGCGCGCGCTGGATCTTTTTCTGGAGAACACCCGGCAGCTCCCGCGAAATGACGAGGCAGAGCAGATTCGCTGGCACGGCACGGGAGTGGATGTGATTGAAGCGGCATCGCACCAATTACGGCATTATTATCTGGCGCCCCGGCCGCGCACCGCCGCAGAAGATGAAAGACTGCAAGGGCTGCGGGCGCGCGTTCGTGAGGCGGCGGATTTGATCCGTCAAGAACCGGCGTTGGCGGGGCGACATTGGACGCGCAACCGAAGCGAGGTGCTTAACGTGATGCCCAGCCCGGACCGGCCGGAGGAGAAGAACTTCTTCCGAATCGCGACGATTCATGGCGCCTTGTGGCACGAAACTGCCACCGACGCCGTGGCGATGTATCGTGACCTGGCCCGACAGACACCGTTTCTATTCCACGTGACGAAACTGGTCCGGCGCGAGGCATACGAGCCGCGACTGGCTGTTTGGTCACGAGCAGACGACAGCGCGGGGTTGTGGGCGGCCTTTGTGGACGAGTTGCGCGCGTCCGCAGAGGTCACGCAACGGGTGCTCGGGGCTTTGCTGCACCTGGAATTGGTGGACGGCCGCAACCCGGCGATGGAAGCGGCGCTCCAGGAGCGTGCCAGGGCGTTGGCCGACTTGTTGACGCCGCTGTTGGATGAATTCAGCCGCGACGAAGGCAAAGCCGCTCTGATGCGGGAATGCGTGCAACGCATTGCGGCCAAGTGCGGCGAGGGCAATCCGACTGATGCGAAGCGACGAGTGCGGGCGGAGATCCATGGTCCGTTGGCGGCCAAGGTGAACAATTTGCGCGCCAGCGCGGCGACCGACCAGCGTGCCCAGGAAGAGGAGGCGATGGCCCGGGCCAAACAGGCCGCTGCCGCGAAGAAAGAGGAACAGGATCGCCCCAAGATCGAGCGCATGCAGAATTACCTGCGGACAGCGAAAGCGCACGAAAGCCGGGCCCTCACGGAAGTTTTCATGCATCGTTACAGCGAAGCGCAGGCAAGAGAGATGTTGCCGCTGGTGCAACAATACGCAAAGCGTGTGGGCGCCAATCCGGCCACGACCAACATCCAGACGAAGCTCGTGAACATTCTGAACCCGCCGGTGGCCAGCGTCCAGCCGGTCGCGCCTCCTGCGGCCACCTTGCCCGCGCAAAGCAAGCAGAGTCTGACGGTGCGACGCTTCTGGCAGCCGCCTGTCCAGACGCTGCCCAATCGGAAAGTGGACAACCTCAGCCTGACGGCCGTGGCGTGGCGCGGCAATCGTCTCTGGGCCCAGGTGCTCTGGTCGGTGGTTGACGCGAAGGGCTTTTATGTCACCAATCCAGAAACGGGAGAAACGCCGCTATCGGCGGCCATCTATTCACTGGACCTGGCGACGTTTCAATCCGAGGCGATTCCGTTTGTTCCGAATCTGGAGGCGGCAATGGGTCCGTGGCGCAACGTCCCGAAGCTGTTTGAGGTGCACCAGGACGCGCTTTATTTGTCGGCGGGGAAGACACTGCAACGATACGATTTCTCGGCGAAACGCTGGAATGCGTTGCCGGTACCGATCGATCGCAACATGCGACTGACGTCGCTGGGCGGGCATTTGTATCTCAGTTCGGCCGAAACGATCCTGCAGTACGATCCGGCCACTGGGCACACCCGGATTCTGGCGAGCACGCGCCGACGCCCGGCACAGACGCCGCTCGACAATCTGTCAACGCTGGGAGCGGCGTTCCTGTTTCCCGGCCCGCAAGGATTGGTCCGCGTTTTCATGGGGGGAACCGTTTACGAATGCCAAGCGCGGGACGGCGCGTGGAAAGCCTTGCCCGGTCCGGCCGGAGGCGACCTGCGCACCGGTCGCCCGCACCCCGGGCCGCAAGGCGTCTTGTTCACTCTGGCAGATGGGGGTGCGTTGAGGGGATACGGATTGGTGAACAGCGGCGCCAAAATCGAGCCCCTTTACACCACGTATCCCTCGCAGAGTCCGGGCCGCGGGTCCACGGCTGGCAGCGGCCGCTGGCGTTTTGCGGACGTGGCGGAAGCGGAATCCGGCCAGTATGACGGGACGCGATTGTGGCTGCTGGAACGGTACGGCGTCAAACAACGGCCGGGGCGCCTGTGGCATTTCCAGTCGCCGCAGGAATGGCCCGTGGAATTCTCGCTCAATTTTGCCGCGCCGCCGGCGCGGACGAACATGGCCCTGGTCGATTTCCAAAACGCGCCGCCCGAAGATTCATTTATCGCGACACCCGCTGGTCTGGTTTGGGTGCAGAATCCGCCAAGCGGATTGTGGTTTATTCCGCAGGCGGAATTGGACGCATCCGCTGTCACAGGATTCGCCAGCCAGCCGGCGAAGCTGGATCTGCGGACGAATAAGGACGTGGGCGCCTGGAGCAAACGGCTGTTTCAGTTGCACGATACGGACCGCGACGGGCTGCTAAGTCAGAACGAATTCCAGAAACTGATGCGTGAGGAAACGCTGTTGTTTCCGAATTCGTTGATCCCGGGAATGATGCCGGGCCCCGGACCTTTCCCCCGCTTTGATGCCGACCGCAACGGCACACTGGGAAACGCAGAACTCGAAGCGCTGCTGCTGGACCGGTTTAAGAGCCTTGAACGTGCTCCCGGGCAGCCGGGCCGGCCGACGGGAAGCAAATGAAACCACGAGCGGCAAATTCATGGTGGGCGATGTGGGCGATGGCTGTTGTGCGCCGGATGCAGGCGCCAGGAGGCGCCGGCGGCGAGGGCGGCGTTGCAGAATGTGGCGGCGGAACTGGCGCTGAGGGCGATCCCGAAGGTTGGGAAGTGAGGAATTCAGCGAGCATATGAATCAAGCGGGAAGAGCATGCCGTGCATGGCCAAGCCGACCTGGCCATTGGGCTTCACTGCTTGTCACGATGCTCGTGTTTGCCAGCTTGCGGGCGTGGGCGGAGGACAGCGCAAAGGTGGTGGAAATTAGCCGGGTTGTCGTGCCGGCTGAGGTTGTAGCGGAACTGAAAGCCACGGCCGTCATGGCTCCGGAACTGTCCGCGCGCAGCGAGAAAGATCCGGAGTTTCTGGCCCGGTTTGAGGCGCAAGTGCGGAAGCTGGCGCCGCATTTTCCTTTGGTTCCGGTCACGGACAGGTTTGGAACGAACACTTTCTTCAAGGTGAGATTGAATGAACACGGTGGTGGATTTGATGGGATTCGTTTTATTTCGCCGGCGACTTCCGAGCGGGATCTGGTCTGGCTCTTTGGATTTGCCACGAACACTCTCCCCAGGAATTTGTACATCGTCGCGCTGGACGGGCCGATACGAGGGTTCAGGTTTGTGCCAAATTCGGAACGTTCACCCGGTGTACGCGAAGATTACTCGGAACAAGCACCTTGGGGAAAGTGGGCGGAAAAATACGTGGCCGTCATACAAGATCTGCCTGGAGGCGAGATCAAGCCGGCACGCGAGTATGTTCTTTGGTTTGCGTTTGGTCCGGGCGGAAGCAACGCCGATTTGTGCGCCGCAATTAATTTGGTGCCGCCGAAGCCTGCCTCGCGTCTGCTGAACGAAATTGAAGCAGCGCTCGGTTTTCTTTGGGATTAAGCCGGATCGCAATGATTTTGTGGCCACAATCAAAAAACTGATGGTGACGGCGCTCGCGGCGATAATCGGATTCACATGCGAAGGCAAAGATGTTCGCCTTGCCATTCTTGCGGGGCAACAAGATCAACCAGCGGACCTGTTGACCGTGGCGCTATCTTCCGAAACGGGGATTGCCTTGTTGGAGCGCGCCGAAATTGAGCGCGCACTCCGGGAACAATCACTGTCGGTTGGGAGCAAGCAAGGTTTGATCGCGTTGGGTGAGGTGTTGGGGGCGGATGGCATGCTGATACTGGAACCGGCCAAGGCGGGCACAAATGATTTCCTTGCGGTGCGGCTGATCGCGGTACGGCCGGGGGTTGTCATCGGTTCATTTCAATCCCCTTTGCCGATGGTCGAATCGTGGGCGGCGGAAACCACCAAGCGCCTGAAGGGGCTGTTTCCCAAGCTGGAAGTTTCACGTGCAGAAGCGCTGCCGATTTCGATTGTTAATCTGCGGGCGGCGCTGGCTTCGGAGAAAGCGACCGCGGAAGAGCGGGAATTGACCGCGTTGTTGGTGCGGAGATTGATGGCCGAGCCGGCTGTGTTTGTGCTGGAACGCCAGCGCATGGCGGCGTTGACGTGGGAAAAGGCGCTCAAGGCGGTGGACGAAACACCGTTTTGGAACGGCAGCCATTTGCTCGATGGCTTGATAGACAAAGTCGGAAGGGATGCGACCAACATTACGATTGATGTGCGCATGCTGCCGCCCGGACAACAGAATGCGCTGGAGCTTTCCGCGCGGGGGCCAAGGAATCAACCGGTGCAGGTGGTGAACGAATTGGTCGAAAAAATTCTGACCGCCCTGCAACGGCAGACAGCATCGCGATCATGGAATCCCGAGGCGGAAGCGCAGTTTTTCTTTGAGGAATGCGAATGGGCGCTGCGGTGGGGCCTGTGGACGGAGGCGCAGCGCGCCGCTGAAGCAGCCTGGGCGCTTGGGAAACGAACCGAAGAAGCCGCGCAAATGCGTATTGCCAGCTACATCGAGGCGACTCAAACCGATGCGGGCTGGCATTTCGACTCTTACCGGCGCCGCAATATTTCGATGAATGCTCCTGAGCCCGCAAAACTGGCAATGGCGCTCCACGGACTGGCGCTTTACGCCGATTACCTGGACCAGTTGTCGCGCCCGGAAGCGCGCTGGCTTGGGCTTGGGCTGCAGTCACTGACCAGGAGTTCCGATCTCTTGCGGCATTATCGGTATCGCGTGCGCGATCAACTGGGCCACGAAGAACAAATCCGCTTGCTGCAGGCAGCGTGTGCGCAGTTGTTTCAGCGGCTTCAAAGGGAGCGCCCCCAACTGCCTGCCGGGCGGCTGGAGGTGGCGCAACTGAATTACGCAAGCTTTTGGCATCCGACACCGGAACTGGCCCTGCCCTTGTATCGTGAGCTCGTCTTGTCAGGCGCGTATCAGCACGCGCGGCTGTCGTTGCTATTGCGTGACTACCCGGTTTTGATTGCCTGGCGGCAGGAAGACAGGGCTGAAGCGGCGCGGCTCTGGTCGCACTTTACCACGGAACTCTGCACGGCGGAATCATTGACCGCCCGCGTTGACGGACGCCTGTTCCGGTTGAAGGAGGCGCGGACGGATGAGGAACTGGCCAGCGGAGCCCAGGACGTGCTGGATCTGGTCTGGGACCCGGCCAGCAAATCATTCGCTCCCTCGGTGAGTTGGGACCTGGCGGAAGCGTTCGAAAAGTTGATGGAGGCCAAATGCAATGGTTTCGCGACGGCGGAAAAGAAGCGCCAGAAGGAATTGCAGCGCGGGCGGCAGTTTGCGCTTTCGAAGCATTTCGCCCGGACGGCATCCAGCCATTCCGCAAAGGTTTTCGAGGCGTTGCTTCCCACCCGGACGTATTCGGTCGCGGAATCACGCGAGTTGTTGCCTTTGGTGGAGGGTTATTATCAGCGCCTTTCCGTTCCCGAGGCGGCCAATTTTCTCAACTGGCTTGAACGGTACGCCCAATTCAGCCTGGAAGAACTCAAACAGTACCTTGCGCACGCAAAATCCCGCGACCTTCGCAAACTCCAGAGCCTCTTCAGCCGTTTCCTTGATGAGGATGCCAAGGATGAGCTTCGACCGTTGATGGAATCCTATCGGAAACGAGTGGGGGATCCGGATGGCCAGGTCGCCGCGCTCATCAACACGAAATTGAAAAGCTTCAGACCACCGCCGCAACCGCCCAGGCCTGACCCTGATCAAGCGCGCGCGCAACGCCTGGCCGAAATCAGGAAGTACCTTGTTACAGCTTCAACTTAAACGAACAGGAGTTCTCGCGGAAAGTGCCTGCTCGGGGCTATACGCAGGCTGAAGCACGTGAATTACTACCGCTGGTCCAGAAATTCGGAGTCCGGTTTGGCGAGCAAAAGCGGGTGAAAACGCTGGAGAACCAATTGCGAGCGCAGCAGGTCCCGGTGAGCGACCTGAGGGAGTTGCTTAAGAACGCCAGCCGCCATGACGAATCCAACTTTGCACGGCAATTTGTGACCCGGGAATACACGGCCGAGGAGGCAGGGGAGTTGATGCCGGTTCTGGCAGCTTACAAGCAGCGTTTTGGGAACAATCCGACGATCGGTTTCCTGGAAAGCCGCCTGCGGGCTGCGTTGATGAACAAGCGGCCAGACGCAGCACCCAAATGAGGACGACAGCCATGCGAATCCACCACCTTAGCAACCCACCGCGGCGGCATTGGCTGTTTATCAAGCAGCTTATCGCCTGTATCTGCATCCTCGTTGGAACCCATACGGAAGCAGGGCCGATTGAGGTCGTGAGGAAATGGGCGATTGGCAGGCAGCAGGAAGGTGACACGCCGCTTGGTCATATGAGCGTCGAACTGGACGGCATGTATTTCCATGATGGCGGCCTTCTGGTGCGAAGCATCTGCGAGCTCACCTACCAGTCCATCCACAAGATTGATCTGGATACGATGCAATCGGTGACTCTGGCATCGCATATTCCGCTGTTTGGAACCCGGAAACCGGGCGAATTCGGCGAGGCGAGGGAAACCTACCGGTTCACCGGAAAGTGCGGGTTCGACTCCCGCGCCCACGGCCACACTTTGCCGGTTGTCGGAGACACGCTTTACTTGGTCGGCGGGACCAATCAACTAAAGGCTTTGAATTTGGCTGCGCGCAACGTGAAGGAAATTGAAACCGGATTTGGCGCAACCGATCAAGTCCGCTTGTCGGCTTCACGAGGCCGCATCTATTTGGCTTCGCCGGATCGGATTCTTGAGTTTGATGCCGCAGCAGAACGTTTCAAGATACTGGCCAGCACCCGCCGCCGTCCCGCCTTGAACGAACTGGACCGGCGCGACTATCTAGGCAGCGCGCGGATGCACGCGGCTGATAACGGTCAGGTGTTTGCGCTTCTGCATAACGGTGCACTGCTGGATGTTTTTTCATTTGATCCGAAGCGAAACCAGTGGCAGCCGGAAAAGCCTGTTTCTAGTGGTATTCGCACTTCCGTGGGCAATACGTTTCTCGATTATGATCCCACGTTTCATCGGAGCGAAGTCAGGGCAACTACCAACGTTATAAAGATGTTTACGTTGCTCCATGAGCAGGATGAGGAGATGCCGAAATGGCCGTTCCCGGAGTCATTTCCTGTGTTTCGAACGACCTTGCGAAACCACGGAATCGTGAATGCCGGGCAAAGTGTTTACAAGACGATGACCTTTGACGGGACAAACCTTTGGATACTCCATAGTGTCACCAACCAACAACCTGCGACGAGCAGTGGCGATGCAGATGCGATACTCTGGTACTTTGATGAGCGGTGGGATCTGCCATTTGTCTTCCCGCTGCGATTCAGCCCGCGTCTTAAAGGAACATTCTCCAGTTTCATCCAGGAAGTGGTACTCTTTCCCACCCCGAAGGGGCTGATCGTTCAGCATTTGAAAGACATCTGGCTTGTCCCGCAGGACGAATTGGCGCGGCGGATGGATGAGGAAATCCGCCGGCAACCGCGTGGCCCCAGGCGGCAGGTGGCCTTGCTGAAGCAGTTCGATGCCGACCGGGATGGACGATTGAACGCGGCGGAACTGGCCGCTCTGAGGCGTGATCCCGGGGTGATGCGGGCGGCTGCGAAGGCCACTGCCAAGAAGTTCATCCAGCCATACGACACCAACCGCGATGGGTGCCTGGAAAAATCGGAACTGGCGTCCGCATTGGAACAACCTCGCGACCCACTCCTGCAAAGCAAACTCAAAGACCTTCCGCTTGGCAACGCGGCGATTTTGGAACAGTTACGCATCCTCTACGACAAAAACTCGGACGGCAAATTCGATCTGCCGGAGGTGGAATATCTGCTGGCCGACACGACGAAGTTGACTCCGGCGCGTGTGACCAACCGCATTGCGCCGGGCCTTCAGAAATACGACCGAAACAACGACGGCAAACTGGATGACAAGGAACGCGAGGCGATTCGCAAGGATATGGAGAAGAAAGCGAAATGAGCATGACCACGATGCGGGACCAACCACGGCGTCGCGCCCGCAATTCGTGGTGTGGTTGAAATGATATGACGACAAAAATGTACACCGTAGGCTGGGGAGCTTTTCTGGGGTGCTGGTTTTGGGCCGCGTTCGGCGCAACTCAAACAAAAGTCCCGGATTTGACGGACAAGCCGGCCATTGAAGAAGGCCGGAAAGAAAAGGCCATCACGGAGTTGAAAGGCGCGGCTGAGGAAGTGCGAAAATACCAGGCGACCCAGGGAAAGGACATGCTCCAGAAAGAGAATTACGAGGAAGCCATCCGCAGTGTGGCGGGCTACTTCCCCGAAGTGCCCGTTCACGAAACCAGCGGCAACCGTCAATTTGTCAAAGTTCAAATGAATCGGCTGGGCGCCGGGTTGGACGGGATTCGATTCAAAGTGCCGGGCGCCGATTCCCGGGAAATGGTCTGGGTGTTCGCCCTGCCACGGACCAATTCGCTTCATTCGTGGTACATCGTGTCCAAGGATGGCCCTATGAACGGTTTCAAGCGGTTCATCGATTCCCATGGAGCCGGTGGAGCCCCGTATGACGAGATGGCTCCCTGGGGCAGGTTGAAAGAAGAACACCGTTCATTCATCCAGCCGCTTACGGGCGGCGAACTCAAGGGCGGTCGGGAGTACATCGTTTGGTTCAAGTTCAAGGATCAAACACCGACTGAACTTTATGTGGCTATCAACCTATTGCCGGCCGGCACCAAATTGACTTCGGTGATCGATTGGGAAAAGGCACTGGGGTTTGTTTGGGAATGAAAACGCCGATATGAAAGCAATCGTCAATTTAAGCACGCCGTTCATGGCGGTCATGTGGGCATTCACCCTGGCTGTAAGCCTTCAGGTCTCCGCCCAGGACATCCGGATCGGCATTCTGGCATCGGATGCTCTCGCGCAACCGGGGGCGGACCTGCTGACGGCTGCGTTAACAAGCACGCCGGGCATCGCCATCCTCGAACGAACCGAGTTGAACAAGATACTGCAAGAGCAGGCGGTCAATGCCGTTGGCAAGCAGGCTGATCTCCTGCAGGTCGGCAAGCTGGCCGGCGCGGATGGATTAATTGTAATGGAACCGGTCACGATTGAGACGAACCAGGTGTTGGTGGTGCGACTGGTGGCCGTAGGGCCGGGGGTGACCCTCCGGGTCGCGCAGTTTCCTTTGCCGTTGCGTCAAATTGACATTTGGGCCGACGAGATGAGCAAACAATTTCGACCGCATTATCCCAAACTTGCGGTGCTGAGGCGTGAGGCCGTTCCAATTTCAATTTTGAATCTGCATTCGGCGATATCCAGCCCGGCAGGCACGAACGCAGAGCGGGAACTCACCCGGTTGCTCGCCGCACGGCTGACAAACGAGAAAGAGGTGTTCGTTCTGGAGCGGCGCCAGATGAGCGCCCTGTCGTGGGAGAAAGAACTCAAAGGGATTGATGAAACTGGATTTTGGAATGGGAGTTATGTGCTCGACGGCACGATCGACAGGGATGGCATGCGGGCTGACACGGTCACCGTTCATGCCCGTCTCGTACCGCCGGACCAGGGTCAGGCGATCTCCTTGGAAGTCGCCGGTCCGCGTGACCGCATGCCAGCGGTGGTGGATGAGTTGGTGAAGAAGACCCTTGCCCGGCTCAACCGGCCTTCACAGCCGGCGCCATGGGACGCCGGCAAGGAGGCGGTTCAATACCAGGATGAAGCTGCCTGGGCGTTGCGCTGGGGGATGCTGGCGGAAGCCCAGCAAGCGGCGGAAGCCGCTTGGGCTCTTGGACAGCGCACGGTGGAAATGTCGGCGTTGCGCATTGCGTGTTACCGCGCGGACGGTGTTACTCCAACCGGTTTCGGGCATGATTTGTCGCGAAATCGAATCTGGGCTGCCAGCGCGCCGGAGCCCCGCAAGCTGGGAAGCATGATAAGGGCCGTTGAACTGTACCTGGAACACGGGCGTGCGCAGGGAACGGCGGACTGGATGGACGGGGGTTGGTACGTGATCGGGATGCAGATCCTTGGCGACGTCAGCCAGGTCTTGAAGCACTACTACTATCATTTCCGGGCGCGAATCCAACAGGAAGAGGACGTGGCTCGTCTGCGGAAGGTCAGCCGGGAATTGGCAGCCTTGCTCACAGTCCAGCAGCCGCGCCTCCAACGGGAGCTGGGGAAGGCCATGAGCGCGCGGCTCCCAACCGGCGGTTTCGGGCGCCTTGCCTCGCTGGATGAATTGAAATTTCAGCAAGGTTGCTTTTGGCAGGATTCACCTGAGGGTTGCCTGGCGCTCTACAAGGAGTTGCTCGGAAAATCGCTCAAGGACATGCCGGAGGACAAAAACCTCTTTGGCGAGTGGCTTATGTTCCGGTTTGGGGAGCGTCCCCATGGACTGATTGCCTGGGAATTTGAGGAGCGCTCCCGCCTCAGGTCCCTTTGGCTGGACTTTCTCGGGAAATCCACAGCCGCCGATGATCCGGCGGTTCAAATCGAAGCGGCGTGGCTCCTCTTCTTCACCGCCGTCGAAGCACACGCAGTTGAGCAGCCGCTGGACGATTTGTTCCGCCTCATGTTGGCCCACCCGGATATGTTTGCCTGGCTGGATGCGGCGAATCCTCTCGTGCGCATTTCGGGGCCAATTACGGCCAGAGTGCGTGCGTACGCCAAGCAGGCGCCGCAGTTGGAAGCAAAATTCACGGAATTCAAACGGCAATTCCCGGATGCCTTGGCCAAGGCCCGCCTGGCCAGCCGTGGGGAAGCCATCAAGCGATGGCGGCTCGACTTTATCGACTATCTGCGGAAGGCCACCACGCATGACTCGGTGCAGTTTAACGCGCAGGTTTCGTTGCTGGAGTTTGACCCGGCGCAACTCCTGGAAGTTCACGCGGCGTTGCAAACGTACCGGGCGCGCATGGGGAAGTTGAGCTTCGCTGCTGACATGGAACTGGAACGCATGGAAGTTCTGGTCACCGCCCATCTGACCCCGGTGGAAGCGATCAAAGCGTATTTGAGAACGGCAACGGTTCAAAACGACAAGCAGTTTGTGGCCTACTTTCTGCGCCGCGATTACGCGCCGGAAGAGGCGAAGGAAATTCTTTCACTGTTTCCCGGTTACTGTGAACGCGTGAAAACCAACCAGCAGGCGCTGATTAACGCCGGGGAGATGCGCCTCAAACAATTGGCGGCGCGACAAAAATGAAATGTTTCCCTGCCAGATTTTCCGTTCGGACCGCAGCCCAATCCGGGCGATACGCCAGGCTGTTGAAAACAGCGTTTCTCTTGGTGATTCTATCCGGTTTCGTGCGCCCTTTATCGGCTGCAAACAGCGAACCCAAAGTCGTCTCGATTTCCAAAGGCGTGATCCACACGACACCCTTGCACGTTGACCAGTTCTGGGTCACCGAACTGCCGCCAGTGCCGGATCGCACCATTCGATCCAAGGCGATCATTTCCCTGCATTTTGAACGGAGCAAACTCTGGACCACCAGTCTCCATGAAGATTCGGGGTATATTCGCGTTCCAGGGGTTTTCGAAAGACTGGACGTCAAGAATCTGGTGGTGGTCCACGAGGTGGATCTTGACACCCTGAAAGGCCGCGAAGTCTTCCGGCAACCCACCGAATTATTTCAGGATGCGATTCCCGTTCCGGGAATGATCAAGCCTCAGGCGCTGGCTCCATTTGCATTCGACGGAGAGCGCATTTCCTTTGTCGAACAAGGCCAGCGCATCCAGGTTTACGAGCTGGCGCGGGGAACCTGGCAGGCCACGGATTTGCCCTTCAAAGCCTCACCCGACACGGTGTTGGTGACATCGAATAAGCGGCTGTTTCTTGTATCCCAAGGCATGCTTGCGGAATTGGATTTGGCGAGGCGGACGGCTGACACACTGGTTAGCGCACGGCGAAAGCCCGCGTTGAATTTGCTGGACGAGCGCGGGTTGGCAGGATGGGTGAAGCTCTGGGCTGGATCTTCCAGTGGTGACGCGATCGTGCTACGCAAAACAGGACGTCCCGAGGCGATTCAAATCTATCAGCGGCCGGCCGGCGCTTCGGACTGGAAACTGGTTTTGGAAACCAAGCTCGACGGCCTGTTGACAAGTGATTCACCCGATGCGCTTGTATTGTACAATGCTCCACTGAGCCGTAACACGGTGATCGCCTGGAGTCCCACGGGGCCTCCGGCACTCCTCCTCGCGGACGGGACACAGGAAGCTTTCGGCTTCTCCAAAACGGCACGCGCCAAGTGGCCGCACCCGAAAGGACTGCCCGCAACCCAACCCAATGTGCTCTCGGCCCAAACCCATCAAGCGGGAACCAAGGAGGTGTGCTCGGACGGGAGCAACCTCTGGGTTGCCTACAATGCGCAGGCCGACGCTCAAGCACCCCAGGATGGTCGCCATGCGGCGCTCTGGCATTTCGATGACCGTTGGGAGATGCCGATTGCCATCCCTTTGGTCTTTGAATCGGCGAACCGTTCCGGATCCCTTCCGCCCTTCGCGCCCGGGCCACAGCTTCCGCAAATGCCCGGCAATTTACTTTGGACGCCAAAAGGTTTGGTGCTGCTGGCTGGAAATACGTTCACCCCCACCAACCATGGCTTTTGGTTTATCCCCTCGGAAAAGCTGAAATCATTTGTTCAAGCCATCGCGAGCCAGGCCAAGCCCCGAGCAAGGCCAGGCGTCTCCAGCGCCTCGAACCTCCCGGACGGCCACGAAGGCACCGGAAGGGCGAACCTTGCGACTCCCGACAAACCCCGATCGAAGGGCGCTGGCAGAATTCCTGGCTTGGTCCACTCAACGTTATCGGCCTTGGGTCTGTGGCTGGAAAGGTCGCCGGAGGTGCTGTTGTGGTGATCTGCCTCGGTTGTGTTGTACCGTTCCTGCTCAAACGGAACACGCGCAATACCGTGGTGTTGGTGGTTGCCATTCTTGTCTGGTTCATGGTGGGGCTGCTCGGAACAGGGGGTGTAAAATTCTTTCTGTAAATTGTCTTACTTCCATCTGCCTCC
>JBFMBT010000053.1:0-26698 GCA_040754875.1 Verrucomicrobiota bacterium | reverse complement strand
CGGGTTAGTTTCCTTGTTCAAGCACTCCAGGGCGACCTCGGCGGCCTTGCTGGACAGGAAGAAGCTGCACGCACGGACGGCTTCCAGACGCACCCAAGCGTGCTCGTCGTTCGCCTGCACTTTCAGCAGCTCCAACGGCTCCTTTACCCGGTCGCGCCAGTAGCACAACACGCGGGTGGCGGCGGCGCGGGCGCGAGGTTCCGGCGAGCGCAGCATCTCTTTGAGCAACGCCTCGTTCACGACGTTGTGATATTGATGGACCCACAGCGCCTCCATCTTTTGATGCTCGTAGTTTTTGTCGCCCTGGTTGAGCTTGCCGACCCATTTCTGCACGGCGGCGATGACGTCCGCGGTCTTGCGCTCGCCCAGTTCGATTTTCGCGCGATAACGCACGCGGTCTTCCGGTTCCTTCAGCAGGTCGAGGAGCTTTTCGATGGGTTCGCCGTCAATCTTCTTGGGCGTGAGCAACGGGCGGCCGTCATACGTGACGCGATAGATGCGGCCGTGGATGTGGTCGCGGCTGGGGTCGCGCAAGTTGTGCTGCATGTGGCCGATGATGGGGTTCTGCCACTCGGTGAAATAGATTGCGCCGTCCGGACCGATTTCCAAATCTGACGGGCGGAAATTCGGGTCGCTGGAGAATACAATGGGTTCAACTTCGGCGCCGGTGAAGGCCGAGCCTTCCTCCTTCAACTTGTAATTAAGGATGCCTTGGAAACCAATGACGTTGCCCACGAGAAAATTACCTTGCATGTCCTCGGGGAAATGGCGGCTGACGAGAAACTCAGTGCCGGGGCAGGGGCGCGTGCGTTGTTTGTAAACGCTCTCCATTTTCGGATGTTTGCGTGGATAATCGACGTGGCCGGAAAAGCCCGGCCCGTAATAGGACACCGCGCCCGTGCCGTCCGTGACGATGTCGCGTCCCCAGCGGTCAAACACGTGCCCGTGCGGGTTGGCGAATCCGTAAGAGACATAGACGTCCAGCTTCCACGAGCGAGGCTCGAAACGATACACGCCCGCGTTCACACAACGCAGCGTCGGCTTCCACGGCGTCTCCACCTGGGTGTGATGGAACGTGCCCTCCTGCCAGTAAAACGCGCCGCCGGGGTCGATGGCGAAGCTGTTGGCGGAATGGTGCGTGTCCGCTGAATCCATGCCGTGCAGGATGCGCTCGCGGACATCCGCCTTGTCGTCGCCGTTGGTGTCCTTCATGAACCAGATGTCCGGCGGTTGCGAAATGATGACGCCACCATTGTAAAACTCAAATCCCGTTGGGTTGTGCAGATTGTCGGCGAACACGGTGTAACCGTCCGCCGCGCCGTCGCCGTTGGTGTCCTCGAAGATCACCAGCTTGTCGTTCATTTCCTCCTTCGGCCGCCAGTGCGGATACGACGGCCAGGTTGCCACCCACAGGCGGCCTTTCGGGTCGAACGACATCTGCACCGGCTTGGATACCACGGGAAATTTTTCCTCGGACGCGAACAGGTTCACCTTCATTCCTTTGTGGACCGTCATTGCATTAATGGCCTGCTCGCCGCTCAAAAATTCGTGGCTGCCGTCCGGCTTCTTGCCGGGCTTGTTTGTGTCTGTTTCCAGGTAAGGCGGCAGGTTGCTGTCGTCCACTTTTGCGTCCTTGCCCTGCGCCACGGCCCAGGTGCGTTTGTCACGGTTCAAGGTCATCAGGTCGAGAATCTCCAACTCCCGCTGCATGGTTTCGTAATTTGTTGGCAGCAGATCGGAACCCGACTTGGTCTTCTCCTTCACATTGCGCTCGGAGCCCTTTTGGAAAATCAGGAAGGCGCGGTCGCCGTAGGTCGAGTAGCCGTCGGTGACGCGATAACGGTTGTACCAGTAAAAGCTTTTGTCGCGGACCGCCTTGTTCAGCGCGGCCATCATCTTGCCATTACGACTGGGCGCGTCGCCGAACAGGCCCTTCTCAATCACCGCCGCAAGCTGCTCATCCCCGCGCTCATTCAAATGCACGCCGTTGATGGTCAACGGTTGCTTTGCCTTCGCATAAAGGTCCTGCGACGGCGTAAACAAGTCCACGAACACCACGTTGTTCGCTTTGGCCACTTCTGCCATCGCCGCGGTGTACAACTTGAGCCGCTTGTTGTTTTCGCTGCCGTCGGGCAGATTCGGGTCCTTCAGGTTTTCGTGGGCAACGGGCGAAAACAGCGCGATGCGTGGCGCGGACTTGCCGTTGTATTTCTTACCCAGCATTCCCTTGAGCGAATTATCCAGGTCCGTCTTGAATTTCGCCAGGCCCGCCTCGCCCGCATACGATTCGTTGTAACCGAAGAACGCGAAGATCACGTCCGCCTTGGTCTCGGTCAGTTCAAAGCGGTTGCGGCGGACGGAATTGATGTCCGTCAGCTTGTTGGGCTCGGGGATCGGCGAGGAACCGGACAGCCATTCATCGGGAGAACCGAAATTCTTCGAGCGCAGGCGCAGGCCCACTTCGTCGCCGGCAAAGGCCAGGTTGCGCACCACCAGGTTGTGCTGCGGGAAGCGCGCATGCAGGCGCGTCTCCATCCACCCATGATGCTGCATGCGGTCGGCAAGGGTGTTGCCGATGATGCAGATGTGGTCGCCTTTTTCGAGTTTCAGCGGTTGCGCGTGGACAGCGGTGGTGATGGTGGCCAGGGCCGTCACGGCGGTCAAAATCTTCATGCCAGAGAAGACTCGTTTCATGCTCAGTTTCTTCATTCTTTCAATGGTGAAGCGCAAAGCGTGGCCAAAGGGGAAACCCCTTGCAAGAGCATTGTCGGCGAAAACCTGGCTGATTTGTCATTTGGCGTCATTCCTTGGGATGAATGCGGCAATTTCCCGGGCGCTCGCACCCGGCCAGCCAAGGCCGCCGGCCACACAAGAATCACCTGCCGCGCTTGCCAACGCACCGGGACCACCTTACTTTGCGTCGCTTTATGGAAAATGTAGTCATCATTGGCAGCGGTTGCGCAGGCTGGACGGCGGCGCTTTACACGGCGCGAGCAAACCTGAATCCCGTGGTCATCACCGGCGACATGCCAGGCGGCTTGTTGACCACGACGAGCATCGTGGAGAATTTCCCCGGGTTCCCGGAAGGCGTCGATGGCTATGAATTGATGGTGCGGATGCAGAAGCAGGCGGAGCGTTTCGGCACGCGCGTGCAGTTCGGTGTGAAGGTCGCGGCGGTCGAGGCGAACGGCAAATCGTTTCGGCTGAAGCTCGACAGCGACGAGGTCGTTGAGAGCAAAACGGTCATCATCGCAAGCGGAGCGGGGCATCGTCATCTGGGCCTGGACAGCGAGCATTTGCTGGAGAAGAAGGGCGTGACGTATTGCGCCACGTGCGACGGCGCGCTGCCGATGTTCCGCAACAAGCCGCTGGTGGTGGTGGGCGGCGGCGATTCCGCGTGCGAAGAGGCGACGTATCTGACGCGCTTTGCGTCGGAGGTTTATCTGATTCATCGCCGCGACTCCTTGCGCGCGTCGAAAATCATGGCGGAGCGGACTTTGTCGAATCCGAAGATCAAGCCGGTGTGGGACTCGGTGGTGACGGAGGTGCTCGATGTGAAGCAGAACAAGGTGACGGGCGTGCGCGTGAAGAATGTGAAGACCGGCGCGGAATCGGTGCTGGATTGCGCGGGGGTGTTTGTGGCCATCGGTCACGTGCCGAACACGCAGATTTTCAAGGGGCTCATCGACATGGACGAGAACGGCTACATCAAGCCGAAGCGCGGCACGGAGACGAATGTGCCGGGGGTGTTCGTGGCGGGGGATTGCTCGGACCACGTGTATCGGCAGGCGGTGACGGCGGCGGGGTTGGGGTGTGCGGCGGCGATTGATGCGGAGCGGTATCTGGCGAGTTTGAATCAGTGAGGGACGGCTGCGGCGGGCGTGTAAACTGGGCTTCCAGGTGCCTTGAGGCAACGGGTTTCATTGCGCTGCCCACCCCGGCCCTCTCCCTTGGGGAGAGGGGGATGCTGTTGCCGCGTAGGGAAGAAAATCACGCCATAGGTGTAACCACCCCTCACCCTCGGTCCCTCTCCCCGTTGAGGGGAGAGGGAAGGGCGCGGTTGTCGCGCTGGTGAGTATTGATGCGGGCGGGTGTAGCGACGCGCAGCCGCCTGAAGGCGGGACTCCGAACATCCTTCCCTGTTCGCGCACTCTCTGGACTAAGCTCGTCAGGCTTTCGGCTTCAACTGGGGGAAAAGGATGACGTCGCGGATGCTTTCCTGGCCCAGCAGCATCATGCAGAGGCGGTCGATGCCGATGCCGATGCCGCCGGCGGGAGGCATGCCGTGTTCGAGCGCCACGAGGAAATCTTCGTCCAGCTTCTGTTGTTCGCCACCGGCTTGATGTTCGAGGCGTTCGCGCTGTTCGAGGGCGTCGTTCTGCTCGGAATACGCGGGGGCAATCTCCTGGCCGTTGATGCAGCACTCGAAGACTTCGACAGTGGTCGGGTCTTCGGGTGACAATTTTGCCAGCGGCACCAGTTCCTTCGGCAGGTGCGTGACGAAGGTGGGCTGGATCAACGTTGGTTCGATGAGTTTCTCGAACACGGCGCCGGTGACTTCGAAGTCTTCGTAATCCTTGCCGATTTCCGCGCCGAGGTCGTGCGCGCGCTGGCGGCGTTCGGCGGGCGAAATGTCGAACCAATCGGCGCCCGCGCGTTCGCGGATGATGTCCTTGTATTTCACGCGGCGCCAGTTGGCGGGCGTGAGGTCGATGGTCTTGGCGACCTTGCCCTCGGCGTCCTTGTGTTCGATGACCAGCGTGCCGAGCACGTTTTGAGCGACGTGCGTGATGAGCGACTGGAGCAATTCCATCATCGTTTCGTAATCGCCAAACGCGTGGTAGGCCTCGAGCATGGTGAACTCGGGATTATGCTTCCGCGAAAGGCCTTCATTGCGGAAGTTGCGGCCGATTTCAAACACGCGGTCGATGCCGCCGACGAGCAGGCGCTTGAGATAGAGTTCCAGCGCGATGCGCAGGTAGAAGTCGCACCCGAGTGAATTATGATGCGTGATGAATGGTTGCGCCGCGGCGCCGCCGGGAATCGCCTGCATCATCGGCGTCTCGACTTCCACGTAGCCGCGCGAATGCATGAAGCTGCGGATCTCGCGCACGATGGCGCTGCGCTGGAGAAACGTCTTTTTGACGTCGTCGTTGGCGATGAGGTCGAGGTAACGCTGGCGGTAGCGAATCTCGGTGTCTTCGAGGCCGTGCCATTTCGCGGGCGGCGGGCGCAGCGATTTGCCGAGGATGGTGAACGATTCAATCTTCACGCTGGGCTCGCCGGTCTTGGTGCGGAACATGGTGCCGGTCACGCCGATGAAATCCGCGAGGTCGAGGTGCTTGAAGATGTCGAATTGCTCGTCGCCGAGGGTCTGCTTCTGCGCGTAAATCTGGCAGCGGCCGCTTTGATCTTTGAGATCGAGGAACTGGCTCTTGCCCATGTCGCGGTGCGCGGTGATGCGGCCGGCGAGGGAGACAGAGGCGCCTTCGGCGAGTTCGCCTTTTTCAAATTTCTCGCGGGCGACGCCGCAGCCGATGCTGGGCGTGAACTTGTTGGCGAAGGGATTGATGCCCTTGGCGCGGAGCGCGGCGAGTTTGGCGCGGCGTTGTTCGATCAGCGAGTTGGTGTCTTCCATAGTGCAACAGAGCGAGGAATCAAACACGGAAGCAGGGGGGATGTCCAAGTTTTTGATGATGGGAAACGCGCTCGGCCCCTCTCCCCCTGAAATCTGGTAAGGAGTCGCATGGTCCCTTCCCCCTCACCCCGACCCTCTCCCTTGGGGAGAGGGAGCATCGTATGCCGCGTTGGTGAAAAGACGTCGCCGTTATGGTTCAGCGAGGTGCCGATATGTGGCGGAAGCGGGCGGAATCGGGTGGAGGCGAGGTTGGGACAGGATGACGCAGCGCGCGTGCGCGTGGGTGGAAATGTGTCAAAATGGCTCAAATGAATATTGTGCAAGTGGCTATATTTAAACAATTAGCGTTCAAAGCGGCTTTGCCTTCACTTTGTTCTAACAGTCCCGGAAGCGCGTTGTCGTAATAGTAAAACGGTGAAAACTCACCGCGCCGCGCGTTGCGAGGCGGATGCAGCGGCGGCGATGGAATTGAATCCGCCAGAAAGTGAGATTTGAACGTGAGTGCATTGACACATTGGGGCGAAGCGCGCCGGGATTGGTTCAAGGAACTCGGCGAATTCCCGCATCGGTTCGTTTCGTTTTTCAGCCGGCCCTGGGTGCGCCAGCAGGGCAACGAGGAGAATCCCATTTCCTTCGCCGCCTGGATGCCGCGCGTCGAGGTGTCCGACGATGAGAAGGAATATCTCATCAAGGCGAAGCTGCCGGGCGTTCGCAAGAACGACGTGAAAGTGACGGTGGAAGACGGGATGCTGCAGATTTCCGGCGAGCGCGATTACGAGAAGGAAGAGAAGGGGCGCAAGTATCACTACGTCGAACGCGCGCACGGCAGTTTCGTGCGGCGTTTCGCGTTGCCGGAGGACGCCGATGCGGCGCACATCAGCGCCGAGTTCAAGGACGGCGTGTTGAATGTGCATGTGGCGAAGGACGAGAAATCGAAGGCGGTCGAGGTGAAGGTCGTCTAACGGAAAGAGGCGGCGGGCCGGCCCGTCCGGCCCGCGCAACCAATGATAATGAGCACAAGAAAGGACGTGTCATCATGAAAGCGTTTTCCAAAATCTGTGTGAACCTCGCGTTTGGCGTCGCGGGCGCGCTGGTGGTGTTTCTGGCGATGCAAGGGTTTTCGGTGGCAGAAAGCAAAGAAGCGTTGGCGCCGCCGAAGTTGAATCTGCAAACCGCGCCGATCAATCGCGACACCAAGGTGGCGACCACGAGCTTCGCGCCGGTGATCAAGCAGGTGGCGCCCAGCGTCGTGTATGTGTACACGACGAAGACAGTGAAGGAAAATCCGCGGGCGGATTTTGGGCCGCTGTTCATGGACCCGTTTTTCCGGCAGTTCTTTGATGCGGACCCGCGTTACAACCGTCGCCCGCGCGAGCACCAGGAGAATGGCTTGGGCTCGGGTGTCATCGTGTCGGAGGACGGCTACATCCTGACCAACAACCATGTGGTCGATGGCGCGGACGAGGTGAAGGTCGCGCTCGCGAAATCGAAGGAAGAATACACGGCGAAAGTGATTGGCACAGACCCGGCGACGGACATCGCGGTGCTGAAGATTGACGCGAAGGGACTGCCGGCGGTGACGATGACCGACAGCGACAATCTCGAAGTGGGCGACATCGTGCTGGCGATTGGCAATCCGTTTGGCGTGGGCCAGACGGTGACGATGGGCATTGTCAGCGCAACGAGCCGCGGCGGTTTTGGCATCGTCGATTACGAGAATTTCATCCAGACCGATGCGTCGATCAACCCGGGCAACTCGGGCGGCGCGTTGGTGGATGCGACGGGCCGGTTGGTGGGCATCAACACCGCGATCATCAGCCGCAGCGGCGGGAATCAGGGGATTGGCTTCGCGGTGCCGGCGAACATGGCGCGCCTGGTGATGGAACGCATCATCAAGGACGGCAAGGTGGTGCGCGGCTTCCTCGGCGTGAACATCCAGCCCGTGACGGCGGACCTCGCCAAGGCATTCAATGTGCCCACCCAGAACGGCGCGCTGGTGGCGGGTGTGAGCCCCAATACGCCGGCGGCCAAAGCGGGTCTGGCCGACGGCGACGTCATTGTCGAGTTTAACGGCAAGAAGGTCGAAGACAGCCGGCACCTGCGTTTGATGGTGTCGCAAACGCCGCCTGACACGAAGGTGAACCTGAAAGCCTTGCGCGACGGCCAGCCGAAGTCGTTTACGTTAACGCTGGGCGAACTGCCGTCGGAGCGGATTGCCGGACAGATTCCGGGCAAATCGTGGAAATCGCGCGACACCGACACGCTGGATGGCGTGACCGTCGCGGACATTGATTCCCAGGCGCGGCGGCAACACCGCATTCCTACAGAAGTGCGCGGCGCATTGGTGACGGATGTGGATCCTGGTTCGCCGTCCTACAGGGCGGGGCTGCGCGCGGGCGACGTCATCGAGAGCATCAATCGCGAGGACGTGCAAAATGCCGATCATGCTGTTAGATTGAGCGAGAAGGCGATCGGGCGTCCGGCGTTGTTGAAAGTGTGGAGCCCGAACCTCGGCGGGAGCCGGTTCCTGATGGTCCAGCCGAAGTCGCTGAACGGATAAAAAATTTCCGGCGCGCGTAAGCACGTCCGCGCGCTTGGAGCGGAAGGGCGGCGGTCTCGAACTGCCGCCCTTCTTTTTGTTGGTTGAAGGCGTGATGAGTTGAAGCGTGACGAGTTGAAGGCTGAACGGATTGCCCTCGCTTGAGGCCGGTCCGGAATCAGCCGGGAAAACAATGGCTCGAATGGCAGCCGCAAAAGTCAGTCCGCCGCAGTGGTGGGTGCAGCCCGAGAAAGAAAAATTGGGAATACCAACTTTTTGTCGCTTGACCACCCGCGCTAATGGGCGACCCCTCATGACAGTGCATCGACCTTCAAGTTTCATAATCCACAAGCCACAATTTGCTCCATCAGCTTCTGCATGCCAGTTCCATGTAGAGCGCTGATTTCGACGACCTTATCGCGAAATGTTCGTGGAATTTTCATTACAATCGGATTCGTCCGCGCATGATCGATCTTGTTTAGCGCGAAAATCCAAGGCACGTCTTCCCATCCCTTGCCAAACGATTCCGCTTTTCGAGTGAATTCTTCCAACTCAGCCGCTTGGTAATCACGTTCCCACAAGTCGAGCGCATCAATGAGGTAGATAATTATGTCGGCGCATCGAAGCGCTTCCGAGATCGATTCTTCCGGCCTGAATACTGCACCTGCTACAGTTACAAACTTATAGTGTTTAGACTGAATCTCAGTGCGTAAGGTGAGCACACAATCAATCGTTTCAGTCCTAGTAATACGCTGTAGCACCGCTGTGTTCTTTTGAACGTATTCGAGGATTGTGGTTTTCCCACTTGTAGGAACACCAAATACACAAACGGTAAATTCTTTTGCCAGGTCAACAGTCTTCATTTTGCGATAAGCTTTACTCTTGCGGTCCATCGAAATGCAGCTTTGAACCTTGTTCTGCTTGTTTCTCCCGCGCCTTTTGAGATGGCGAAAGTGTGAGTGGCGGGTGTGAAGCCAGCAGTGTGACTTTGTTACTTGGGCGCAGGCGCAGTTTGCGGGCCGCCGAGCCGCCGTTCACGGCGAGTTCGAGAAAGTCGCTGGAGCCGGGGACGGCGGCGAGGTGACCGGGCGGGACGGCCTGATAGTTTTCCACGACGGGAACGGAAGCGCCTCTGACGCGGATGGTGGAATGCGATTTGATTGCGGAGGCGGGGAGGTTGGTGATGGCGTTGCCGAAGCGGTCCACATGGATGATTTCTCCTTCCAGGCCCCGTGTGCCGATGCGCGGTTCTGGCCAGGGAAGTTTGGTGAAGTCGTTGAGCGATGGGCCAACGCGCGCAAACGCAAGGCCACGACTCAAGTGCGCGGCGACGGGCGCGAAGATGTCGCGTCCGTGGAACGTGCGGCTGACGGGATGGAGAAAAAGCTTCTCGTTGGCGATGCGACGGATGGATTTTACCTTTTCGTTGCGGAGCGCGAAGGAGAGCACGCCGTTGTCGGGGCCGATGAAGGTGTAATCTCTGGTTCGCACGGCGAGGGCGTTGCGTTTCGTGCCGACGCCGGGATCAACGACGGCGACGTGAATGGTGCCGCGCGGAAAATAGCGATAGCTCGCAGCGAGGGCGAAGGCGCCCGCGCGAATGTCGCCGGGCGGAATGTCATGCGTGATGTCGACAATCGCGGCGCGCGGATTGAAGCCGAGAATGACGCCCTTCATGGTGCCGACGAACCAGTCTTGCAGGCCGAAGTCGGTGGTCAGAGTGATGATGCGCACGCGGGGATAATTACATTGAAAGGCGGGCGGGTTGAAACCAAGAATCGCGCATGAAAGACGCGGAGAAGCGGATCATCGTCCTGACCGGCGCGACGCGCGGGCTGGGGCGGGCGATGGTGAAGGAGTTTGTGGAGCGCGGGCACACGGTGATTGGCTGCGGGCGTTCGCGGAAGCACATCGAAGAATTGCGACGGATGTATCGCGCGCCGCACGATTTCGAGGCGGTGGACGTGGCGTCGGATGCGGAGGTAATGGCGTGGGCCAGGCGCGCGGTGGCCGCGCATGGGGCGCCGGATTTGTTGCTGAACAACGCGGCGGTGATCAACCGGAACGCACCGTTATGGAAGGTGGGCGCGGAGGAGTTTTCGCGGGTGATTGACGTGAACATCAAGGGCGTGGCGAATACGATCCGGCATTTTGTGCCGGCGATGATTGCGCGCGGGAGCGGCGTGATTGTGAACTGGAGTTCGGGCTGGGGACGCTCGACGGATGCGGAGGTGGCGCCGTATTGCGCGACGAAGTGGGCGATCGAGGGGCTGAGCCAGTCGCTGGCGCAGGAACTGCCCGCCGGGATGGCGTGCGTGGCGTTGAACCCGGGCATCATCAACACGGAGATGTTGCAAAGCTGCTTTGGCGGATCGGCATCGTCCTTTCCGGGGCCCGAGGAATGGGCGAAGCGGGCGGCGCCGTTTTTGTTGAAAATCGGTGCCAAGGACAACGGGAGACCATTGACGGCGCCGTAGGCGAAAACACGAAGCTCGCTCGGCGAATCACTCCGCCGTCAGGGGAATAGCTTCAACGGATCAGCCCCGGCGGGGAGATAGCGGCCGCCGCTTTGGGCTTCTTCGAGTTTGCCGCCGGCCCATTTGCGCAGGCGGTAGAGGGTGGCAAAGGCGAAGTCCGGCGCGGTCTGGCCCTGGCCGCCGACCAGTTCGCTGCCGCGGCGGACGTTGTCCTGCATCCAGGCGGGCAGCAGAAGGTGGAACGGATTGCGGGTGACTTCGCCGACGTGGTACGAGGTGGCGGTCACGAGGTCGGAGACGTCTTCGATGGAGGATTCGACCATGAGGTTGGGCGAGGTCATCTGGCCCCAGTATTCGGTTTCCACGACGTAGCATTGGAACGTGGCCGGCAGGGTTTTCAAGGCGTCCATCACCAGCAGGTGCGTGCCGATGTGCGTGCTGTTCCAGTCGTGTTCGTGCGGGAAGAAGATGATGCGGGGCTGGTGCTGCGTGAGAAGATTGGCAACGACCTGCACGCATTGCTGCCAATGCGTGGTATCGGCGGCGCGCGTCTTGGGATTGATGCGTTCCAAGCCGTTCGGAATGGTGCGGGTGAGGTCGAATCCGATGTAGTTGCAGGCGTTCTGGAGTTCCTCCCAGCGGGCGGCCTGGCGGTCCTTGTTGCTGCCTTGCGTGACGGCGACATCGACGATGTGCCAGCGGGACTGGCGCAACAAGCGCAGGGCCAATCCGCCGATGATGCATTCGTCGTCGGGATGCGGCGCGAAAATGAGGGCCTTGGGCGCCTTCGTGGGAATCGAGACGCGTGTGAGCATGGGGAAATCGCCGAGCGGGTAGGATTTGCCCTCCGTCTTGAACCGGGCGTATTCGGAAACCAGTTGGTAATACGGATTCATGATGGGCGGTATCTGAAGGGATTGCGGGGCGGCTCGGCAAGCGGAAAGCGACGGGCGGGGGAAGTCCTGATGACGAATGACGAAAGGCCGAAAGAAGTCCGAATGTCGAAATACGAAGGGCGGAAACTTTGATGCGTTGGGCGTGGCGACGTCACTTTCCGCAAGCTGAAGCTTGGACTCCATACAAGGTGGAATTCGCGCGATGGGTGGTATGGTGGTCAGGTGGGAGAGGATGACGAATGGGTAGTTGACAGGGGGCGGGCGGCGTGATTCCGTTGCGCGCGATGAGACGCGCGTTGACACTCGGTTGTCACCTGGAACTGCGCCGGCGATCCTGACCAATTGCCGGAAGCGCAGCATTTTTTCCGGCGGGAACTTCCACCTTGGGCGAACCATTCCAAATTCATTGATGAAATATATTTTCAAACCGCTTGATGGCTCCATCACGGCACCGGCGGGTTTCCGGGCGGCAGGTGTTTTCTGCGACATCAAACGCATCGGCACGGGCAAAGGGTCCAACAAAGGCAGGAAGCGCGACCTGGCGGTGATGGTGTCGGACACGGTGGCGTCGGTCGCCGGCCTGTTCACGACGAACCAGATTTGCGCCGCGCCGGTGAAGGTGTGCGTTTCGCGCGTGGCGAAAGGCAAGGCGCGGGCGATTGTGGTGAACTCGGGCAACGCCAATGCGTGCACCGGCAAGCAGGGGATGAAAGATGCGCTGGCGATGACGGAGTTGGCGGCCAAGGCGTTGGGCGTGCCGATGGAGCAGGTGCTGGTGGGGTCCACCGGGCGCATTGGCGTGACGCTGCCGATGGCGAATGTGAAGCGCGGGATTGCGGACGCGGTGAAGTCACTGGGCGCCGCGCGCGAGCACGCGGCGCAGGCGGCGGAGGCCATCATGACGAGCGACACGCGGCCAAAAGAGGTGGCAGTGGAGGTCAAGCTGGGCGGCAAAACGGTGCGCATCGGCGGCATTTGCAAGGGCGCGGGGATGATTCAGCCGGGCATGAGCGCCACGGGCAAACGTCCGGCGACGGCGCCGTTGCACGCGACGATGCTGTGTTTCATCACGACGGATGCCGCGATCGAAGCGAAGGCGTTGCAGGCGGCGTTGCAGGAAGCGGTGGCCAACAGTTTCAACCGCATCACCGTGGACGGCGACATGAGCACCAACGACACGGTGCTGGTGCTCGCGAATGGCCGGGCGGAGAACCAGCGCATTGCGGGAACCAAGGGCGCTGATTTCGCCACGTTTCAGGCGGCGTTGAGCCATGTCTGTCTGGAACTGGCCAGGATGATCGTGCGTGATGGCGAGGGTGTGACCCGATTTGTGACGGTGCGGGTGAGCGGCGCGAAGTCGTTTGCCGACGCGGACGCCGCCGCGCGCGCGGTGGCGAACAGCGCGCTGGTGAAGACGAGCTGGAACGGCGGTGATCCGAACTGGGGCCGGATCATCGATGCGCTGGGCTACAGCGCGGCGACGGTGGAGGAGGAGAAGGTGGACATCGGTTACAGCGCGCCGGGGAGCCGGCAGGTGTTGTGGAGCCTCCGGCGCGGACAGCCGACGAGCGCGACGTTCAAGGCGTTGTGCGCGGCGGTGGCGGCCAAAGAGTTTGATTTGCATGTGCGGCTGAATCTCGGTAAGGCCAGTGCGTTGATGTATGCCGCCGATCTGACCGAAGAATACGTGGACTTTAACAAAGGCGACGTAAGCGACCCGAGTTCGCTCGGCGGCTGACGAACATTTACAATGCAAGACCTGATTGCCAAAGCCGCGACGCTGCTCGAAGCGCTGCCGTACATCCAGAGGTTCAGCGGCGAGACGTTTGTGGTGAAGTACGGCGGCAGCTTCATGGATTCGCCGGATGCGAACGTGCGCAACGGCGTGGCGCGGGACATCGTCTTTCTGGAGGCGGTGGAGATCAATCCGGTGGTGGTGCACGGCGGCGGCAAGGCGATCACGCGCGCGATGGACGCGGCGGGGTTGAAGGCGAATTTCGTGCAGGGCATGCGCGTGACGGACGAGGCGACGGTCGAGGTGGTGGACCGTGTGTTGTCGCGCGAGATCAATCCGGAGATTGTGCAGACGATCAATTCGCTGGGCGGCATGGCAAAGGGATTCGCGGGCACGGACATTTTTACCTGCCGCAAGCTGTGGCTGACGGGGCCGGATGGCGGGAAGGTGGACATTGGATTCGTGGGTGAAGTGGTGGGCGTCAACACGCAGCCGTTGCTCGAATGCGTCGAGAAGGGCATCACGCCGGTGATCAGCCCGACGGCGCGCGGCGAGGACGGGAAGGTTTACAATTGCAACGCGGACGTGGCGGCGGCGCAGGTGGCGATCGCGTTGAAGGCGAAGCGGCTGGTTTTCATGAGCGATGTGCCGGGGTTGATGCGCGACCCGAAGGACGCGAACACGGTGATTCCGCATTTGCAGACGACGGAAGTGGACGGCTTGAAGAAGAGCGGCGTCATCGACAAAGGGATGATTCCGAAGGTCGATAGCGCGGTGGCCGCGATCAAATCGGGGGTGGACAAGGTGTCGTTTGTGGATGGGCGCACGGCGCATGCGGTGTTGCTGGAGATTTTTACGGACGAAGGCGTGGGGACCGAGGTGGTCTTGTAGCGAGATGAACACGCGCCGAAACATTTGGAACGCGCTGGCCCTGGGGATGCTGGCGGTGGTCTTGAATGCGGGCGGGACGGAACGGTTGCGGGTCATGGTGGAGACGGACGCCGGGGGCGACCCGGATGACGAGCAGTCGCTGGTGCGGTTTCTTCTCTACGGCAACGAGTGGGACGTGGAGGGCATCATCGCGAACCGCCCGCAGGCGCGCGAGAAGGAGAATCGTAATGCCGAGCGCACGGGATTGGGCATCGTGAGGGCCATGTTGAAGGCGTATGGCGAATGTCAGGCGAAACTCGTGCAGCATGATGCCCGTTTTCCCACCCAGGACTTTCTGTGGCAACGCACGGTGGCCGGTTACGACGACACGGATGACGGCGTGAAGCTCATCATCGCGGCGGTGGACAAACCGGACCCGCGGCCGTTGTGGTTCATGAACTGGGGGACGGACCGCGGCGCGGCGGTGAGCTGCCTTCAGCGCGCGCTGGACCGCGTGCAGAAGGAACGCGGCGCAGAAGGTTACGCGAAGTTCAAGAGCAAGCTGCGCCTGAGTTCCGACGACAAGTTCGGCGAGCACACGTGGAACATCGAACCGCCGTTCGTATTGTGGGTGGACACGTTGCGGCCCGAACTGGAGAAGCGGCGCTGGTATCATCGGTTTTCGGCGCTGACGGCGACGGCGGGAGGGTTCGACATCGAGCGCGATGTGCGGACGGGACACGGGCCGCTGGGCGCAATGTATCCGACGAACACGACGCATCGCCAGAAGGAAGGCGATTCGATGATGTTCATTTATTTGATTCCGACCGGAATGAATGAGCCGAACGAGCCGGCATGGGGAAGCTGGGCGGGGCGATATGGGCCGCGCGACAATGCCGGCGCGAAAAAATATCACTGGGCGAACCAGGCCGACACGTGGCAGGGTACAACGCACCGCGAGAATTCGTTGAGCCGCTGGGCCGTGCATTTGCAGAATGATTTCAAGGCGCGCATGGATTGGTGCGTGAAGGACTTTGCCGGCGCGAATCACGCGCCCGTGGTCAAAGTCAAAGGCGGGCGGAAACGGGCCGTGAGGGCAGGGGAGCTGGTGACGCTGGATGCCGGCGAGTCGAGCGATCCGGACGGGCAGGAGATGCAGTTCACGTGGGCGCACTATCCGGAAGCGGGCACGTATTCGGGACCGGCGGTTGCGCTGAACAACGCGACATCGCCGCGCGCGTCGCTGACCGTGCCCAAGGGCGTGTCGCCGGGAACGGTGCATTTGATTCTGACCGTTACCGACAAGGGAGAGCCCGCGCTGACGCGTTATGCGCGGATTATTCTGGACGTGCAAAACGCGCGTTCGCCGTAGGTTGATCATCAATGAAAGAAATCGTTCCACCACCACCGCCTATCATCCGCAACCAGTTCGAAACGGTGAAGGAGCTGTTCAACAAGCATGTCGTGCCGAGCTATGCGCGCTTTGACCTGGCGTTCAGCCACGGCTCCGGCAGTTACCTGTGGGACGTGGCGGGGCGGCGTTATCTGGATCTCGGCGGCGGCATTGCCGTGTGTTCGCTGGGGCATGCGAACCCGGAAATCACCGAGGCGATCATCAAACAATCGCAAAAGCTCGTGCACGTTTCCAACCTGTACTACCACGAGCCGCAGGGCCGTTTGGCGCAGGCCATCGCGAAGCACATCGCCGCGGGCAAGGTGTTCTTTTGCAACAGCGGCGCGGAAGCAAATGAGGGGCTGTACAAACTGGCGCGCAAATTTGGCCATGACGAAGGCCGGTTCGAAGTCATCACGACGATCAATTCATTTCACGGGCGCACGCTGGCGGGCATCGCGGCCACGGGTCAGGAGAAGGTGAAGAAAGGCTTTGAGCCGATGGTCACGGGCTTTCGCCAGGTGCCGTATAACGATCTGGAAGCGATGCGCGCGGCGATTTCGCCGGCGACGGCGGGCATTCTCGTGGAAGGAATCCAGGGCGAGGGAGGCATCACACCCGCGAGCACGGAGTATTTGCTGGGACTGCGGAAATTATGCGATGAGAAGAAATTGCTGTTGATGATGGACGCGGTGCAGTGCGGGCATTTTCGCACGGGGCGTTTTCAGAGCTTTCAGCGAATTCTCGAAGGGCTGCCGGAAGGCGAGGGTTTCTTGCCGGATGCGATTTCGATGGCGAAATCGCTGGGCGGCGGGTTTCCCATCGGCGCATTCTGGGTGCGCGAGAAATATGCGGACGTGCTGGGGGCGGGCACGCACGGGACGACGTTTGGGGGCACGCCCCTGGGATGCGCGGTGGCGTTGAAAATCATCGAGGTGATCGAGCGCGACCGGCTGGCGGACAACGCGCGCGAGCTGGGCGGCTGGCTCAAGGCGGAGTTGCTGCGGCTGGCGGCGACGTATCCGCACGTGGTGAAGTCGGTGCGCGGGCTGGGATTCATGCTGGGATTTGAGCTGGCGGACGCGAAGACGATTCCGGCGTTTGCCGCAACGGACAAGGCGGCGTCGCTTCAATTCGTGAACCGGTTGCACGATGCGGGGCTCATGACGATTCCATCGGGCGCGCAGGTGGTGCGCTTGCTGCCGGCGTTGAACCTGAAACGGGCCGAGGCGGAGGAGGGGATTGGCATCATTGAAAAGACGGTGAAAGCCATCGCGTAAGGGAAACAGAAATTGTCACGGAAATAGGCTTGAGATTTGAACGCATTCTGCAATTCATACTGTCTTTTCACACGCAACCCTTGAGGCACCAGGAATGAAACATTTGTTGTCGTTGGAACAGTTGAAGGCGGGTGAGATGGAAGACATCTTGCAGAGCGCGACGGCCGTCAAGCGCGAGCGCAACAATCACGTCACGCAGCCGCTGGCAGGCCGGACGTGGGCGCTGCTGTTCTCCAAGTCGTCGACGCGCACGCGGGTTTCCTTCGAGGTGGGCATCCGCGAGCTGGGCGGACAGGTGATGTTTCTGAACGCGAACGATATTCAACTCGGGCGCGGCGAGCCGATCAAGGACACGGCGCGCGTGCTGGGCCGCATGATTCACGGCGCGGTCATCCGCACTTACGCGCAGCGCGATGTGGAGGAATTCGCCGAATACTCGAAAGTGCCCACCGTCAACGCGCTGACCGATGACGAGCATCCGTGCCAGATTTTGACGGACATTTTCACGTACCAGGAAAAGCGCGGGTCGATTCGCGGCAAGGTGGTGACGTTCGTGGGCGACGGCGCGTGCAACGTGCCGGCGTCGTGGATTTTCGCCGCGGCGAAGCTGGGTTTTGAATTGCGCATCGCCGCGCCGAAGGCGTATCAGCCGGACGAGAAATTGCTGCATCGCGCGGGCGCGACACATCTTCACGCGGCGGGCGGTGCGCGGCATTTTGATTTTCCCGGCGGCGGAAAGATCATTTGCACCGAGGATTTGCCGGGCGCGGCGGAGGGCGCGGATTTGCTGTACACGGATGTCTGGGTTTCGATGGGCAAGGAGGCGGAAGCGGCCGAGCGCATCAAGGCGTTGGGCGGTTATCAGATCAACCGCTCGCTGGTGCAGCGGGCGAAGCCGGGCGCGCTGGTGATGCATTGCCTGCCGGCTTATCGCGGCAAGGAGATCGATGATGAGACGTTCGAGGCGCATGCGCAAACCATCTTCGACCAGGCGGAAAACCGGCTGCACGTGCAGAAGTCGATTTTGACCTGGCTGGTCAGTTAGGCGTGCCGGCCTGCGAACGGGTTTGCGATGTTGAAGCATTTCCATCCGGTGCATGGCAGGCAGGCGATGCGTCGGTCCCCCTCACCCAGCCCTCTCCCCAAGGAGAGGGATGCGGTTTCCGCGTCCTGACGAAATGACGCACTGATCCTGCGGTCGGCCGGGCTTTCGGCTGGACGCGTGTGGGAACGTTGTTAGACTTAGGCTTGTTATGACGACACAAGCGCCCGGTGCGCCGCCCCAAAAGATCAATCTCCGCCGTCCCGACATCATGGCCGCCGTGCAGGCCCAGGTGCTGTCGCATTATCGGAGCGAATTGGTGGACCGCATTCGCGCGCATGGGCATGTGCTTTCCGCGCCCGGACGTCTGACGGTGAAGCTGGCGAAGGAGTTTGGTTTTTGTTACGGCGTGGAGCGGGCGATTGACCTCGCGTATGCCGCGCGGCGCGCGTATCCGAACCAGCCGATTTACATCCTGGGCGAGATCATTCACAACCCCGAGGTGAACGACCAGATTCGCGCGATGGGCATCAAGTTTCTTTCCGGCAAGGAAAAGGATGCAGACATCGAAGATTTGAAGAGCGGGGACATCGTCATCATTCCGGCGTTTGGGACCGAAGTGGTGATGCGCCGAAAATTGGAGGAAAAGGGCTGCCAGTTTGTTGATACAACGTGCGGCGACGTGATGAGCGTGTGGAAGCGCGTGCGCCAGTATTCGAAGGACAAGGTCACGAGCATCATTCACGGCAAGGCGTGGCACGAGGAAACCAAGGCCACAAGTTCGCAGACGCTGGCGACGGGAGGCGGGCATTACCTGGTGGTGTTCACGCTGGCCGAGACGGATTACGTGTGCAACTACATCCTGAACGGCGGCAGCAAGCGCGAGTTTCTCGACAAGTTCAAGGGCGCGTATTCCGAAGGATTTGATCCGGATGTTCACCTCGAGGCCGTCGGCGTTGCCAATCAAACGACGATGTTGCGCGGTGAAACGGAAGAGGTGCAACGTCGCATCCGCTCGGCAATGGAGCGGAAGTACGGCACGGAGAATCTGCCGCAGCATTTCCGGTTTTTCGACACGATTTGCGGCGCGACGCAGGACCGGCAGGACGCGCTGGAGAAGTTGCTGCGCGAGCCGATGGATTTGTTGCTGGTCATCGGTGGTTATAATTCCTCGAACACATCGCACCTGGCGGAGATGGGCGAGGCGAAGCTGCCGACGTATTTCATCAAGAACGCCGCCAAGATGTCGGACAGGGTGATCCAGCACTACAACCAGCATCAACACAAGGAAGTGGAAACCGAGAACTGGCTGCCGGCCGGGAACATCACGGTGGGCGTCACCGCCGGGGCTTCGTGTCCGAACAACCTGATCGAGGACACGATCCGGCGGCTCTTTGAGTTGAAGGGCGTCTCGGTGCAGGAACTGCTCACGAACTAGGCGCCCATTCCTTCCATGCCTTGCACGCGCCAGGAATTGGAGGAGAGAGAGCGACAATCGCTGGCGCCTTACGCGCAATTGTCCGCCGAGACGCGCGGGCGCGAGTATCCCGAGGAACCGCCGGACTGGCGCACACACTATCAGCGCGACCGCGACCGTGTGATTCACTCGCGCGCCTTCCGCCGGCTGGAATACAAGACGCAGGTGTTTCTCAACGGCTCGGGGGATCATCTGCGCACGCGGCTGACGCACACGATGGAAGTGGCGGCGATCGCCCGCAACATCGCGCGCGCGCTCAAACTCAACGAGGACCTCGCCGAAACCATCGCGCTGGCGCATGACCTGGGGCATTCGCCGTTCGGGCACAAGGGCGAGGCGGTGTTGAACCGCTTGATGAAGGGCCACGGCGGTTTCGAGCACAACTGCCAAAGCCTGCGCACGGTCGAGGTGTTGGAGCAGAAGTACCCTTCGTTCCCCGGTTTGAATCTGACGTGGGAAACGCGCGAGGGTTTGCTGAAGCACAGCACGAGCTACGATCATCCCGGCGGGCGCAAGGGTTTCACCACCCGATCGGCGTCGTTGGAAGCGCAAGTGGCGAATGTCGCCGATGAAATTGCGTATTACAGCCACGACCTGGACGACGGTCTCGAAGCGGGCTTGCTGACGGAGAAGGAATTGAAGCGAGAGGTGCGCGTGTGGGCGGAGGCGGCGCGGATAGTGCGCAAGGATTTTGGTGAGCTGCCGGACGAATGCCGGCGTTATTTTACGATTCGTTGCATCATCGACAAGGAAGTGAAGGACGTGGTCCACACGGCGGAGGAGCGCATTCTGAAGTCCGGTGTCCAGTGTGCGGACGATGTGAGAGCACAGGCCAAGCCGTTGGTGAGGTACAGCGAGCGCCAGCGGGAGGCCAATCTGGAGTTGCGCGATTATTTGTACCAGAATCTTTACTACAATCCGGTGGTGCATCAGCCGAATTTGCGGGCGGTCCGGATGCTCGAAGAGCTGTTCAATTTCTATTTGGCGCATGCGAAGGAGATTGGCGAATTGTCGCGCAAGCGAATACGGAAGGAAGGATTGCATCGCGCGGTTTGCGATTACATCGCCGGCATGACGGATCGTTATCTGCAACTGGAGTATGAGCGGCTTATCGAGCGGGGGCGACCGCCGGAGGCGCGGCGGGTTTGAAGGAGTTTTCCAGCAGCGCGCCGAAGCGCATCCCGCGCGTGCTGACGACCAGTTCCGGGAGGCGCAATTCTTCCATCACGGCGTCGTAAATCGCGGTGCCCGTCAGAATCACGTCGGCGCGTTCAGGAGGAAGGCCGACGATGTTCCGGCGTTCGGCCAGCGGCAGCGACCAGAAGCGTTCCAGATGCGCGCGAATCTTGGCGCGCGCCAGATGCGTGCCTTCGATGCGGGTGCGGTCGAAATCGGTCATGCCATGTTCTATGCGCGCCAGGATGGAAGTTGTTCCGCCGGTGCCGACGAGCCGAATATCAGTGGCAGCCTGGCCAATCAACGCCTGATCAATGGCGGGCTTGATTTCCGCGCGGATGGATTGAGTCAGACGCCGCAGGCATTCGGCCAGTTCCTCAGGGGAGGGGGGATCGCCCGGGCGCAACTGTTCGAGCAGGCGCACGGAACCAATCGGGAAACTGCGGCTGAAAAACTGGTGTGATTCCTTGCCGAGAATGAATTCCGTGCTGCCGCCGCCGACGTCCAGCACGAGGGCGAGTTTGCCGGCGAGGGCGGGGTCGCACGTCGCGCCTTTGAAGGCCCACTCGGCTTCCTGTTCGCCCGAAATGATCTCGATTTCCAGACCGGAAGCCCCGTGAACCGAGTCGAGCAATTCTTGCGCGTTGGTCGCATCGCGCGCGGCGCTCGTGGCGATGACGCGTATGGAGGCGGCTTGAAGCTCTCGCGCCTGGCCGGCAAAATGTTTAACGGCTGTGGCCGTGTGATCGAGTGTGCTGCGCTGCAGACGGCGCGTGTCGTAAAAGCCTTTGCCCAGACGCGTCTGTTCGCTGGTTTCCAACACGGGAGTGATTCCATCCGCCGTCACATCGGCGACGAGGAGTTTGACGGAGTTGGTCCCGATGTCGATGACGGCGCGGCGGTTGGCGGCAGACATGGGAAAAGCGGTGGGGGTTATTTTGCGCTGGTCTGGCGACGGGCCAGGACGGCGCCGCCGGTGATGCCCGCCATGTCGCCGAGTTTGGAGGCGATGATGTCGATGCCTTTGTCCGTACCGGCCAGCGCGTAGTCGCGGGCGGTTTCGACGATGATGGCCATCATTTCCTCCTCCAACTGTTCCATGATGCCGCCGCCGAGAATGACCGTGTCCGGGTTGAAGACGTTGATGAGATTGGCGACGGCGATGCCCGTGTATTCGGCGGCTTCCTCGATGATGTGTTCGACGAATTTGTCGCCGCGTTTGATGGCTTTGCGGAGATCGCCGCTGCGCATGTCATCGAGATTTTCGCCCAGCATGTCGGTCAGCACGGTTTTCTGGCCTTCCTTCACGGCGGTCTGAATCTTGCGGAAGATGGCTGTACGGCTGGCCAGCGCCTCGAAACAGCCGCGATTGCCGCAGCCGCATTTGGGGCCGCCCACCTCGATGACCATGTGGCCGATTTCTCCGGCCGTCCGGTTGAAACCCGCGTACATTTTACCTTCAAGGATCAATCCGCCGCCGATGCCGGTGCCGAGGAAGATGCCGACCATGTTGCGCGGCTTGCCTTTCAATTCCGCCTCGTAAACGCCCAGGGTGCAGATGTTGCAGTCGTTTTCCACGAACACCGGCGCATCGAGTTCCTTTTCCAGTGCTTTCTTCAGTGGCACATCTTCCCAGGCCAGGTTCGGCGCGAAGATGACTGTGCCTTTCTCGGGGTCCACGGCGCCCGGCGCGCCGATGCCGATGCCCCGGATTTGTTTTAGATCCAGGTCGCATTCATCGATGACGTCCTTCACGCAGCGGGTGATGCGCTCGATGACCCCTTCGGGGCCGCGCTGAGCCTTGGTGCTCATCTTGTACTGGCCGACGAGTTTCAATTGCTCATCGAACACACCGGCGAGAATTTTCGTGCCGCCCAGATCCACGCCGATGACGTGTTCCTGCTTGTTGCTTCCTTCGGCCATAAGCGTTTATTTCCCTGCGAGGATGGTGCGGATGTACCGCTGCAATTCGGCGCTGATTTCGTCCGCTGACCGGTTGCCGTTGACGATGGTGAAGCCGTACACCGTTTGCAAACGGCGGAACTGCTTTTCCATCATCCCTTGATATTTCAAAAAGCTGTCGAACATGTCGCGCGAAAGGCCCAGGTCCATGCCGCTTTCCCAAAAATCCAGCGAGTGATTCTTCGCAAAATTGCGCTGCACCAGTTGCTCCGGTGACACGTTGAGGTAGAACACGGCATCGGGCACGAGCGCGATGCCGTAAAGGTTTTTGATCCATGTTTCGTCCATGCCGCGCACGAGATTGCGCGCCATCAACGTGTAAACGTAGCGGTCGGCCAGCACGATGAATCCCGCGCGCAGGGCAGGCAGGATGATGTTTTCCAACTGGTCGGCGAAATCCGTCGCGTAGAACATGCTGAGCGTGGTGTTGCTCAAAATGTTTCCCTGTTGCGCGCGTTCCAATTCCTCGCTGACGAGCGTGGAGCGTTTCAAGCCCACCTGGACGGTGGCATGGCCGCTGCCTTCCAGCCATTCCACCAGGCGCGCAATCTGCGTCGAGCGTCCCGAGCCATCGGCGCCTTCGACGACGATGAGCTTGCCGGTGAGCTTCGCGAGGTCCACCCCGGGGATCCCCTGCCCAAAGAAGCGCTTGGGCGTCGGCGGCGGGACGGGAATGACGCCCGGCGGTGCATCGGCCACGCGGATTTTTGCGCTGCGACGTTGCGGTTTGGGTTTGCCTTCGTTCATCGGGAGAAATCAGTTTGCCGGCAGTTTGTAAACAGGCAGGTGTATCTTGCCGGCCACGAGTTGGCGCACGACAGTTTGTTGCGCCTCGACGGGTTGTTCGGCGTCCACGACCAGGAAGTTGAACTCCGTGCTCATGGCGAGATATCGCTCCAGCAGCCGGCCCTGGAAGATTCGGAAGCTCTCGTATGGATCGCCGGACAAGCGCAAGTCCATGCCGGCTTCGAAGTATTTCAATTCCGGCCGGCCATCGAGGATGCGTTGCAAGGAGACGTTCAACGAGGACTTGAAGAAGAACGTCAGATCCGGAAGCGCCGCAAAGCCGTATAGCCCGCGCACCCATTCCGCCGGACAGCCGCGCACGGTATCGCGCGCGAACGCGGTGAAGATGTAGCGGTCGCACAGCACGATGTAGCCCGCGCGGAGCAAGGGGACGAGCTGGCGTTCGTAACGGTCGGCGAAGTCGGTGGCGTGGATGAGGCTGAAGGTGGTGGGGGTGAGCAATTCGCGCTTCTTGCCCTTGCTGGTCGCGCTTTTCACCAGGGCCGAGGAGTTCCATTCGCTGAAGAACACCTTGAGCCCCTGCAATTCCAGCCAGCGCTTCAGCAGATAAATTTGGGTCGATTTTCCCGAGCCGTCGAGTCCTTCCACGGCGATCAGGCGTCCGGGGAAATTCAGTTCGGCGAACGTCTTCATTATATCCGGGGCAAAGCTAAGTGGTGGCGTCGGGAAAACAACATTTTTCCCGCGGTTTCGCTCTCATTCCCGTTGCAGGGTGAAATAGAATTTGGCGCCGTTGCCGGGGTCGCTGGTCACCCACACTTCGCCGCCGTGTGATTGGACGATGTGCTTCACGATCGCCAGGCCGAGGCCGGTTCCGCCTTGTTCACGCGAGCGCGCGCGGTCCACGCGATAGAAGCGCTCGAACACCCGCTCGGTGGCTTCGGGCGGAATTCCCGGACCATCGTCCGCCACGCACATTTCCACGGCCTTGTCTTCGCCGGCATTTTTGGCGCTGATTTCAATCCGCCCTTCGTTCTTACCATATTTCATGGCGTTATCGACGAGATTGAACAGCACTTGTTGCAGCCGGTCCGCGTCCGCGCGCACGGTTAATTCCGTCGGCACCTGGTTGAGAATAGCGACTTTCTTCTCGGCGGTGCGCGACTCGAAATCGATGACGACGCGATCCACCAACGGCCGAAGCGCGACCGCCTGCATGTTCAACACAATCTGGCCCGACTCGAGCCGCGAAATGGTCAGCAAATCCTCGATCAGGTAAGTGAGCCGGTCGGCATGCTTTTCGATGGTCTGGAGGAAACGCATGGCCACGGCGGGGTCATCCTTGGCGCCGTCGATCAACGTCTCGACGTAGCCCTTGATGAGCGAGAGCGGTGTGCGCAATTCATGGCTGACATTGGCGACGAATTCCTTGCGGGTATTTTCCAACTGACGCAGGCGTGTGAGGTCGTGAAACACAAGGAGAATGCCCTGATGCTTGCCTTCGCGGTTGAGGATGGTGGCGGCGTTGACCTGGAGGCAACGGTTGTCGAGCCCGGGCAAATCGAGTTCCTCGGCGAGCACGTGGCCTTCCACCGTGGTGCGATTCACGATGTCGCGCAGTTCGTGCATGCGGAACGCTTCCATGATGGTCTGGCCGCGGATGTCGTAGGAAAGGTTGAACAAACGCTCCAGCCCCTGGTTGATGAGGCGCACACGGCCCTGCTGATCGAGCAGCAACACGCCCTCGGTCATGCTGTTGAACAACGCCTGTTGTTGCGCGTGCTCATGGGCCAGGGTTTCCAGGTGGTGCTCCTTCAGGGCTTCGACTTCACGCATCGAACGGTCGAGCACCCGGTTCAATTCCCGGCATCGCTTCCGCCACGACCAATGCACGGCCGCCAGGCCGGCGATGGCGACGATGAACAAGAATGCCCACATGGGAGCTAGGATGGCTGATTCCGGCCGGATTGGAAAGGCGCGACCTGGGGCGGCCAGCATGCCACTTGGGGACAGCCTCGGTCCGGAGATGAAACAGGTCCGCCGAGTCGGGGGGATTGCATTCGCAGCGGGCGGATTTGCAATACTGCGGTCCCCCTCACCGCAGGAACAGTTTGCGACCCCACGGCCCTCACCCGGCCCTCGGCGGGCCACCCTCTCCCGCTCCCGCAGGCGAGGGAGGCACCGTGCCAAGACATGGGTAACAAAGCGGGCATAGACATGGGTAACAGTTTTCATTTGAGTTCGGGCCTTTTCCACGGGCATGGCGTGGAAAAAGATCACTACCTTGGCGCGACGGCTGGAGTTCGTGAAATTGGCGTTGCAGGCCCAACAAAGCATGTCGCAGTTGTGTCGGAAGTTCGGCTTCAGCCGCAGAAGCGGCTACAAATGGAAGGCCCGTTTTTTGCGGGAAGGAGTCCGAGGTTTGGAGGATCGAACGCGGCGGCCGCATCGGTCGCCGCAGCAAATGTCCAAACAGTGGGTGACGCGGCTTCGGCGATTGCGCCGAAAACACCGCAGTTGGGGCAGCCGGAAATTGGCCGCACGGTTGCGCAAAGATTATCCCGGTCAAAAGGCGCCTGCGGCGCGGACGGTGGCACGGTGGCTCAAGCGACTGAAACTGAACCGTCGCGTGCGCCAACGCCCCCGTCGTGGACCATCTTTGGAGCGCTCGCCCTTGACGGTGGCGCGGCGCAGCAACCAGGTCTGGACGGTGGATTTCAAAGGCTGGTTTCGCACGCAGGATGGCCGGCGGGTCCAACCGCTGACGGTGCGCGATTTGTTCAGCCGTTATGGTTTGGGTATTCGTTTGCTGGCCACTCAGAGTTGGCGGCCGGTCCAACGGATCTTCCTGGGCTTGTTCCGGCGCTACGGTTATCCGACGGCCATCCGGGTGGACAATGGCCAGCCTTTTGGCTCCACCGGCCCGGCTGGACTGACGCGCCTGAGCGCCTGGTGGACGGCCTTGGGGATGGGCGTGGAATTCATTGCCCCGGGGCATCCCGAACAAAATGGAGCGCACGAGCAGATGCATCGGGTACTCAAGGCGGAGACGACGCGCCCGGCGTCGCGCAACCTGCGGGCCCAACAACGACGGACCAACCGCTGGATATATATTTACAACGAACTGCGTCCGCACGAAGGGTTGGGGCAGCGGGTGCCAGCAGAGGTCTATCGCCCCAAACCCGGGCCGTTGCGCCGGGCGGTCCTGAGCTATCCGCGCCGTTGGGCGGTGCGTCGGGTACGCAGCAATGGGCAGATCAAATGGCGCGGGCGCAAACGCTTTGTGGGCGAAGCGTTCGTGGGCTATCCGGTGGGACTCAAACCGCTGGGGGCAAAGAAGTGGGCGGTCTATTTTGCGAAGGTGTTGATCGGCGAGTTGTGGGAATCCGATCCCGGCGGGATGCGGCCGGTGAAGTATGTACGCCGACGTTGACCTCCCCGGGAAAAGCGATGCTGGAGCGGGACG